>JAXIPI010000292.1:0-5442 GCA_045403015.1 Gaiellaceae bacterium | reverse complement strand
GCTCGGCCAGACCGGCAAGCTCGGCTTCGGCGCGGAGCTCGAGGCCCCGAAGACCGCGAAGACCGTGCGGGTCCGCGACGGCGAGACGATCGTCACCGACGGGCCTTTCGCCGAGACCAAGGAGCAGATCGGCGGCGTCATGGTTCTCGACGCCGACGACCTCGACGAGGCGATCTCGATCGCAGCCCGGATCCCGGTGGCCCTCCGCGCATCCGTCGAGCTCAGGCCCGTGATCGAGCATTGACGGAAATTGGCGCGGTCTTTCGGGAGGAGTGGGGCCGTGCCGTCGCTGTCCTCACCCGCGTCCTCGGCGATCTCGATCGCGCTGAGGACGCGGTGCAGGACGCTTTCACGACCGCGCTCGAACGCTGGCCCCGCGACGGAACGCCGGCGAACCCCGGCGCGTGGATCATCACCACAGCGCGGAATCGGGCGATCGACCGGCTCCGCCGCGAGCAGTCGTTCGCCCGCAAGGCCGAACTGCTCGCCCGCCTCGAGTCGCTTCCGGCCGAGGAGGACGACGTGAGCTCGATCCCCGACGACCGGCTCGCGCTCGTGTTCACGTGCTGCCATCCGGCACTCGGAGCCGAAGCGCGGGTGGCGTTGACCCTGCGCGAGGTCGCGGGCTTGACGACGACGGAGATCGCGCGGGCGTTCCTCGTCGCCGAGCCCGCAATGGCGCAACGGCTCGTGCGCGCAAAGCGGAAGGTGCGCAACGCCGGCATCCCGTTCCGGGTGCCGCCGGATCACGTGCTGCCCGAGCGCCTCCGTTCCGTGCTCGCCGTCCTGTATCTCGTCTTCAACGAGGGGTACTCCGCAACGGGGGGAGAAGAGCCCGTGCGCGCGTCGCTGTGCGACGAGGCAATCCGGCTCGGGAAGCTCCTGGCGGTGCTGATGCCGGATGAGCCCGAGGCGCTCGGCCTGCTCTCGCTCATGCTCCTCCACGACGCCAGGCGCGAAGCGCGCACCGAACCCGACGGCTCGATCGTGCTGCTCGCGGACCAGGACCGCTCTCGCTGGAGCCCCGAGCGGATCGCCGAGGGCACCCGCGTGCTCGAGCGCGCCCTCTCGCACCGCCAACCAGGGAGCTACCAGGTGCAGGCCGCAATCGCTGCACTGCATGTCGAGGACGGCGAGACGGACTGGCCGCAAATCGCTGCGCTCTACGACGAGCTCGCCCGACTCGAGCCGACGCCGATCGTCGAATTGAACCGTGCAGTGGCCGTCGCCATGGCCCACGGGCCGGAGTTCGGCCTCGAGCTGGTCGAGAGGATCGACCTGCCGGAATACCACTTGCTTCACGCCGCGCGGGCCGACTTCCTGCGGAGGCTCGACCGGCGCCCCGAGGCAGCTGATGCCTACCGTGCGGCGCTCGCGCTCGAGATGAATGCCGCCGATCGCGCCTTCCTCGAACGGCGGTTGGAAGACGTGACCGCGTAGCCGACCGATGGTAGCGTCGGCGCATGTACCGGCAGCGCCTGCCTCAACTCGACGGCGGCCTCTTCATCACGGACGGCGGCCTCGAGACGACGCTCATCTTCCATCAGGGCCTCGAGCTGCCCGCCTTCGCCGCATTCGACCTGCTGAAGGACGATGAGGGCACCGAGCGGCTCCGCCTCTACTACGCGCCGTACGCGATCCTCGCCCGCGAGCGCGGCGTCGGCCTGATCCTCGAGAGCCCAACCTGGCGCGCGAACCCGGACTGGGCAGCCGCGATGGGTTACTCGCTCGACGCGCTTGACGCTCTCAACCGCAAGGCGATCGCGCTGATGGAGGAAATCCGGGGGGAGCACGCATCCGAGCACCCGATCGTGATCAGCGGCTGCGTCGGGCCGCAGGGAGACGGCTACGGCCCCGCGACGATGCTCACCCCCGACGAGGCGCAGCTCTACCACTCGACCCAGATCGCGACCTTCGCGGACACCGCGGCCGACATGGTCACCGTGCTCACGCTGACGTACGCGGAGGAGGCGGTCGGCGTCACGCGTGCCGCCGTCGAGAACGGCTTGCCGGTCGTGATCTCGTTCACGCTCGAGACGGATGGGCGCCTTCCGAGCGGGCAGGCGCTCGGCGAAGCAATCCAGCAGGTGGACGAGGCCACGGAGTCCGGCCCGGCGTACTACATGATCAACTGCGCTCATCCCACCCATTTCGAGGACGTGCTCGAGCCGGGAGCGCCGTGGATCGACCGGATCCGCGGTCTCCGCACGAACGCGTCCACGAAGAGCCACGCGGAGCTCGACGAGGCGACCGAGCTGGACGACGGCGACCCGGCCGACCTCGGTGAGCGGCACGCCGCACTGCGAGACCGGCTGCCGCGGTTGAACGTCCTCGGTGGCTGCTGCGGGACCGATCACCGGCACGTCACCGCAATCTGCACCGCCTGGCTCGCCGACGCACCGGTTCGAACGTAGAGAATCGGCCCATGCGGGTCTCGGCGAAGGTGGACTATGCGCTCCGCGCGCTTGCGGAGCTCGCCGCGGCACCGCCGGGACAGCCGGTCAAAGGCGAGCAGCTCGCGAGCGCACAGGAGATCCCGCTCAACTTCCTCGAGAACATCCTGCTCGAGCTGCGCCGCTCGGAGCTCGTCGCCAGCCGGCGCGGCGCCGACGGCGGCTACTGGCTCGGCCGGCCCGTGGCGGAGATCAGCGTCGCCGACGTCGTCCGCGCGGTGGAGGGCCCGATCGCCAGCGTCCGCGGCAGCCGGCCGGAGGACGTGACCTATACCGGCGCGGCGACGGCGCTTCAGGACGTCTGGATCGAGCTCCGCGCGAGCATGCGCGGCGTGCTCGAGGAGACCTCGCTCGCGGACCTCGTCGAGCGCTCGCGCTAGACCGTCTCGCTGAAGACCCGCTCGTGCTGCGGGCGCAGGTAGACGCTCTGGTTCTCCTCCAGCTCGAGCTCCTCGCAACGGTCTCTCGTCACCTGCGCCCAGAGCCTTTCGCCGTCGGCCCGGGTGAGCTCGATTCGCACCTCGAAGCCGAGATGGACGATCCGCTCGATCATCGCCTCGTCGGCGCCGTCGGAGGGGTCGGACAGGAGCTCGAGATCGTGTGGCCGCACCCAGGTGTCGCCGACGCGGTTGACGGGCCCGATGAAGCTCATCACGAACTCGGACTCGGGTTCCTCGTAGAGATCGCGTGGGCCGCCCACCTGCTCGATCACGCCCTTGTTCATCACGGCGATGCGATCGGCGACCTGCATCGCTTCCTCCTGGTCGTGCGTGACGAAGACCGTGGTCACGTGCACTTCCTCGTGCAGGCGGCGCAGCCACTCGCGCAGCTCCGCGCGCACGCGCGCGTCGAGCGCGCCGAACGGCTCGTCGAGCAGCAGCACCTTCGGCTCGACCGCGAGTGCCCGGGCGAGCGCCATCCGCTGCCGCTGGCCGCCGGAGAGCTGCGCGGGGTAGCGCTTTGCGAACGGCTTCAGCTGCACGAGCTCCAGCAACTCGGCGACCCGCGCCTCGATCTCCGCCTTCGGCCGCTTCCGGATCGTGAGTCCGAACGCGACGTTGTCGTACACCGTCATGTGCTTGAACGCCGCGTAGTGCTGGAAGACGAAGCCGACGCCGCGCTTCTGCGGCGCAAGCCCGGTCGCGTCGTCCCCGAAGATGACGACCTCGCCCTCGTCCGGCTGCTCGAGCCCCGCGATCACGCGGAGCAGCGTGGACTTTCCGCTTCCACTCGGGCCGAGAAGCGCGGTCAGCGAGCCCGTCTCGACGTCGAGCGAGACGTTCTCGAGCGCGGGGAAGTCGTTGAAGCGCTTCGAGACACCCTTGACGACGATGGACACTAGACGGCCTCCTCCTTGGGTCTGATCACGGTCATGGCGACGAGCACGAGCACGGCGAGCAACGCGAGCACGATCGAGATCGCATAGGCGCCGGCGAGGTCGAGCGACTGGTAGCGCTCCTCGACCCGCAGCGTGGCGGTCTCCGTCTCGCCCTGAATGTGACCGGAGACGACAGCGACGGCGCCGAACTCGCCGAGGCAGCGGGCCGTCGTGAGGATGACGCCGTAGATGACCGCCCAGCGAATCGCGGGCAGTGTGATGCGGCGAAAGGTCTGCCACGACGAGGCGCCCAGCGTACGCGCAGCCTGCTCCTGCTCGTCCCCGATCTCGCGCAGCGTCGGCACGACCTCGCGCGCAACGAACGGCAGCGAGACGAAGATCGTCGCGATCACCATCGACGGAAGCGCGAAGAGCACCTGGATTCCATGGTCCGAGAGCCAGCCGCCGAACCAGCCGTCGCGGCCGTACAGCAGGTAGAGCGAGAGTCCGACGACCACTGGCGACAGCGCGAGGGGCAGATCGACGAACGCGTTCACGATTCCCTTTCCCGGGAACTTGCGGCGCACAATCGCGAGTCCGCACGCGATCCCGAAGATGGTGTTCGCGGGCACCGCGATCGCCGTGATGATCAGGGTGAGCTTGAAGGCGTGGATGGTCTCCGGCGACGAGAGCGCAGCCCACGCGGCGTCGAAGCCGTTCTCGAAGGTGCGGTAGACGACGACCGCGAGCGGCCCGATCAGGATCCCGGCCAGATACGTGAGGGCGATCCCACGCAACCCGTACCGGCGGAGGGCCTTAGCCACGGTCGTGCCTCGTCGTGTAGTGCCGGACCACCCCGATCGCGAGCAGCAGCGCGAAGGAGATCGCGAGCAGGATGACGGCGACCGCCGCCGCGCCGGCCTGGTCGCCACTCTCGATCCGGCTGAAGATGAAGACGGAGGAGACCTGCGTCTTGTACGGCAAGTTGCCGGTGATGATCACGAGCGAGCCAAATTCGCCCACGGCCTTGGCAAAGGCGAGCGCGACGCCGGAGAGGATCCCGGGGAGGATGTTCGGAAAGACCACGCGCCTGAAAGTCTGGAATTCGGTGGCCCCGAGCGACTTGGCGGCCTGCTCCATCTCCTGGTCGAGCTCGATCAGAACCGGTTGAACCGTCCGCACCACGAACGGGAGCGTGACGAAGAGCATGGCGAGGATGATCGACGTGGTCGTGAAAGCGACGTCGATCCCGACCGGCGACTGCGGCCCGTAGAGCGCCAGCAACGTCAGACCGGCGACGATCGTCGGCAGCGCGAACGGAAGGTCGATCACCGCGTTCACGAGCGCCTTCCCCCGGAACGAGTCGCGGACGAGCACCCAAGCGGTGATCGTGCCGAGAACGGCGTTCAGCAGAGCGACCGCGATCGAGGTCCAAAGGGTCAGCTTGAGGGCTGAGACCGCCTCGGGGCTCGAGACCACGTCCCAGAAGCCGCGCGCACCGTCGTTCGTCGACGCGAACACGAGCGCGGCGATCGGCAGGGCCACGATCAGCGACAGATAGGTCGTCGTCAGGCCGAGAGAGAGGATTGTCGAGGCCCTCTCTCCCTGGAGCGGAACCGGACGTGCCGCCGCGACGCTCAACCGGTCGCACCTCCGACCTGACGCTCGATC
>JAXIPI010000155.1:0-5727 GCA_045403015.1 Gaiellaceae bacterium | reverse complement strand
TCGGGCCCGGCGCAGGCGGCATCTTGACCGAGCTGCTCGGCTGGAGGTCGATCTTCTTCGTGCAGGTACCGCTCGCTCTTGCGCCACTCGTCACGCTCGTCGCATTGCGGGGCACCGTCGAGCGCCGGCCGAGCTCACCCGTCGGACGGCCGCACCTGAGTGCCAACGCCGCGCTGCTCTTCCTCTCGGGCGGTCTTGTCGCTGCGCTCTTCCTCCTCGTGCTCCTGCTCGTGTCCGGCTGGGGCATGTCTCCGGCGACGGCGGGCCTCGTCGTCACGGTGCTGCCTCTCGTCGCGATTGCAGCGGGGCGTGTGCCTCCCGGCTGGGCCGGCGCCGGCATCAGGATCGCGAGCGGCGTCGTTCTCGTCGCCGGAGGGCTGACGGCGCTGGCGCTCCTCCCGCGCGCCGGCTGGGCCTGGACGATCGCGCCCCAGATCCTCATGGGAGCGGGAATCGGCCTCGCCCTCGTCGCCCTCACCGAGAGAGCGGTCGCCGGCCGCGCCGAGCAGATCGTGCACGGCGGCTGGACGCTTGCCGCGCGCCATGCCGGCGTCGTCCTCGGCCTGCTCCTGCTCGCGCCGGTGCTCACGTCGGCGCTCGAGCACAGCCGAGACGAGGCGGTCCGAGCAGGCGCCGCCGCGGTGCTCGACAGCAGGATCCCGCCACTTGACAAGCTGCGTGTTGCGCAGGATGTGCTCGACGAGGTGGACAAGGCCGAAAAGAGAGGGGAGCTGCCGGACGTCTCGACGGCGCTCGCCGACCGGCCGGACGACGGTAACTACCGATCGCTCGTCGCCACGCTTCAGGATGAGCTCGACCGCGCCGTCACGGATGCCTTCTCGACGCCCTTCCTGCTCGCCGCCGCCCTGGCGCTCGCTGCCCTCGTCCCGGTGGGGCTCTCGCGAGGAGAGCAGCTCTGACTCGCGTCGCGCCTCTCCTGGTCGCGCTCGTGGCGGTGGCGGCGGTCGTCGTTCCGTACGCCGCGCTCGGCGGCGGGTCGTACGAGCCCACACCCGTCGCCGATCCGTGCGTGAAGCGCGAATGGCGAAAGCCCGGCGACCTCCAGGCGGTGCTGGAGCAGGTTGCGCTCTCCGCGCTCGACGGGACGGCGTGCGAGCTCGGAACATCGCGGGAGGAGCTCGTGCTTGCCCTGCGGGACGAGGAGGCGTTGGACGCCTTCGCAGCCGAGCATCACATCACCCGCGCGCATGCCGAGGACGCGCTCCATGATGGACTCGAGCGCGCGGTCGCCGAGGCGAAAGCGGCAGGGGCCCTCTCGGGCTTCGTCGCTTCGCTCATTGCGAGGACGGTCGCGACCCTGCCGCCGTGGCTGATCCTCGAGACCCTCGAGCGCTTGCGCGGCTTCTTGCCTTAGAGCCTCTAACGCAATGAAGCTCTGAGCCGCCTGGGCGCGCTGGGCGGCGCGATGCGGCGTCCTCAGTCGCGTCGATATGCCTGCATATCGACGCTCCCTGCGTCCTTGCCTCGCACCACCCATCGCACCCAGGCGACGAGGCCTCATTACGTTAGAGGCTCTTAGTCCGCCGGGGACGCCTCCAGCTCGCGAACGCGGGCGGCAAGCGTCCGCAGCAGTGCGAGGGCGACCGCCGGCTCGTCTCGCAGGATCTTCGCGAACCGCTTCCGGGTCAGCATCAGGCACGCGGTCTCCGTCTCGGCGATGATCGTCGCAGACCGCGGCGCACTATCGACGAGCGCCATCTCGCCGAAGTACGCACCAGGACCGAGATCCGCCGTCGTACGTCCGCGTCCGCGCTGGACCTTGGCACGGCCGTTGAGAACGACGTAGAACGCGTCGCCCGGATCGCCCGCGCTGACGATCGGCTCATTGGCATCGAACCTCGCCACGGTGCCGAGACGCGCGATCTTGCGAACCTGACGCGCCGGCACGCCGGCGAAGAGCGGCACCCTTCCGAGCACGTCCGCCCAGAGTCTGGCTGTCTCGGACGGCGGTGGATCCCCGGCCACCCGGCCGGCCGCGCGCGCCTCGCGTGTGAGAGCTATGCGGGCGGTTGCGGGCATCGGGGCGCCGACTCTACACAAGCTTCGGCACAGTCATACTGGGGTCAATGCGCGGGTGGAAGGCCATCCCGGTCTGTGTCGCGCTTGCTGCCCTCGCGGGTGCCGGGGCGGGTGGGACGAGCTCGGCCTCGATGCTCAGCGTCCGCGAGTATCCCGTCCCGGCGGGGAGCCGGCCACATGACGTCGCTCCCGCGCGCGACGGCGGCGTCTGGTACACGGCGCAGCGATCGGGCGAGCTCGGCTGGCTCGACCCGAAGACCGGGAAGACGAGGCATATAGCCCTTGGGGACGGCTCGGCGCCGCACGGGGTGATCGTCGGCCCCGACGGAGCGCCGTGGATCACCGACGGCGGGCTCAACGCGATCGTCCGGGTCGACCCGAAGACAAAGCGGGTGCGCCGCTTCCCGCTGCCCGCGTCGTCGGGCGATGCCAACCTGAACACTGCTGCCTTCGACCGGCGCGGCGTCCTCTGGTTCACCGGACAGAACGGCATCTACGGGCGCCTCGATCCGCGAACCGGGAAGATGCGGGTCTTCCCGGCGCCGCGAGGAGCAGGCCCGTACGGAATCACAGCGACGCCCTCGGGCGCCGTCTACTACGCGTCACTTGCGGGCAGCTACCTCGGTCGCGTGGACGTCGCGCGCTCCACCGTCCGCGTGCTGCAGCCGCCGACCCGCGATCAGGGTGCGCGTCGCGCGTGGTCGGATTCGAAGGGCCGGATCTGGGTGAGCGAATGGAATGCCGGCAAGGTCGCCATGTACAGCCCTTCGACCGGGCGCTGGCGCGAATGGCGCCTTCCCGGAGCGTCGCCGATGCCGTACGCCGTCTACGTGGACGAGACGGACACCGTCTGGCTGAGCGACTTCGGCGCGAATGCCCTGGTCAGCTTCAACCCCAAGACAGAGAAGTTCGCCACGACCCGCCTTCCCAGCTCGCCCGCGAACGTCAGGCAGATCCTCGGTCGCCGCGGCGAGGTGTGGGGCGCCGAATCGGGCGTCGACAAGCTCGTCGTCGTCCGGAGGCGCTGAGCGAGGTCACGGCGCCGGGCCACGCAAGGCTGCCCAGGCGCGCGGAAGGATGCGTCCGACAAGCCTGAACTTGCTGTTTCCGAGCGGGCGGAAGACCAGCGTCTCGCCCTCCTCGAGCGTCTGTCCGGTCACGTCCCCGACGACAACGCCATGCGTGACGAGCACGGTGACTTGGCCGGCGGCAGGCTTCGTTCCGAACAGCGCTCGCGCTGCACGGATCTGGCGTCGCCATGCCGCGTCGTGCTCGGCGGTGATGGTGTTCAGAAGCGCAGGGCTGATCGTCGCGCGGCCGAATGCGAGTCTTGCCGTCTCGCGAGTGCGGCAGAAGCGGCTCGAGAGCACGGCTCCGATCCGAAGTTTCAGTCGCCGAGCGCTTTGCCCGATGAGCCTCGCGTCGCGGCGGCCTTGCGCCGAGAGGTTGCGCTGTGTGCCGCAGTCCGTCAGATCAACAGGATCCTGGTCGGGCTTCGAGTGGTCCGTCGCCGCGTGCCGGATGACGAGGATCACTCCGCCGCGTCGCAGCTGATCGCCGAGCGGGGACTCGGCGGCCGCGCCGGATGAGACCGCCAGCGCAGCGACCATCACGACAAACGCAAACGCACGCGTCACCTCCACATCATGCCGTCAGACGACGGCGTTCGCTGGTCGCGCGTTGCGGATCAGCACGCTCCGGAGCGCTTCGACCGCGAGCATTCCCATGGCCTCGCGCGTGCTCCGTGTGCCGCTGCCCATGTGCGGTGTCAGCACGACCTGGTCCATCGTGAGCAGCTCTTCGCTCACCTCTGGCTCGAACTCGAAGACGTCCAGCGCGGCTCCGGCGATGACCTTGCGAGCGAGAGCGTCGACGAGAGCGCGCTCGTCCACGATTGGTCCCCGGGCGGTGTTGACGAGCACCGCCGAGCTCTTCATGGCCGCCAACGCCCTCTCGTCGATCAGGTGGCGAGTTTCCGGGGTCAGGGGGCAATGAAGGCTGACGACGTCAGCGCGTTCCAACAGCTCGTCCAGCGGGTCGGCGCGGCCGGCGAAGACCGTGTGCGCGCCGAATGCTTCCGCGAGACGCGCAGTCTCCCGGCCGATCCGGCCGGCGCCGACGATGCCGACCGTCTTGCCGTCCAGGCCTTCTCCGAGCATGAATTCGAGCGAGAACGACCAGGGAGCCCGCGATCTGATGAACCGGTCTCCCTCGACGACCCGGCGGAGGAGAGCAAGCGTGATCGCGATCGCGAGCTCCGCCGTCGTCTTCGTCAGCACGTCCGGGGTGTTGGCGACGACGATGCCGCGCCGCCGCGCCGCCTCCAGGTCGATGTTGTTAATGCCGACGCCGTAGTTCGCGACCACCTCCAGCTGCGGTCCTGCTCGCTCCAGGTACGCGTCGTCGACGACGGTCAGGATGAGCGACAGGATTCCCTCGGCATCCGCGGGATCGGAGACGAGCTCGAAGTCCTGTTCGAGAGCCGCCAGAACGCGCTTCGGTATCGGCCCGGTCACGTGCACCCGGCGCTGTTCAGTCAGGGCCACTTCGGAGCATTCTGCCTCGCCGGCCGCCCCACTGCCGCCGAATCATTGACTCAGCCGGGAACGACCTCGAACGTTGCGTGCGACTCGATCCACGCGCCCCGGCGGCGATCCTGCCACCCCGCATTCTCGGGCTTGAAGTCGCACAGCTCGACGTGCACCCGCGGTGAGGTCTGACCCCAGGAAATGCCCTCCCAGGCCTGCTCCAGAACGACGATTCCGCCCTCGATTCCGCCGGCAAAGAGCGGCACGTCGAGCTCGACCACCGCGGCGGGGAGCTCGTTCCGGCCGGGGATGAACTCGACGACGACGCCCTCGTATCCGTCGGGATCGTCCTTCAGCCAGGCCGGGTTCGTGTCGTAGCCCCCGAACACACGGACGCGCTGTCCCGGAGCGAGTGGGCGGCCGATGTCCAGCGGCTCGGCCTCACCCATCGAGTCGAGCCAGTCCTCCTCGATACCGGTCCAGGTCTCTTCCTCTCGCCGTCGCGCGGCAGCGACGTGGTCGCCGGGCTCACGCAAGATCTCGACCTGGAACTCTCGAACGCACGGTGCAACCCCCTGGGATTTGGGACGTGCCGCACCGTCGTCTGACGTTCTCGATCCTGGCAGAACGCAGGCATTCTTACTATCCCCCGATCGGTTCATATAGGCCCGGCCGGTACACTGGCCGGCGTGATCGCTGCTCCTCTGAGCACGCGCAGGCGAGCGATCTACGCCGCGCTGGCACTCCTCTCACTCTTCTCCGTCGCCCTGGTCGCGACGCGCTACTTCTATTCGCGCGAGCCGCTCTTCGGCGGGCTGATCTGGAATCTCTTCCTCGCC
The DNA here is from genome assembly GCA_045403015.1 of Gaiellaceae bacterium. Lineage (GTDB taxonomy): Bacteria > Actinomycetota > Thermoleophilia > Gaiellales > Gaiellaceae > Gaiellasilicea. The sequence continues at coordinate 320 of JAXIPI010000155.1, read as the reverse complement.
TGGATCCCGTTTGCGCTCTCGGTCGTCCTGTACGACCGTCATCGGGCCGGGGCGCGGCTGCGCTCGCTCGTCCCGCTCGCCGCACTCTGGCTGCTCTTCCTGCCGAACGCGCTGTACCTCCTCACCGACTTCAAGCATCTCTTCCCGAGCCCGGTCGTTCCGCTCTGGGTCGATGTCGTCGTGTTTGCGGCCCCGGCATGGACCGGGATGCTGCTCGGCTTTCTCTCGCTCTACCTCGTCCAGTCGGTCCTGCGCCAGCACGTCGGGCCGCGCGTGACCTGGGCGGCTGCGGTTGCGGTGCTCGGGCTTGCCAGCTTCGG
>JAXIPI010000052.1:0-3267 GCA_045403015.1 Gaiellaceae bacterium | reverse complement strand
AAGAGCGGCTCGAGCGGCGGGACGACGACGGTGACGCCCGTGCGGACGTCCTCGCCCTCGATCAGCGTCATGTGGCCGACTCTGATCCCGGGCACGTCGGTGATCGCATTCTCCGGCCCGGTCGGGAGCCTGCCGATTTCGATCCCGAGGTCGCGTGCGCGGGGCTGCACAGCGCGAGCCTAAACCGTAGCCCGCCCGTTCGGATCGGGCTTGCGTAGGATGTCCGGCGCGATGGTGACGAGCACGAGGGAGGACGGGCGCGTCGGACTGGCGGAGCACGGCATCGAGCCGGCCCACGCCGTCCACTGGAACCCGACGACGTCGCTCCTTTACAACCACGCCGTCGAGCGTCGCGAGGGGCGGATCGCCGAGGGGGGCCCGCTCAATGTGGACACCGGCAAGCACACCGGCCGCTCCCCGAAGGACAAGTTCGTCGTCCGGGAGCCGGGCTCGGAGGACAGGATCTGGTGGGGAGACGTCAACGCCGAGATCTCCGAGGAGCATTTCGACGGACTGCGAGAGAAGACGGTCGGGCATCTCGGCAGCAGCGACCTCTACGTCGTGGACGCGTTCGCCGGCGCCGACACAAGGCATCGGATTGCCGTCCGGGTCGTCACGAACCATCCGTACCACGCCCTCTTTGCGCGGACGATGTTCATCGACCCGAGCGAGGACGAGCTGCGCGGGTTCGAGCCGCAGGCGCTCGTCTTGCACGCGCCCGGGCTCGAGTCCGACCCCGCCGCGGACGGCACCCGCACCGGCACCTTCATCGTGCTCCATCCCTCCCGCGAGGAGGTGCTGATCGGCGGCACCTTCTACGCCGGCGAGATCAAGAAGTCGATCTTCACGCTGATGAACGACCGCTTGCCGCTCGAGAACGTCTTCCCGATGCACTGCTCGGCGAACGTCGGTGACGATGATGATGTAGCGATCTTCTTCGGCCTCTCCGGCACCGGCAAGACGACGCTCTCGGCCGACCCTGAGCGCAGGCTGATCGGAGACGACGAGCACGGCTGGGGCGACGACGGTGTCTTCAACATCGAGGGCGGCTGTTACGCGAAGGTGATCCGGCTCTCGGCCGAGGCGGAGCCCGAGATCTACAAGACCACGGGCCTGTTCGGGACGATCCTCGAGAACGTCGTCATGGACGAGCGTGGTGTGGTCGATCTCCACGACTTCTCGAAGACCGAGAACACGCGCGCCGCCTACAAGCTCGAGCAGATCGCGAACCACTTGCCGGAGAAGCGCGCGGGGCATCCGTCGTCGGCGATCTTCCTCACAGCCGACGCGTTCGGGATCCTGCCGCCGATCGCGCGCCTGACGCGCGACCAGGCGATGTACTGGTTCCTCTCCGGCTTCACCGCGAAACTGGCCGGGACCGAGATCGGCGTCAAGGAGCCGCAGCCGACCTTCTCGGCCTGCTTCGGTGCACCTTTCCTGCCGCAGCCGCCGGTGGTCTACGCCCGCCTGCTCGCGAAGAAGCTCGACACGCATGGCACTCAGGTCTGGCTCGTGAACACCGGCTGGACCGGCGGGCAGTTCGGCGAGGGGAGCCGGATGCCGATCAAGGCGACGCGCGCCCTTCTCCGCGCCGCGCTCGCCGGCGAGCTGGACGGCGTCGAGTACCGGACGGACGAGGTGTTCGGCTTCGAGGTGCCGGTGGACGTCCCCGGCGTCGACTCGAAGCTGCTGGATCCCCGCGGCACCTGGCGTGATCCCGAGGCGTACGACGCGAAGGCGCGGGAGCTCGCGGAGATGTTCCGCGACAACTTCGCAACGTTCGACGCCGACGACAACATCGTCGCCGGCGGCCCGACCGGCTGACGTGACGCAGCAGCGAACGCGTTTCGGGTAGCGTCATTCGACGGTGGACGCGAAGCACGATGTGGTGGTGATCGGGGCCGGCTGCGCCGGTATGCGCGCCGCGATCGCGGCCCACGACGCGGGCGCAGATGTAGGCGTCGTCTCGAAGCTCCACCCGACGCGAAGCCACTCCGGCGCGGCCGAGGGCGGCATCAACGCGGCGCTTGGAAACGCAGCCGACGACAACCCCGAGATCCACACGTTCGACACGGTCAAGGGCTCCGACTACCTCGGCGACCAGGACTCGATCGAGATCCTCTGCCGCGAGGCGCCCGGCGACATCTACCAGCTCGAGCACTGGGGGGCCGTCTTCTCTCGCGCCGAGGACGGCCGGCTGGCGCAGCGTCCGTTCGGCGCCGCCGGCTCTCCGCGCACCGTCTATGCAGCGGACATCACCGGGCACGTGCTGATCCAGGTGCTCTACGAGCAGCTCGTCAGACGCGACATCAAGGTCTATGAGGAGTACTTCGCGTGGCAACTCGTCATCGACGACGACCGGTGCCAGGGCGTGATCGCGTGGGACCTGCTCCACGGCGGCCTGAAGGCCATCGGCAGCAAGACGACGGTCCTTGCCACGGGCGGCGTCGGCCGCCTGTACCGCGCGACGACGAACGCCTACGCCTGCACGGGCGACGGGATGTCGATGGCGCTGCGGGCCGGGCTGCCGCTGAAGGACATCGAGTTCATGCAGTTCCATCCGACCACGATGTATCCGAGCGGGATCCTGATCACCGAGGGCTGCCGCGGCGAGGGCGGGATCCTCCGCAACTCGGAGGGCGAGCGCTTCATGGAGCGCTACGCCCCGACGGCGAAAGACCTTGCGAGTCGTGACGTCGTCTCGCGCTCCGAGCAGACGGAGATCAATGAGGGCCGCGGCATCAACGGCTCGGTCGTGCTCGACCTGACGCACCTTGGCGCCGAGAAGATCCTCACCCGCCTCCCGGGCACGCGCGAGCTGGCGATGGTCTACGCGGGGGTCGACCCCATCCATGAGCCGATCCCGGTCCGCCCAGGTGCGCACTACCACATGGGCGGCGTCGAAACGGATTCCGACGGCCTGACCGAGCTGACGGGCCTCTACGCCGCGGGCGAGGTCGCGTGCGTGTCCGTCCACGGCGCGAACCGGCTCGGCGGCAACTCGCTGATGGAGACGATCACCTTCGGCCGGCGCTCCGGGCACGCTGCCGCCGAATGGGCGCTCGCGAACACGACGGTCAACGTCCCCGAGTCCGCGACGCGGGACGCTGAGCGAGAGCTGAAGGAGCTGCTCGGCCGCACGAGCGGGGAGCGCCCGTGGCAGATCCGCGACGAGCTCGGCCAGACGATGCTGAAGAACTTCGGCGTCTTCCGGCGCGAAGACCAGATGAAAGAGCAGATCGGGATCATCGAGAGCCTGCGCGAGCG
>JAXIPI010000328.1:0-3069 GCA_045403015.1 Gaiellaceae bacterium | reverse complement strand
CGAGATCCTGCACATGTTCGGGACCGACGACCAGAAGGAGCGCTTCCTGCGGCCGCTGGTCGAGGGCACGGCGCGCTCGTTCTTCTCGATGACCGAGCCGGAGGTCTCAGGCGCCGATCCGACCGAGTTGCGGACGACAGCTGTCCAGGACGGAGACGAGTGGGTGATCAACGGCCACAAGTGGTTCTCGTCCTCGGCGGAGGGCGCGGCGTTCGGCATCGTCATGGCCGTCACCGATCCGGACGCGCCGCCGCACCGGCGAATGAGCCAGATCCTCGTCCCGACCGAAACGCCGGGCTACGAGCTGATCCGGCCGATCCCCGTGATGGGCCACGCGGGCCGCGGTTGGTCGACCCACTGCGAGGTGCGCTACACGAACGTCCGCGTGCCGCTGGAGAACGTGCTCGGCGAGCCGGGCGACGGCTTCCGGATCGCGCAGAAGCGGCTCGGGCCGGGGCGAATCCACCACGTCATGCGATGGCTCGGCCAGATGCAGCGGGCGTTCGAGCTGATGTGCCGGTACGCACTCGAGCGCGAGGTCGGCGGCGCGCCGCTCGCGGAGAAGCAGACCGTCCAGAACTGGATTGCCGACTCAGCGGCGGAGATCCAAGCGTGCCGGCTGCTCACGCTCGACGCGGCTCGCAAGCTCGACGAGGGAGACGAGGCCCGGGTCGAGGTCTCGCTGATCAAGTTCTACGCCGCGCGCGTCCTGAACGAGGTGATCGACCGCGCGATCCAGGTGCATGGAGCCCGGGGGCTCACCGACGAGACCCCGCTCGCCGGCATGTACGAGCAGGCGCGTGCCGCCCGGATCTACGACGGCCCGGACGAGGTGCACCGGATGGTCGTGAGCCGCCGGATCCTGAAGGAGTTCCGGGACGGCGGTTCGTACCGCTTCGACTAACCGAGCTCGGTCTCGATCGCGGCGGCCAGCTCCTCGGGCTTGAAGCCGTCCGGCCCCACCTCGCCCTGGAAGGCGACCCGTCCGTCGCGTCCGATCAGGTACAGCCGGTCGGGCCAGCCGCCGTAGGAGAGCGCGACCGCATCGTCGACGTCGTCGAGGAGGATCGGAATCCGCGTCCGCAGCCGAACCGCACAGGCACCTGCTGCATCGGCCCGCTCTTCGAGCGAAGTCGGGTCCGCGAGGGCGATCTCGTGGCGCCGGTTGTCGGCGAGCACCCAGCCGTCCTCGGGATGCGCCTCGCGGATGTAGACGATGAAGAACGCGACCTCGTCACCGTGGCGGTCGTGAAGCTCCTCCAGCTCGCCCAACTGGCGGCGGAAGGGCGGTCAGGTGTACGAGCCGAAGACGAGCGCTACCGGCCGCTCGCCGGCGAAGTCGTCGAGCCGGACCCGCGCGCCGCTCGGACGGTGCGTCTCGGGGTCGAGCAGCGGCAGGTCGAATTGAAAGGCGACAGCGCCGGGCGTCAGGGTCGGCGTCATCAGCCGCCGATAGGACGGCGACGACATCACGTCGTGCAGGGTCAGCGGCGAATCGGGAGGTGTCTCCGGCCCCACGGTCGTCCCAGTCGGCTCAGTCGGGCTGGAGCTCGCGCCTGCGCTGCATGTCGGCCGTCGGCTGGACGACCTTCCAGACGAGGCCGAGCCGCCGCATCAGCCGGATCACGAGCCCGCCGACGTCCAGCTCCCACGGCTTCTGGCCGTGGAACGCCGACGAGGGGAAGGCGTGATGGTTGTGATGCCACGACTCGCCGAACGAGATCCAGGAGAGCCACCAGACGTTCCTCGACTCGTCCTTGACACGGAAACGGCGCGAGCCAATGAAGTGGCAGACCGAGTTGACCGACCACGTGATGTGGTGGAGCAGGAAAATCCGGATCAGGCCGCCCCAGAACATGGCCTGCAGTCCCGCGCCGAACGTGCCGCCCCAGATCCAGCCGGCCGCGAAGGGCAGCAACAGCGAGGCGGCGACCCAGACGGGGAACGTGCGCGAGACGAAGACCATGCCGCGATCCGCGAGCAGGTCCTTCGCGTATTTCGTCCACTCGGCACGCCCGACGTTGCGGAAGAGCCAGCCGACGTGAGCGTGCCAGAGGCCCGCGATCTTGCCACGGACCCCGGGGCCGAAGCCGGCGTGCGGCGAATGCGGATCGCCCTCGCGGTCGGCGAAGCTGTGGTGCTTGCGGTGGTCGGAGACCCAGCGGATAACCGGCCCCTGCACGGCCATCGAGCCGAGCACGGCGAGGCTGTAGCGGATCGCGCGATAGGTCTCGTACGACCGGTGCGTGAAGAGGCGATGGAAGCCGATCGAGATCCCGAGCGTCGTCAGCGCATACCCGACCGCAAAGATGATCAGGTCGCGCCACGTGACGTAGCTGCCCCAGAGGAAGAAGACCGAGGCGAGGAAGCCGACGAACGGGATCCCGACCCCGACGAGGTTCGTGATCTTCTGACCCCTCGTCATCAGGGTCTCGGCTGCGATCTCGCTCACGCGTAGGGAGAGTAGCCGCCTTTCCGGGTCGAGCGCGGGTTCCTTTGCCATTTGGGATCCGACCCGAATAAGGTACGCCGGTCGATGGCGCTGCTCTCGCTGCGGAACATCACTCGCCGGTTCGGCGGCATCGTCGCTCTCGACGGCGTCTCCTTCGACGTCCTCGACGGGCAGATCGTCGGCCTGATCGGCCCGAACGGAGCCGGCAAGACGACCGCGTTCAACGTCATCACCCGGCTCTACACGCCGAACGAGGGCGAGGTCGAGTTCGGCGGCGAGTCGCTCCTGAAAACGCCCGTGCACGGGATCGTCGGTCGCGGGATCGCGCGCACGTTCCAGAACGTCGAGCTCTTCAGGACGATGACGGTGCTCGAGAACGTGCTCGTCGGTGCGCACACGCGCAGCGGCGACGTCCAGGCCGAAGCGCTCGAAGCGCTCGACTACGTCGGCATCGCGCAGCTCGCGCCGCGTCCCGTTGCCGGCCTCCCGGTCGGGACGCTGAAGCGGGTCGAGCTCGCGCGGGCGCTCGTGGCACAGCCGAAGCTGTTGCTGCTCGACGAGCCTGCGGGCGGGCGGAACCACGAGGAGGTCGCGGAGCTCGGCCGCTTCATCCGCCA
>JAXIPI010000301.1:0-4728 GCA_045403015.1 Gaiellaceae bacterium | reverse complement strand
GCCTTCGCGTGCATCCCAACGAAGAGCGCCGCATCGCACCCCTGCTCCAGGAACTCGGTGTAGCCGGTCCACTCTTCTTGCACCACCCACTCACAGTCGGGCTCGAGCAGATCGGGGATGAGCGAGTTGAACGTCCAGCCGCCGCCCGCGCCGTGACAGTCCATGCCCACGATCTCGGTCGCGCCTCCCGCCTTCGCGCCGCGCACGGCTGCGTTGATCTCCTCGGTGTAGAGCTTGCGGCCCTCCTCGAACATCGGGTCACCGCCGCTCGTCTGCTCGGGCTTCACGATCCCCGAGATGCCTTCCATGTCGCTGATGATGTGGACGCGCATGGGAGTAGCCTAAGCGCTCGTGGAGACCGGGCTCGCAGGCAAGGGGGTGCTCGTCACCGGCGCATCCGGCGGCATCGGCGCCGCGTGTGCGCGGGCGTTCGCGGCCGAAGGCGCCCGCGTGGCCGTCCACTACCACCGCGGCGAGGAACGGGCGCGTGAGGTGGCGGCAGCGCTCGACGGGGCGCCGGTGCTCCAGGCCGATCTGACCGACGAGCACGAGGTCGACCGGCTCTTCGCGGCGGCGCGCTCCGCGCTCGGCCGCATCGACGTGTGCGCCGCGGTCGCCGGTGTCTGGCCCTCGCACGACGTCCCCGTCTGGGAGCTACCGCTCGAACGCTGGGAGCAGACGCTGCGCCAGAACCTGACCTCGTCGTTTCTGACGGCGCGCGGCTTCCTGCGCGAGGTGGAACGAACCGGGCACGGCTCGCTGGTCCTTGTCGGCTCGACGGCGGGACTCGTGGGTGAGGCGGGGCACGCGGACTACGCCGCGGCCAAATCCGCGATTCTAGGCGGCATGCTCCTGAGCCTGAAGAACGAAGTCGTGCGCGTCGCACCGCGTGCGCGCGTGAACGCGGTCGCTCCGGGCTGGACCGAGACACCGATGACGCGCGGACACGTCGACCCGGAGGCCGTCCGCAAGGTCACGCGGACGATGGCGTTGCGCAAGGTGGCCGAGCCGGAAGACGTCGCGCGCCAGGTGGTGGTCCTTGCCTCGGACGAGCTCTCCGGCCACGTCACCGGCCAGGTCGTCACGGTCGCCGGCGGCATGGAAGGCCGCGTCATCCACGAGGACTAAAGAAAGGGAGCGGCAAGCCAGGCTGCTGGCTTACCGCTCCAGAACTCGCCACGCCGCAGGATGATTGCCGTCAGTCCCCGACAGGAGAGTCGTTTGCCATATCGGCAACTATCGGACGGACCTTAACCCTGAAAAGGAAGAAGGGCCCCGCCGCCAGGGGCCCTCCTGAATGGCTCCCAGAATCGGAAGCCGGACAATCTCTTCCATGCCGCCCCCGCCACATCGGTGCGCTCGGAAGATGTCTTAAGTATCGAGTCTGGGCCGCGGTCGGGAATCACCCTTCAGCGGTTGACTTGTCCCTCGAACGGGGTTGACCAGGAGTGCTTCACTATCTTGTTGGCGCAAGATGAGCATCCGCGGAAGCGGATGCTCATCGCGCAAGACCCCTGAAGGGCCGCCTTCGGCGGCTGCCGCCGCACAAGCGCTCGGGGGTCTAGAGCAGCCTCTACGCTTGCCCGATGTCGAGCCGGTTCGAGGAGCGCCTGCGCAGCGGCCCGCCGATCGTCGCCGACGGCGGCATGGGAACGCTGATCTCCGGCGCGGTTCCGCGTCTGCGCTGTCCGGAGGAGGCGAACCTGCGCGCTCCCGAGAGCGTCGTCGCGCTGCACGCGAGCTTCATCCGCGCCGGCGCCGAGCTGATCGAGACGAACACCTTCGGCGCCAACCGCCACAAGCTCGCGGCGCACTTCCTGGAGGACGACTTCGAGCGGATCAACTCGAGCGGAGTGCGGCTCGCGCGGGAGGCGCGCGAGGTCGCGGGAGCCGACGTGTTCATCGCCGGCTCGATCGGGCCTAGCGGCGAGGTCGAGCGGTTCGACCTCGCCGAGCAGAGCCAGGCTTTCAGCGAGCAGGCGCAGGTGCTGGAGGGACGCGGTGTCGATCTGCTGATGCTCGAGACATTCTTCGATCTCGAGGAGCTTGCCGCGGCGATCGAGGCGGTTCGGAGCGTCTCGTCCCTGCCGATCGTCGCGCTGATGACCTTCGACGCGGACGGGCAGACTCTCGGCGGCGTCTCTGCCGATGAGGCGGCCGAGCGGCTCGCCGGGCTCGACGTCGCTGCTGCGGGCGCAAACCACAGCGCCGGCCCGGCGGCCGCGCTCAACGCACTCGCCGCGATGCAACGCGACGGGCTCGTCCTGGCCGCGCTTCCGAACGTCGGGCTTGCGAGCCTCGCCGGATCGCGCGTGGTCTTCCCGCACGCAACACCCGACTACTTCGCCGAGTTCGCCGCGCAGGCCCGCCGACTCGGTGCGGGGATCATCGGTGGCTGTTGCGGCACGACCCCGGCACAGATCGCCGCGATCAAGACTGCGATCGAGGAGGATCGTGCGCCGGCCGCCCCGCTCGTCGTCCGCGAGCGCGAGCTTGCCGACGCGGCCGACGCAGCGCCGGAAGAGACGGGCCTGGCGAGGATGCTGCGCGAGCACGAGTTCGTCGTCTCCGTCCAGCTCGATCCGCCGCTCGGCGCCAACAACAGCGCGCTCATGGAAGCGGGCCGGGCGTTGAGGGAGTCCGGCAAGACGCACTTCGTCGACGTGAACGACAACCCGCGCGCGCGAGCTCGGATGAGCGGGATCATGGCCTCCGTCGCAATCGAGCGCTCCTGCGGGATCGAGACGATCCCGCATCTGACGACGCGGGACATGTCGGTCGCAGGGCTGGAGTCGCTCCTGCTCGGCGCCCACGCGGAGGGCGTGCACAACATCCTCGCCGTGACGGGTGACCCGCCCGAGGAGGGTGACTATCCGGGTGCGCGCGGCGTCTACGAGGTGGATGCGATCGGGCTTGCGCGGCTGATCACCGGGCTCAACCGCGGTGAGGACTACCACGGCCGCGGGATCGATGCTCCGACCTCGTTCTTCGTCGGGGTCGCCGTGAACCCGTCGGCCGACGACATGGAGCTGGAGCTCGAGCGCTTCGAGCGGAAGCTCGAGGCGGGAGCCCAGTTCGCCATGACCCAGATCCTCTTCGACCTCGCCTATCTCGACTCGTTCTTCGCGCACTTCGGCGGCCGCTCGCCGATCCCCTTGCTCGTCGGCGTGTGGCCGATGCCGAGCCTCCAGCTCGCGGTTCGAGTCCACAACGAGGTGCCCGGAATCGTCGTGCCCCAGCCGGTGCAGGAGCGGCTGCGCGCCGCCGGAACCGAGGCGCGCGAGGTCGGCCGCGAGCTCGCACGCGAGCTGATCGCGGAGTCGCGCGAGAAGGCGGCCGGCGTCTACGTCGTGGCGCCGTTCCGGCAGCCACTCGGGATCCTCGAGACGCTCTAGCCCACGCAGGGTCCGCTGGAGACCTCGGTGGCCGACACGCGGACGAGCTCCCGGCGCACGAGATCGCTCGGCACGCCGTAGCCGGCCGGTGAGCCGATGCGCGAGGCGAAGATCGTGGTCTGGACACGCCCCTGGGCGTCAACGGCGGGACCACCCGAGTTGCCGTGTCGGACAACACCCCGCAGCGTCGTGACGAGGCGCCGGAACGGACGGCCGTACGCATCGTCGGTGAAGACCTCGCCGGTCTGTCCGATCCGACCGGCTGTCGCGGTGAACGGCCCGTTCTCCGGATAGCCGAGGATCGCCACGGCCTGTCCCTTGACCGGGTCGACGAGGCGGAGCGGCGGCGCGCCGAGCCCGGCAACGCGAAGCACGGCGATGTCGTTGCGGGGATCGAAGGCGACGACGGTGGCGTCGCGGGACTCCCCGTCGTTGTGGTCGACGCGTGCGTCCTTCATGCCGGCGACGACATGCGCGTTCGTCACGATGAGGTTCGGCGCCGCGACCCAGCCGGAGCCTTCGATCCCCAGCCCGCACGCCGTTCCGATGACGCGGAAGACACTCGGGCTCGCCAGACGGACTCCCGGACTGTTGAGCAGCGCCGGATCGGGCGGCGCGACACGTGGCACCGGCCCGAGAATCGCCGAGAACGGGTCGACACGTGCGATCGCGTCCAGCAGTCGCGACGGCGGCACGCGCGCGTTGAGCTCGCCGAGGATTCGTGAGCTCTGGACCTCCTCCCGGAGCTGCACCTGCCCGGGGATGTGGAGCGCGACGGCGCCGGCGACCCACACGATCGCCGCTCCCGCGGCAGCGCCGAGCAGGAACCCGCCGGCCGAGTCGAGCACTCGGAGCGGTGGGAGCACGAAAAGGCTCGAGCGGATCGCGTTCCCGGCCATCGCGGCGAGGCTTTGAAGGAAGAAGCCGAGCGCCACGGCTCCTGCGAGCGCGACGAGTGGCGTGTACGCGGACTCGCTCCCGGGGAGGAACTCGGGAGCGAGCTTCGCACCGAAGTACGCACCCGCCACGATTCCTGCGAGCGAGAGGGCGCCCCCGACGAGGCCCCGTCGGAGCCCGTTCAGCGCCGCGAGGCCGATCACGGCCGCCGCGATCCAGTCGACCGTGCTCACGCCGCCTCCCTCGCCTGCGGCTCGGTCGCGTGAGGGCAACCCGGTTTCCCCCACGAGCCCCCTGCGCGCTGACGCCGCTGCTTCGCATCGGCGCGCTCTATCGGGGGGACCGGTCGGTTCCCCCGACCCCCCACCAGGGCGCCCGCCGGCGGCCCGCCGCCCCCCCACAGGGCGGCCCCGGGGGCCGGGCCCGCGCCCGGGGG
>JAXIPI010000081.1:0-9704 GCA_045403015.1 Gaiellaceae bacterium | reverse complement strand
GCGAAGCGGTCGAGCCGCTGCAGCCACGTGCTGATGCCCTCGAAGGCGTAGGGCGCGAGCATGCACCTGCGGACACGGCCGACCTTCTCCGTCGTCACGAGCTGCGCCTCCTCGAGCAGCCGGATGTGTTTTTTCATCCCGGTCAGGGACATGCCGAAGGGCTCGGCGAGCTCGCTGATCGTCGCTCTGCCGGAACCGAGCCGTTCGAGGACGGCGCGGCGGGTCGGGTCGGCGAGGGCTGCGAAGGCGCGGTCGACGGTCGGTGAATACTGAACCATTAGGTTCACTATAGCAAGTCCTAGGCGTGTTGTGCGTCGAACGTCCCGAACTCGTCGCGAAGCACGTTCGAGATCTCGCCGATCGTGACCCGGGCACGGAGCGCGTCGCGCATCGGCGGCAGCAGATTCTCGGGGCCGGCGGCGACACGGCGGACCTCAGCGAGCGCGGCTTCCGCCTCCTCGGCGTTTCGCTCCGCGCGCACGCGCGTCGTCCGCTCCAGCTGCCGTCGCTCGGCCTCCGGGTCGATCCTGAGCAGCTCGACGTCCTCCGAGTCGTCCTCGACGAAGCGGTTGACGCCGACGATCACGCGCTCGCCCGACTCGACCTGCTCGTTCCAGCGGAACGCAGCCTCCTCGATCTCGTGCTGGACGAAGCCCTGCTCGACAGCGGCGACGGCGCCGCCCATCTCGTCGATCCGCTCGATCAGCTCTCTGGCCTGCTCCTCCAGGTCGGCGGTGAGCTCCTCGATGAAGTAGCTGCCGCCGAGCGGGTCCGCAGTGTCGGTCGCGCCGGCCTCGGCGGCGAGGATCTGCTGGGTGCGAAGAGCGATCCGGGCCGAGCGTTCGGTCGGGAGCGCAAGCGCCTCGTCGAAGCCGTTGGTGTGCAGGCTCTGCGCGCCGCCGGCGATCGCCGACAGGGCCTGAATCGCGACGCGCACGATGTTGTTCTCCGGCTGCTGCGCGGTGAGGGTCGAGCCGCCGGTCTGGGCGTGGAAGCGGAGCGCCATCGCCTTCGGATTTGTCGCGCCGAAGCGGTCGCGCATGATCGTCGCCCACAGCCGCCGCGCCGCGCGGAACTTCGCCACCTCCTGGAAGAAGTTGTTGTGGGCGTTGAAGAAGAAGGAGAGGCGCGCGCCGAACTCGTCCGGCGAGAGCCCGGCCGCCACCGCCGCCTCGCCGTAGGCGATCCCGTTCGCGAGCGTGAAGGCGAGCTCCTGCACGGCGGTCGAGCCGGCCTCGCGGATGTGGTAGCCGGAGATCGAGATCGTGTTCCAGCTCGGGATCCGCTCGGCCGCGTACGCGAAGAGATCGGTCGTCAGCCGCATCGACGGCCGCGGCGGGTAGATGTAGTTCCCGCGGGCGATGTACTCCTTGAGGATGTCGTTCTGCACGGTGCCCCGCAGCGCCGTTCCCGGGACGCCCTGCTCCTCTGCGACCAGCTCGTAGAGGAGCAGGAGCAGGGAGGCGGGGGCGTTGATCGTCATCGAGGTCGAGACCTCGTCGAGCGGGATTCCGGCGAGAAGGAGGCGCATGTCCTCGAGCGAGTCGATCGCGACGCCCGTGCGGCCGACTTCGCCCAGCGCGTGCGGGTCGTCGGAGTCGTAGCCGAGCTGCGTCGGCAGGTCGAACGCGACGGAGAGCCCGGTCTGGCCGCGGTCGAGCAGGTAGCGGAAGCGCGCGTTCGTCTCCTCCGCCGAGCCGAACCCCGCGTACTGCCGGATCGTCCACGGGCGGCCGCGGTACATGTCCGGGTACGGGCCGCGCGTGTACGGGAACTCGCCCGGTTGCTCGCCCTCGCCCCCAGCGGCGGAATACACCGGCTTGATCTCGATCCCCGACTCGGTCTCCCGCTTCGGGGTTGTTTCCTCTTTCACCCTCCGGATGCTACGGCTAGAGCACTCCGCCGGTCTCCTCGATCGCCTCCAGCGCGATCCGGCGGCCGCTGGCGATGTGCGTCCGGATCGCCGCGCGGGCCGCGTCCAGGTCGCCGGCCTCATACGCGTCGACGATCGCGGCATGCTCGGTCGGCAGGTACGCGCCACCTTCGAGCTTGCCGCCGCGGATCACCTGCATCATCAGGTTGACCGACAGCTCTCGGTAGAAGCGCGAAAGCAGGGCGTTGCCGGCGAGATCGACCTGGTGCTCGTGGAAGGCCGCGTTCGCCGAGTCCCACTCGGCGTGCGAGACAGCCTCGGCGGTCGACTCGTGCAGCTCACGGAAGCGGCGCAGGCCGTCCCGCCCGACCCGGCCAATGGCGCTCTCGGCCGCCTGGAGCTCGAGCGCGAGCCGCACGTCGTAGCCCTCCTCGAGCGCCGACTCGGTCAACGGCGTCACGAAGTAGCCGCGCCGGGACTTCACGCTCAGAAGCCCCTCCGAGACCAGCCGCGTCAGTGCGTGGTGGACCGGGCTGCGGGAAACACCGAGCGTGGCGGCGAGCTCGTGGAGGCTCACCTTTTCGCCCGGACCGAGCTCTCGGCGCACGAGCCGCGCCTTCAGCGTCTCGTACACCTGGTCATTCAGGTTCGTCCTGGGCGGGGCGGTGACCGTCATGCGGCATACGTAACATGACACGGCCGGGGGAGGCAAGCCCTGCGGCCGAAGCTACGCTGCGGTTCGTGCATGTGAGCATCCGACTCTTCGCCGGGCTCCGCGAGCGCGCCGGCACCGGCGCGCGCGAGCTCGAGCTCTCCGACGACGCTCGCGTCGCCGATGTCTGGCCGGCGCTCGAGCTCGGAAACGAACCGCCGGGCCTCCTCTACGCGGTCAACAAGAGCTACGCGGAGGCCGAGTCCACGCTCGCCGAGGGCGACGAGGTGGCGCTGATCCCGCCTGTCTCGGGGGGAGACTTCAAGCTGACCGAGGCGCCGCTCTCCGTCGAGGCAGCCGTGCGCGAAGTGACGCGCGACGAGGCGGGCGCGATCGCGACGTTTCTCGGCACCGTCCGCAACCGCTCGCGTGACCGCACCGTGCTCTACCTCGAGTACGAGGCCTACGAGGGGATGGCCGAGGACGTGATGGCGCAGCTCGCCGCGGAGCTCGCCGGGCAGCACGAGCTCTCCGGGATCGCGATCCACCACCGGGTCGGCCGGGTCGAGATCGGCGAGCCGAGCGTCGTGATCGCCGTCTCGTCGCCACACCGTGCCGCCGCGCTCACCGCCTGCAAGGAAGCGATCGACACGCTCAAGGAGACGGTGCCGCTCTGGAAGAAGGAGGTTTACGAGGGCGGCGAGGAATGGATCGGACAGGGCTCATGAGCTACGACCCTTACGCCCCCAGGGAGATCGAGCCGGTCGAGGACGAGTACTCGCCGGTCAAGCATCCGCTGTCCATCCGCGACCTCCTGCGAAAGCTCTTTGCGCCGCTCATCGCCCTCGGGCTGTTCCTGCTCAAGTTCGGCGCCTTCGCCCTCAAGTTCTTCGGGATCTTCATCTCGGTCGCCGGCTACGCGCTGATCTGGGGCTGGCGCTTCGCGGCCGGATTTGTGCTGTTGATCGCGGTGCACGAGCTCGGCCACTACATCGAGGCCACGCGTCAGGGCCTGAAACCGCAGCTGCCCGTCTTCATCCCGTTCCTCGGGGCGTACGTGGCGATCAAGAACGCGCCCTTCGACCCCTGGCGGAACCTGCTCGTCTCCGCTGCCGGGCCTTTCCTGGGCTCGATCGGCGCCCTCGGCGTGTGGGTGGCGGGTGAGGCGACGGACTCGCGTCTGCTCCTCGCGCTCGCCTACACCGGCTTCCTGTTGAACCTCTTCAACCTGCTCCCGTTCCGGCCGCTCGACGGCGGGTTCATGTGGCGGTCCTTGAAGGCTCTCCGGTACGGCAACCGCGAACACGCGCCGTGGGCGTCGTCGGGCAAGCTCGCGGCCGGCAGCCTCATCTACACCGGGCTGGTCGTCCTGCTCGTGCTCGGGATGGTCGCCACCCACGTGGAACAGAACCGGCTCTGATGGACGACAGGCGCGTTCTCGAGCGAACGCACGAGGATCTTGCGAACGACGTGGCGGTGATCGCGTCGGAGTTCCTCGGCGGCTTCCAGAAGGTGCTCGAGATTCACAGGCCGGCGGTCTCGATCTTCGGCTCGGCCCGGGTACGAGAGGACAGTGAGCCCTACCGACAGGCCCGTGCGGCGGCGCGAATCTTCGCCAAGAAGGGGTTCGCGGTCGTCACCGGTGGCGGCCCAGGCGTGATGGAGGCGGCGAACCGCGGCTGCAAGGAAGCAGGTGGGCTCTCGGTCGGCTTCAACATCGAGCTCCCGCACGAGCAGGGCGTCAACCCCTACTGCGACATCGCGATGACCTTCAAGCACTTCTACGCGCGCAAGACGATGTTCGTGAAGGCCGCAGAGGGGTTCGTCATCTTCCCCGGCGGGTTCGGCACGCTCGACGAGCTCTTCGAGTCGCTGACGCTGATTCAGACCGGCAAGGTGCTGAACTTCCCCGTCGTCCTCGTCGGTCGCGACCACTGGCAGGATCTGCTCGACTGGGTGAACGGCGACCTCCTCGCCGGCGGAATGATCACGCCCGAGGACGTCGAGCTGCTGCACGTGACCGACGACCCGGCGGAAGCGGCTCGAATCGTCGTCGAGAGCTACGACGAGCGCACGCACGTGCCCTCTCCGGCCGGACCGGAGAGGGTCGACGCGCACTAATCAGACGCGCGGCAGGACGAAGTACGGGCCGGGGATCGAGCGCCCTGGGCCGTAGATCTGCGTCGGCCCGACGGCGATGTAGCTGCTCGTGAAAGCGTCGCGGCGCTCCAGCTTCCCACGCTCGTACACCTTCCGGGTGACGGTAACGTCGAAGCCGGATTGGTTCGAGCCGGACACCGTGCGGACCGATCCGCGCGGTGCATACGGGTCAAGCGCATATGTCGTCCGAGGCGATCGCCAGTTCGTTCGCTCCCCGGTCGAGGAGACGACACGCCGGTCGGGATCGGTGCCGTAGAAGCTGAATGTCAGCGTCGAGCTCGTGTAGCGCGTCTTGATCAGGATCCCCGTCTTCAGGTCGTTCTTGAACGCGAAGTCGGGCCCGCCCCAGGAGACGGTCGCGTCCCGGCCCATCGGATAGTGCGAGATGTAGAAGCTGTGGTTGTGCCGCTCGACGATCGGCAGGCCGAGCTCGAACGCATTGTTGAAGAGCGTCGTTGCCGTCTGGCAGACACCGCCGCCGATTGCGGGCAGGAGCAGCGAGCCGATGATCATCTGGCCTTCACGGAAGCCGCGCTCGGTCGTTCGCGGGCCGACCGATTCGTTGAACGAGAAGGACTCACCGGGGCGGACGATCGTTGCGTCGATGTAGTTCGCCATCAGCTGGACGTTGTGGATCCGGTTCGACGAGGACGGGCCCATGTCCGTCGTGAACGTGGAGATCTGCTGCCGAATGCCGAGCTTCTCGGCCTCGCTCGTGGTGAGGTCGGCGCGGATCTGCTTCAAGCGCAGCGAGGCGCGGCTGATCGAAGAGCCGGCCGCGGCGGCGACCGAGTCGGCCACCCATCTGCCGTCCACCGCAAGCCCGGGACGGGAGGGGCGGATCCGCACGCGCTTGCCGTCGACGATGAAGCGCGCGTTCACCGCCCGCTGACGCCACCGGGCGAGCAGCGGCTCGACCGCTTTCGCCACCCGCTGCGGGTCGAACCCGACCCGAAAGCTCTCGACGCCGACCCGGAAGCGGACGAGCTTCGCGAGCTGCTCGGGCGAGAGCGAGCCGACGTCCTCGCCCTTGAACGTCAGTCCCACCGGCGCGTCGACGAGCGTCTGCGCTTCGGCGACGGCGGCCTCGGCGGCCGGCGTCGTCAACGTGGGCTCGACGTGGGTCAGGGCGGGTGAGAGCGTCCTCGCACCCGATTGGGCAGCTTTCGCGAGCGCGGCGACCAGCATGTCGGGGTCGACGGCGTCGCCGGGCTGCGAGGGGAGGATCGAGAACGAGCCGCGGCGGGTTACGACTTGGGCGCGGCGGGGCTTCGGAAGGGAGCGCGAGAGCCGTTTGGCCAGGCTCTCTGCGCCGGGCTGCGGCACGAGCACCGGGTCGACCTCCAGCACCGGCGGGCTCGGGTCGACCAGCTGCCGGACCCGCTCGAGGAACGCGTCGTGGCCCGTCTTCACGAGTGCAGCCTGCGTCGCACGTTGGTCGACCCTGAGCGCCTCTCCGGGCCGGACGTCGTACGTCTCACCGTCTACGACGACCTGCACGTTCCGGTCGAGATCGACCTGGGCGAGCGCCACACCGGGAAGCGGTTTCTCCCAGTAGACGGCGTCCCTCACGGCCACGGCGGTGACCGCCGCGCCGGCGAGCGCGGCGAGAGCGGCAACGGCGATCAGACCCACTCGTCTCACGATTTGCAAAGTAGCCGCTGCGGCCGCTCTACACTCACTTTCGTGAGGCTCCGCGACCTGCCATCGGTGGACGAGCTGGCTCGCGATGTGGACGACGCGCTTGCGGTTGCGACCGCGCGGACCGTGCTCGACCGCGCCCGCGAGGAGATCCGGGCCGGCGAGGACCCGGGAAACCTGCACGAGCGGTTGGCCGAGGCGCTCGCGGCGGCACGGCGGCCGGCACTGCGCCGCGTCCTCAACGCCACCGGGATCCTCGTGCACACGAATCTCGGCCGGGCGCCTCTCGCCGCCGCCGCGCTCGCACGGGTGCAGGAGGCGGCCGGCTACTCGAACCTGGAGTACGACCTCTCGACCGGATCGCGCGGCTCCCGCCAGGACCACCTCGCGCCGCTGCTCCGGCGGCTGACCGGCGCCGAAGCGGCGATCGTCGTGAACAACAACGCTGCGGCGATGCTGCTCGCCCTCGCCGCGCTCGCCGAGGGCCGCGAGGTCGTCGTCTCGCGCGGCGAGCTGATCGAGATCGGCGACGGCTTCCGGATCCCGGATGTGCTCGCCCGCTCCGGCGCCCGCCTCGTCGAGGTCGGGACGACCAACCGCACGCGAGCCGCCGACTACGACCGTGCGATCGGGCCGGACACTGCGCTCCTACTCCGAGTGCACCAGTCGAACTTCCGCGTCGTCGGGTTCGCCGAGCAGCCACGGCTCGAAGAGCTCGCCGCGATTGCGCGCCGCCACGAGCTGCCGCTCGTCGATGACCTTGGCTCGGGCGCCCTCGTCGAAGTGGAAGGTGAGCCCACTCCGGTGGCTGCGCTTGCAGCAGGGGCAGACCTCGTCTGTTTCTCGGGCGACAAGCTGCTTGGCGGGCCGCAGGCCGGCATCGTCGCCGGCCGCGCCGATCTGGTCGAGCGCCTGCGCCGCCACCCACTCCACCGCGCCTTGCGCTCCGACAAGCTCACGCTCGCCGCGCTCGAAGGGACACTCGCCCTCTATCTCGACCGGCCGGACGAGATCCCGGTGCTGCGCATGCTGCGCGAGCCGATCCAGGCGGTCCGCTCGCGCGCTGAGCGCCTCGCTGAGGCGACAGGCGGTGTCGTCGAGGAGACCGTCGCTCGCGTGGGAGGCGGCGCGCTCCCGCTCGCCGAGCTCCCGAGCTATGCGTGCGCCGTCGAGGAGGAGCTCGCAGCTGCGCTCCGCGGCCACGGGCCGCCTGTGATCGCCGTCGTCCGCGACGGCCACACGCTGCTCGACTGTCGCACCCTCACCGACGCCGAGGCGGACGAGGTCGCGGCGGCGGTGCGCGCATGTCGCTGACGGTCGGCACCGCCGGCCACATCGACCACGGCAAGACGTGGCTCGTGCGGGCGTTGACGGGAAAGGACACGGACCGGCTGCCCGAGGAGCGCGAGCGCGGGATCTCGATCGACCTCGGCTACGCGCCGCTCGATCTCCCGAACGGCCGCCGCCTCTCGCTGATCGACGTCCCCGGCCACGAGCGTTTCGTCAGGAACATGGTCGCCGGGGCGACCGGGATCGATCTCTTCCTCCTCGTCGTCGATGCCGCCGAGGGCGCCCGGCCGCAGACGCACGAGCATCTTGCAATCCTCACCCTGCTCGGGATCGAGCACGGCGTCGTGGCGGTCACGAAGGCGGATGCGGTCGACGCCGAGACGCTCGAGCTCGCGGTGGAGGAGGCCCGGGAGCTGGTTCCAGGAGCCGAGGTGGTCGAAGTGAGCGCGAAGACCGGAGCGGGGCTCGACGACCTCAAAGCTGCCCTGTCCCGCGTGGCCGACCTTGTGTTACAGGAACACAATCTCGACCCCAGTGTCGACGCCGCGGCGCGCCTCTACGTCGATCGCGTGTTCTCGCTGCGCGGGATCGGGACGGTCGCGACTGGCACCCTCTGGTCGGGATCGATCGGCCCCGGCGACGTGCTCCGCGCGGAGCCGGGCGGACGCGACGTCCGCGTGCGCAGCGTCCAGGTGCACGACCGCCCGGTCGAGCGGGCCGACCCCGGCCAGCGGGTCGCCGTTGCGCTCCCGGGCGTCGAGCGGCACGAGCTGCGGCGAGGCGATGCCTTGCTCGCGCGCGGGGTGTTCGCAACGAGCTACCGGCTCGACGTCGCACTCGAGGAGCTCGCGCCGATCGCAGACGGGGCGCGCCTGCACGTCCACCACGGCACTGCGGCCGTGCCGGCGCGGGTCGTGCGGGCGGGGGAGGGTTTCGCCCAGCTTCGGCTCGCGGAGCCTGTCGTCGCAGCTCGCGGCGACCGCATCGTTCTCCGTGGCGAAACGACGGTCGGCGGCGGGACCGTCATCGACCCGACTCCTCGCCGGCACGCCGATCCCGAGCGCTTCGAGCGGGCTGCCCGCGGCGAGAAGACCGTGCACGCACCGGTGCTCGTCGACGGCGCCTGGCACTTCTCCGAGTCGTGGCTCGAGGAGTTGCACGCCGAGCTCGAACGGGGGATCGACGCCGCCGACCCGCTCGATCCAGGCGTCAACGCGCCCGTCGAGCCGTGGGCTGGGGACGTTCTGGCACGCCTTCCGTTCGAGCGGAGAGGCTCGAAGCTCTACCGGCCGGGTGCCGGCGCGAGCCTCGGCGGGCGGGAGGCCGAAGCCGAGGCCGTCGAGGCCGAGCTCGCAGCAGCCGCGCCTGCGCCGGTGAAGGTCGCGGACGCAGAGCTGGCTCGCTTCCTGGAGCGGAACGGACGGCTCATACGCCTCGGCGACGGATACGCCGTCTCGCCGGCGGCGTACGAGCGTGCGCAGGCACTCGTCGTCGCGGAGTGTGACACCGCCGGCCGGATCACCCTCGCGCGCTTCCGCGATCTCGCCGGCTGTGGCCGGCGCGACGCTCAGCTCCTGCTCGAGCGCCTCGACGCGGACGGCGTGACGCGCCGGGTCGGCGACGCCAGGGTGCTCAGGCGTTCGGCGTCACAGTCAGCGTGAGCACGTCCGGCCGGTGGTAGTGGCCGGCCGGGTCGAAGCGCTGGCGTGACTGGAGCAGCAGGTCCGGATCGAGTTCGGCGTAGAGGATCCCCTCTTCGTCGTAGAGCGGCCCGGCGAGGTAGCTGCCGTCTGGACCGAGAATCGCCGAGCCGCCCCGCCCGAGAATGTCGCGGCCCTCGAGGAGCGATGCGAGCGGGAAGTCCTCGGGATAGGAGCTCGCACGCTGGAAGTGGCACGGCGCGATCACGAACGAGCGGGACTCCAGCGCGATGTGCCGCAATGTCGCCTGCCACGAGTCGCCGTCGTCGGCGGTCGAGGCGATGTAGATCTCGATCCCCGACTCGTAGAGCGAGAACCGCGCCAGCGGCATGTAGTTCTCCCAGCAGATCAGTCCACCCAACCGGCCGATCGGCGTCTCGATCGCGCG
>JAXIPI010000314.1:0-2402 GCA_045403015.1 Gaiellaceae bacterium | reverse complement strand
CCGACGGTAGGTGGTGAGCTTCCCGCCGGCCACCGTCAGCATCCCGCCGCGACCGAAGACGTATTGCGTCTCGCGGCGCGCCGTCAGCGTCTCCCCGCTCAGACCGGGGAGCACGCGGAGCCCGGCGAAGCTCGCCCGGACGCGACCTGGATCGAGCACCTCGCGCTCCACCCCGACCGAGGCCTCGTCGAGGACACGTGTGACGTCTGCAGGCTCGACGGCGACCTCCGACGGGTCGCCCTCGTACAGCGTGTCGGTCGTCCCCAGCAGCAGCATTCCCTGCCAGGGATACGCGAACGTGACGCGCACCGCATCGTGGGGAATCGTCAGCGCCGCCGACCAGGGCCGGTCGAGGTCGAGCAGCAGGTGCACGCCCTTCGACAGGCGGGCGAGCGGAGGCGCGGCCGGATCCTCGAGCGCGCGGAGGCCGTTGATCCACGGACCCGTCGCATTCACGACCGTGCGCGCCTCCACAGAGAGCGTGTCGCCCGACAGGCGGTCGCGCACCTCGGCGCCGCGGACACGACCGGCGACCTGCCGGAGCGCGACCACTTCCGCGTAGTTCGCAACCACACCGCCTACAGCGGCCGCCGCCCCCACGTTCGCGAGACAGAGCCGCCCATCGTGCGTGAACGAGTCGATGTAGACGCCGCAGCCGCGCAGGCCGTCGAGCCGGAGGTCGGGGACGCTCTGCAGCGCACGCGCGGGCGGCAGAAGACCGCCGAGCTTGTCGCCGGCGAGACCGGAGTACAGCGCGAGCCCGAGCCGGAGCGTCGTCGGACGGTAAGGGCCGTCCCGGTAGAGGGGGAAGAGGAACGGCAGCCTCCGGACCAGGTGCGGCGCAACGGTCTTCAAGAGCGCGCGGCGCTCGCGATGAGCCTCACGCACGAGCTTGACGTCGCCCAGGCGGAGGTAGCGCAACCCGCCGTGGACCAGCTTCGACGACGCGCTCGAGGTCGCGCCGCCGAAGTCGCCGCGGTCGACGAGCGCGACCGCGAGGCCCGCCTGCGCCGCTTCGTTCGCGATCCCGGCCCCGACGATGCCACCTCCGATCACCAGAAGGTCGAATCGCCGCTCCGCAAGTTGAGAGAGATCCCTCACAGCGGGTTCGTCCACGCGCGATTGCCCTTCGCGTCGGTCACCTCGACGCGGGCGTAGCTCGCGCCGAAGGGCCGCCTGAGCCGCGCGTGCGTGATCCCGCGATCGTCCTCCGCGAGGACTTCGCCCGCATACCGGTAGCCGAGCCGGCCGGCGTTCACGGCCGCGCCCTCGGTGCGACCCGAGACGAGCGTCACCGATCGGGCCGGGCTACAGCGCACGTCGACCTCCTCTCCGTCGACCCCGACGTCGTGCAGCACAGGCCCGGAGCTGCCGTAGAAGGACCCGGCTGCGAGGCCGGCGAGCACCGCCTCGGCACTCCGCTCAGGGACCCGCAGCCAGGTCCAGCCGTGACCCGAGTCGAAGCCCGGATGGTGGGAGTCGTCGGTGACGAGCCCGAAGCACCGGCGGCCGGACTCGAGCAGCTCGTCCCAGTGCACCGAGGACAGCCCCCGCCCCACCTCGAGCTCGCAGCCGGCGTTCCAGACCTCGATCCCGGCGACGCTCTCCGGCAGCTCGAGCGTGCCCGGCGTCGCACCCGTCCAGTAGGGATGCGCGAGGTAGGCGACACCACCGTGCTCGCCAATGAACTCGGCCGTGCGCTCGAGGTCGGCGTACTCGGCGCCGAGCGCGGCGAGATCGGCGTCCGGCGAGATCCCGAAGCCGAGGACATGGCCGTCGCGCGCAGCCGGGAGGATGCAGTTCAGCTCGACGCTCGGCAGCACGAGGAGGCGCCCGTTCGAAGCCGCCTCGGTCCGCTTCCAGTGGTCGGTGATCGCGAGGACGTCGAAGCCCGCGCGCCCGTAGTGAGCCGCGAGCGCGTCGGGCTCCAGCTCGCCGTCGGAACCGGTCGTGTGCGCGTGGAGCGCGCAGCGCAACCACTCGCCCTCGACTGTGAAGGGATCGGTGCGATCCGGTGCCATACCCGTGAAGACACTACTCCCGCCCCTTGTGTCGACGAACCCACGGCCGTACGCTGGCTGTTCACATTTCGACCGGGAGGGCAGCCATGGGGCAGCACTGGGACGTTGACGAGATCCTGGAGCGTGCACTTCAGGAGGACGACCTCGACGGAATGGACTCGGTGATCGGCCGCCTGGTCGCCGAGGAGGGGATGAGCCGGAGCGCGATGCTCCGCCGGTCGTTCGCCGCAGCAGCAGGACTGACGATCCTCGCGACACCGGCGACGGCATTCGCGCGCAACGCGCGTAGGGCGGCGCCGCCCCTGCGCGGCGGAAGCATCACCTTCACCGAGCTGGTGAAGCAGGCGAAGAAGGAGGGGGCGATCAATACGATCGCGCTGC
>JAXIPI010000323.1:0-3590 GCA_045403015.1 Gaiellaceae bacterium | reverse complement strand
TGGAAGACGTTGTGGAACTTCGACTTGCCGGAGATCAGATCGTCGAGGCACTGCGTGCGCGGCTTGCCGAGATCCTCGACGACGCGGTAGATGAGCTGGCAATGCCCGACCTCGTCCTGGATCTTCGCCGTCAGGGCGAGCTTCCGCTGCAGCGTCGGCGCGCGCAGGATCCAGTCGCGCTCGGGGAGCACGCCCATCAGCTCCGAATTGCCGTGCATCTCGATGAACTTGATCAGCCGGGCCCGGTACTCGTCGGGCATCCAGTCGTCGGTCTCGACGAGGCCGCCGCCCTGGACGTACTCGAGAAACTCCTGCTCACGCTCTGCTTCTGCTGTTGGCACGGTCTGGCCTCCCTGCCGAACGGTCGTTAGCATGCAGTGTATCCCCACTCGCCGGAATGAGCTCACCCGTCAGGCCGCCCGGCTCTTCGCGCAGAAGGGCTATCACGGTACGTCGATGGGCGACCTCGCGCAGGCCATGGGGGTCCAGAAAGGGTCCCTCTACTCGCTCACCGATTCGAAGCAGGAGCTGCTGTACGAGACCATGCGCGAGGGTGCGGCCGCGTTCCATGCCGGGCTGGACGCGATCCCGGACGACATCGCCGCGAGCGAGCGGATCCGCCTGGCGCTGCGTGCACACCTGCGCGTCGTCGCCGAGCAGCTCGACCTGGCGACTGTCTTCATCCGCGAATGGCGCTATCTCGAGGGCGAGCGTCGCGAGCAGATCGTTGCCGAGCGCCGGCGCTACGAGGAGCGGTTGCGCGGTCTTTTCCGCGACGGGCGCGAGCACGGCGAGCTTCGCACCGATCTCGACGAGAGTGCCGCGGCGCTGCTCGTCCTCTCCGCCGCCAACTGGGCCTACACGTGGCTGACGCCCGGGCGTGACACCGATGCCCTGGCGGACTCCTTCTCGCTGATCCTGGTCGATGGCATCCGTGGCTACGCGACTGTTGCCAGAGGTTGATTCGCCGCGACGCCGGGCGTAGGGTCGGCGCGATACGGGCGGACATCGAAGGAAGGAGCACGAATGTCTGCTGAGAGCAACAAGGCGTTGTCTCGCCGTCTCCTGGAAGAAGCCTTCAACGCCGGCAACATCGACGTCGTCGACGAGTTGGTCGCCACTGACGTCGTGAACCACGACGCCGCCCTCCCTCAGCCGACGGTTGGCCCGGACGCCACCAAGGCGAGCATCCAGGCGTACCGTGCCGCGTTCCCCGACCTGCGCATCACGATCGAGGAGCAGATCGCGGACGACGAGGGAGTCGCCACGCGCTGGAGCGCAAAGGGGACGCAAGAGGGCGAGCTGATGGGAATGCCCGCGACCGGCAAGCAGGCGACCGTCACCGGGATCACGATCGACCGGATCGTGGACGGCCGCATCGGGGAGAGCTGGACGAACTGGGACACGCTCGGGATGCTGCAGCAGCTCGGCGTCGTACCCGCCCTGGCCACGGCCTGACGGGCGAATGCGCGGAGGGGTCGCCTTGCGCGGCCCCTCCAGCCCCGGGGCGGATCTGCCGATGGAAGGGGACGTCTCCGATGTTCCCCTCGCTTCCCCACCCTCGGCACATGCCTTGCCCCCAATGCGGCGAGTCGGTGGCGGTTGAAGCGTCCGAGCCTCACAGGTGTGACGACGAGCGCTGGACGACGTATCAGCTCTTCCAGCTTCGTCACGAGGTTGCGGAGCTCGACGACCAACTGGCGAGATACCTGGACTCGCCGCAGGGCCGGTTCGAGCTCTGGGACGCGGCGCGCAGGCGCGAACAGCAGGCGTAGAACACATACGCTCGCGTAGGTGAAAAGCGTCCTGGTCGTCAACCCGCGGGCCAGCAAGGTCACCGAGCCGCTCGTCGAACAGGTCGCACACACTCTCGGTGTCGCCGAGATCCTCCGCACCGAGCGCGGCGGCCACGCCACGGAGCTTGTGGCGGGGCTCGACGGCGCGGAGAGGATCTACGTCTTCTCGGGCGACGGCGGCTTCAACGAGGCGCTGAACGGCAGCGACGGAGGTGTCCCGCTCGGCTTCGTCCCCGGCGGCGGCACGAGCGTGCTGCCGCGGGCGCTCGGGCTCCCGCGCGACCCCGTCGAGGCGGCGCGCAGGCTTGCGGCCGGGAACGCCCGGCGCATCACGCTGGGCCGGGCGAACGGGCGCCGCTTCGGCTTCGCCGCCGGGGTCGGGCTCGACGCCGAGCTCGTCCGGAGAATGGACGCTCGCGGACGCGACGAGACAGGTCGCCGGCCGGGCGATCTGGCCTTCGCCTGGACGGCGGTGAAGACGCTCGCCGAGAGCCGGCTTCGTTTCGAGCCCGTGCTCGAGATCGAGGGGCACGGACGCGCCGCGTTCGCCCTCGTCGCCAACACGGATCCCTACAGCTACGTCGGCCGGCTTCCACTCCGGCTCCCGCGCGGCGCCGAGATCGACAAGGGTCTCGACCTGCTTGCGCCGCGCTCTTTCTCGGCGCGCTACCTGCCGGGGGCCGTCCGTTACATCCTCACCGGGCGCACCCGGCTCCCTCTCCTGCACCTCCACGACGCGGACCGGATCGAGATCCGCTGCGATGTGCCGACGCCGCTGCAGCTCGATGGAGAGGACCTCGGCGACGTCACGGAGGTCCTGTTCGAAGCGGAGCGGGACGCCGTATCAGTCCTCGTGTGAACCCCGTCAGTGAGCGCCTCGGCCTGAGATAGAGTGCGCGCCGCGATGGCCAGCACCGTTCCCGCGGAGCGCGATCTCCGCCGTGTGATCGGCGACGGCGAGTCGGTACCCGACGGGGAGGTCGAAGGGCTCGGCGAGCAGGATCTGCTCGACCTCTACCGGTCGATGGTGCTGCTACGGACCTACGACGAGCGGTCGGTCGTCTACCACAGCCAGGGCCGCATCGGCACCTACGCGATCTACTGGGGCCACGAGGCGATCCAGGCCGGCGCGTTCCACGCGCTCGAGGACGAGGACTGGATCTTCCCCAGCTACCGGGAGTCGGCGATCGGACTCCTGCGCGGGATGCCGCCGGCGACGATCCTCTCCTGGTGGCGCGGGCATCCGGCGGGGTGGTGGAATCCGGCGGACTACAACCTCGCCTCGATTTGCGTTCCAATCGCGACGCAGGTGCCCCACGCCGTCGGCCTCGCCTGGGGGAAGCGGCTCCGCGGCGAGAGCGCATGCGCGCTGACGTTCTTCGGCGACGGGGCGACGTCCGAGGGCGCGTTCCACGAGGGCGCCAACTTTGCGGCCGTCATGCGGGCGCCGGTCGTACTCCTCTGCAACAACAACCAGTGGGCGATCTCGACGCCCCTGTCTGCCCAGACGCGCGCCGAGGCGCTCGTCGACAAGGCGGTCGGCTACGGGCTCCCGGGAATCCGCGTCGACGGCGGTGACGTGCTCGCGGTGTACGAGGCGACACGCGAGGCGGTTGCGCGAGGGCGTGCAGGCGAGGGGCCGACCTTCATCGAGGCGGTCACGTACCGCACCGCTCCGCACGCGACGGCGGACGATCCGAAGGCGTACATCGATCTCGAGCGAGTCGAGGAGGAGCGCGCGAACGAGTGCCTCGGCCGCTACGAGCGCTACCTCCGCCGGCTCGGTGTGCTCGG
>JAXIPI010000447.1:0-5395 GCA_045403015.1 Gaiellaceae bacterium | reverse complement strand
GCGACGCCCAGCTCCTCCCCCCACCACGCGTAGTCCTCCGAGCTGTAGACGTAGATCGCCTGGTCGAGACCACCGTGGTTCTCCACGTCGGCGACGACATCCCCGACAAGGCCAAGTGTCCCGACGTGGCCCCGATCGACTCCCGACTTCCGGATCCCGGTCGAAAACGTGCGCGCGCCGATCTTCATCGGCTCCGCCCGGCCCGCGTTCACGGAATCGACCCGCATTCAGCGTGCGGCGGGCTCGAAGCGCAACTTGGCCAGGTTCCGGCTCTCGGGGACTCTCGTCGGATAGTCGCGGGTGAAGCAGGCGCGGCAGACCGAAGCCTCCGGCAGTCTCGTTGCGGCCTGCATGCCCTCGAGCGACAGGTAGTGGAGCGAGGTGGCGCCGATCAGCTCGCGCATCTGCTCGACCGAACGGTGCGCGGCCGCAAGCTGTTCCTCGTCGGCCATGTCGATCCCGTAGAAGCAAGGCGAGACGATCGGGGGCGAGGAGACGCGCACATGGACCTCCGCTGCGCCCGCCTCGAGGAGCATGATCACGAGCTGGCGCATCGTCGAGCCGCGGACGATCGAGTCGTCGACGATCACCAGCCGCTTCCCCGCGACCTCGGCGAGCGGGTTGAACTTCATCTTGATCCCCTGCTGGCGAAGGACGGCGTCTGGCTGGATGAAGGTGCGTCCGACGTAGCGGTTCTTGATCAGGCCCTCGCTGTACGGGATGCCCGACGCCCTCGAGTAGCCGACCGCGGCCGGCGTGCCTGAGTCGGGGATCGGCATCACGAGGTCGGCTGCCACGGGCGCTTCGGCTGCGAGCCGCTCGCCCATCCGGACGCGAACGCCGTGCACTTCGGAGCCCGCGAGTGTCGAGTCCGGCCGGGCGAAGTAGACGTGCTCGAAGATGCACAACGCCTGCCGCCCCTCCGGCAGCGCTTGCGTCGAGCTGAGGCCGTGCTCGTCGATGACCACGACCTCGCCGGGACGGACGTCGCGCTCGTATGCCGCCCCGATCAGGTCGAGCGCACACGTCTCGGAGGCCAGCACCCAGTCGACCGCGCCTTCCGGGCTCGTCAGGCGACCGATGGCGAGCGGCCTGATCCCCTGCGGATCGCGGAAGCCGATCAGCTTCCCTTCGGAGAGCGCAACGATCGAGTACGCGCCTTCGAGCCTGGCCATCGCCTGGGCGACCGCGATTGGGAGCGGCGACGGGTCGTCCGCGATCAGGGCCGCAATCGCCTCGGTGTCCGAGGTGGCCCCAAGTGCGATCCCCTCGGCCGAGAGGGCAGCGCGGAGGTCCGTCGTGTTCGTCAGGTTGCCGTTGTGGCCGAGCGCCACGGTGCGGGCGCGGCCGTGCTGGACGAGCGGTTGCGCGTTCGCCCAGGCGTTCGCTCCGGTCGTCGAATAGCGCGTGTGGCCGATCGCGACCTCGCCGGGGAGCGCCTGCAGCTTCTCCTCGTCGAAGACCTGCGCGACGAGGCCCATGTCGCGCAGCACCGTGAGCCGGCCGCGGTCGGAGACGGCGATCCCTGCGGCTTCCTGACCGCGATGCTGGAGCGCGAAGAGGCCGAAGTACGAGAGTCGAGCGACGTCGCGCTCGGCCGACCGGATGCCGAAGACACCGCACATCTAGTTAGAGGCCTCCCGCAGCTCGTCGACCGTAAACCCGAACAGGCTGTCGCCGCCCGCCACGCCGAGCCGCCGAATCGGGACGCCGCCGAGCCTGTCGACGACCTCCGGCGCGCAGGCCAGCACGGCCTGTCCGCCGCCCTCGCCGAACCAGGCGCGGGGGTCGGCCGGAAGCGTCAGGTCGGCGCCGATCTGCGAGTGGATCGCAGCTTCGGCCAGCGCGACCGCGAGGCCGCCGTGCGAGACGTCGTGGACGAGCGAGCACTGGGACGCGGCGCGCCAGAGGAACTCGACGAGCGACGCTTCGGCCGCGAGATCGAGACGGACCGGGCGACCGCCGACCTCGCCCCACCGCGCCTGGTACTCGGAGCCCGGCAGCGCAACGGGCGATGCTCCCGCGAGCAGGATCACATCGCCTTCGCGCCACGCGCCGGGAACCGACCGCACGTCTTCGACGAGCCCGACGCAGCCGACGACCGGGGTCGGGTCGATCGCGCGGCCGTCGGTCTCGTTGTAGAGCGAGACGTTGCCGGAGACGATCGGGATTCGAAGCGCCTCGCACGCCTCAGCCATTCCCTCGATCGACTCCGCGAGCTCCCACGCGATCTCGCCCTTCTCCGGGTTGCCGAAGTTGAGACAGTCCGTCAGACCGATCGGCTCCGCGCCGGTGCAGGCGACGTTGCGCGCCGCTTCCAGCACGGCGAGCGCACCGCCGGTGCGCGGCCACAGGCGGCCGATGCGGCTCTGGCCGTCGAGCGAGACGGCGAGCCCGCGGAAGCCGGGTCGTAGCCGCAGCACGGCCGCGTCCAGCCCGGGCCGGCGCACGGTGCGCGAGCCGACGAGGTGGTCGTAACGCCGGTAGATCCACTCTCTGCTGCGAATGTTCGGCGAGCCGAGCAGCTCGAGCAGCGCGTCAGGGTTCGCCGGCGCGTCGCCAAGTAACAGATTGCTACTTGGCTCGGGGCGCGGCTGCGGCTCGATCGTGTAGCGCGGGCACTCGTCGGTGAGCAGGCGGGCCGGAATCTCGCCGACGACATCGCCCTCCCAGAGCGCGCGCAGGAGCCCAGTGTCGGTGACCTCGCCGATCACGGCGTTGTGAAGCTCCCAGCGCTCGCAGACGGCAAGGACCGCGTCGAGCATCTGCGGACGGACGACCGCGACCATCCGCTCCTGGCTCTCGCTGATCATCACCTCCCACGGCTCCATCGCTTCCTCACGCAGCGGCACCTGGTCGAGCCGGAGGTCGATCCCGCAATCGCGTGCCATCTCCGAGAGGGACGATGCGAGGCCCGCGGCACCGCAGTCCTGGAGCGACTCGACGAGACCGGACTCGACGAGCTCGACGGACACCTCGATCAGCTTGTTGCCCATGAACGGGTCACCGACCTGGACGGTCGGCCGCTTGTCGGCGTCGTCCTCGCCGAGCTCCTGGCTCGCGAGCTCCGAGGCACCGCCGATCCCGTCCCGCCCGGTGGTCGCGCCGTAGAGGACGACGAGGTTCCCCGGCCCGGTCGCGGCAGCGCGCGTCACCCGGTCGGCGGGCAGGAGCCCGACACACATCGCGTTGACGAGCACATTGTCGCGGTAGGTGTCGTCGAAGACGGCCTCGCCGCCGACCGTCGGCACCCCGACCGAGTTTCCGTACGCGCCGATGCCGGCGACCGCGCGGTCGAAGCGAGGGTCGCCGTCCGCGAAGTGGAGCCCGTCGAGCAGTGCGATCGGTCGCGCCCCCATCGCGATGATGTCGCGAAGGATTCCGCCGACCCCGGTCGCAGCTCCCTGGAACGGCTCGACCGCCGATGGATGGTTGTGGCTCTCGACCTTGAAGCAAACGGCCTCGCCGTCCCCGAGATCGAGCACGCCCGCATTCTCACCTGGGCCCTGCAGGACGCGTTTACCCGTAGAGGGAAGCCGTTTCAACAGGAGGGCCGAGTGCTTGTAGCCGCAGTGCTCCGACCAGAGGAGCGAGAACACCGCCAACTCGAAATGGTTGGGCTCGCGCTCGAGCAACTCGCCGATGCGCGCGAACTCCCCGTCGGTGAGACCGAGCGCGCGGTGAATGGGGAGAGAGTGCAGCGGCTGATCGACGACCTCGGTCAGGTGACACAGTGTAGTCGGGAAGCACGACGGCGGTCGACGCGTTTTGACGATGCATGAGCCGGCGGCACCTTCTGATGCTGGCTGCGCTCGCTGCGATCTGGGGGTCGTCGTTCATGTTCATCTCGATCGCGCTCCGCGATCTCGCTCCCTCGACGCTGATCCTGCTGCGCATGGGCTCGGGTGCGGTCGCGCTCGCGATCTACATCGGGGCGACCGGACGCAGCTTCCGGGCGCTGCTCCCGTATGCGTGGCCACTCGCCCTCCTCGGTCTCGTGAACACCGCCGTTCCGTTCTTCCTGATCGCCTGGGGACAGCAGTACATCGACTCCGGGCTCGCGGCGATCTTCAACGCCTCGGCCCCGCTCTTCACGGCGCTGTTCGCAGTGGGGTACGACCAGAGCCAGCGCGTGACCGGGATGCGCCTCGCGGGGGTCGTCGTCGGCTTCGGCGGTGTCGTCCTGCTCGTCGGCTTCGAGCTCTCGGGCGGCGAGCACGCGGTTGCCGGAGGCCTCGCAGTCGTGGCCGCGTCTGCCTGCTACGGGCTCGGCGGCCTCTTCGCCGGCCGCCGCTTCCCCGGGCTGCCGCCGTCGCTCGTCGCCTTCGGCGCACTCGTCTGGTCGACGGTCTTCGTGCTCCCGTTCGGGGTCGCCCAGGCGAGCTCGCTCGGCTGGGAGGCACTCGCCTCCGTGCTGTACCTCGGCGTGGCCGC
This sequence comes from Gaiellaceae bacterium, assembly GCA_045403015.1. GTDB lineage: Bacteria > Actinomycetota > Thermoleophilia > Gaiellales > Gaiellaceae > Gaiellasilicea. Next base: position 961 of record JAXIPI010000447.1, on the reverse strand, counting down.
CACGGGCGTGGCGTATCTCCTCTACTTCGGGCTGATCGCCGGCGCCGGGGCCTCGAAGGCCGTGCTCGTCACGTATCTCGTTCCCTCGCTCGCGCTCCTCTACGGCGCCGTCTTCCTTGACGAGACCATCACCGCCCTCAGCCTGGCGGGCCTCGCGCTCGTGCTCGCGGGCGTCGCGCTCGGGACGGGTAGCGTGCGGAGGTGAACCGGTACGCACCGATGCTGTTCGTCCTGGCCGCGATCTGGGGAGCGTCGTACCTCTTCATCAAGGTCGCGGTCGACGAGGTCGCGCCGGCGCCGATGATGGCCGCGCGCACGCTGCTGGCGGCGGCCGTGCTGATCGCCTACGTGGTGCGGCGCTTCGGCTGGGAGCGGACGCGCGCCGAGGCACTCAGCGCCCGGCGTCATTTCCTGGTCCTCGGCGCGCTCAATGCGGCGGTCCCGTTCTGGCTGATCGCCTGGGGCGAGCAGTACATCGACTCCGGCCTCGCCGCCGTCGTCCAGGCCTCGGTGCCGATCTTCAACGCGCTGATCGTGCTGAAGGTGCTCCCGCACGAGCGACTGAGCGGCACGCGTGCGCTGGGCCTCGCGATCGGGATCCTCGGGGTCGCGGTCGTCACCGGGATCCATCCGAGCGGCGGCGGCCTCGCGATCGCCGGCGCCTTCGCGGTCGTCCTCTCCTCACTCTCCTATGCGAGCGCGGGCGTCTACGGCCAACTCGCGGTCTCCGGCACGACCGGTCCGGTGCTCGCCGCGGGTTCGATGCTGATGGGCGGCCTGTTCCTCCTGCCACTCGCACTCTTCCAGCTGCCTACGGCCGTCCCCAGCTGGGAGGCGATCGCGTCGATCCTCGCGCTGAGCCTGCTCGGGACGGCGCTGGCACAGCTCATCCTCTACCGCATCCTCGCGCTCCACGGCTCGGCGCGGCTCTCTCTGGTCACCTATCTGATGCCGGGCTTCG
>JAXIPI010000106.1:0-3293 GCA_045403015.1 Gaiellaceae bacterium | reverse complement strand
GGGCACGCTCCGTCCGCGTCCGCGGCGGGAAGCCGTTCGTCACTGACGGCCCGTTCGCCGAGACCAAGGAGGCGGTCGGCGGGTTCGACATCATCGAGTGCGGCAGCCTGGAGGAGGCCGTCGAGATCGCGGCCGGGCACCCTGTCGCCGAGTCGGGGACGATCGAGGTCCGGCCGCTCTGGGGGAACTGACTCCGGCTGCGAGAGCGGTTCGAGGGTGAGGACGAGTTGACATCGCGTCTCGACCGTGCTTCTATTAAGCCATCTTGCTAATTAACACAATGGCTAAATGAAATCGGACCAGCTCAGCATCACGTTCGCCGCTCTTGCCGACCCGACGCGGCGGGCGATCCTCAGCCGGCTGACCGAGGGCGAGGCGACAGTCAACGAGCTGGCCGCTCCGCACGCGATGAGCCTGCCGTCGGTGTCGCGCCATCTAAAGGTCCTCGAACGCGCCGGCCTGGTGGTCAAGGGCCGGTCGGCGCAGTGGCGCCCGTGCCGCCTCAACACTGCGCCCCTCGCCGAGGCGGACGCCTGGATGGGACCGTACCGCGCCTTCTTCGAGGAACGCCTTGCTCGTCTCGAGCAGCAGCTGGCAAACGAACGACAACAGGAGGACTCATGACGAACACCGACCGCACGCGACGCGACTTCAGTCTCACGTGGACGCTTGACTCTTCTCCCGCGGAGGTCTTCCGGGCCTGGACTGATCCGGATCACCTTCAGTGGTTCTACAACGACGACCAGCCCATTCCGAGCGAGCCGATCGAGCTCGACTTGCGCGTCGGTGGCGCGTGGCGCCAACAGATGGTCATCGATGAGAGCACGGCCTACGTCACGGGCGGCGTCTACCGTGAGATCGTGCCTAACCAGAAGCTCGTGTTCGCCTGGGGTGCGACCGACGGCTGGCCCAAGCTCGACTCTGACCAACTCGACGAGAGCCCGCTCGTGACCGTGACGTTCAGCCAGGTCAGCACGCGGACGGAGCTGACCGTGCACGTCGAGCTCCCTGCGAGCTTGCCGCAGGAACGCGTCGAGGAGTGGTGGTCGATGGGTGTCCGCGACGGCTGGCGCGACACGGTCGATCGCCTCGCCGCCGAGCTTGCGAGAGGACGGCAGCAAGCGGAGCCGGGCCTGAAGGTGCGGTGAAATACTTCGGCCGATGGGACGCCTCGATGGCAAGGTCGCGATCGTCACGGGCGCCGCCAGATCCTTTCTGACCCAGGAGGTACGCGTTCCGTGATTGACGTGCAGCGAGTGGACTACATCCGCGTCCCGGTGACGGACATGGAGGAGGCGAACCACTTCTACGGAGAGGTGCTCGGCCTCGAAAGGAACCCGAACTCGCCGGCCGAGGACTGGGTCGAGTACGAGGTAGGCAACGTGACGCTTGCGGTCATGACCCCGCACACGCACGATTTCGAGTTCACGCCGCTGCCGGTGGGCACGCTCGCGCTGCGTGTGCCGGACGTCGCCGAGGCGAAAGCGAAGCTCGAGGCGGCAGGCGTGCAGGTCAACGAGATGTGGGACTCCGGTGTCTGCCGCGGCGCGGGGTTCCGCGATCCGGCCGGCAACCCCCTGCTCCTGCACCACCGCTACGCACCGTACGGGCCGCGCTGACGCACTCGCGCTACTGCGTCGATGGTTTGCTCGGCAGGCGCCGCGTAAACACGAGGGACACGAGGGCGAGGAGCGCCACCGCGAGCATCGCTTCCTTCAGTGCTTCGAGTTGGGCGTCGGCGTAGTCAGCCGTGACTGCGTCCGCCTCGGCTGTGCTGAGGCCGGCCGACGTGGCCAAGGCGTTCGCCTGCTCGGTCGTGACGATTTCGATCCCCTGCTGGGTCGCGGCCGTGATCTCCGCTCGTACGGGCTCCGACAGCGCGGGGTTCTCGGCGATGCGGCTCTGGAAGCCGGTGAGCAGGCCGGTGAGCAGGACCGAGCCGATGAGGGCGGTGCCGAGCGAGGCGCCGAGGTTCTGGGCCGCGCCCTGGAGTCCGCCAGCCTCGTTCGTCTTTGCCGGCGGCGCCGACGACATGATCACGTTGCCGAGCTGCGACATCAACAGGCCTGCGCCGACCCCGAAGAGTGCGAGCGAGAGCTTGAACCCCGTCTCGTTGAGCTCGACGTCGATCGTGCTTACGAGGACGAGAGCTGCGACCACGATCGCGGCGAGACCGATCTGCACGACGAGCCGTGGCGCGAGCCGGGCGGACAGCTTCGGGCCGGCTAGCGCTGCGATGAGCATGGTCACCGACAACGGCAGCAGCCGCTTTCCTGTCTCGAAGGCGTCGAGACCCAGGACGACCTGGAGGTAGACGGGGAGAACGAAGAACGTGCCCATAAGCACGAGTTGCTGCGACATCAGCGTCTCCAGGCCCGCGCGGAGCGACTCGATGCGCAACAGCGCGCGTTCGAGCAATGTGTCGAGGCCGAGCCGCTCGCGCCGTTCCTCCCACACGCCGAAGAACCAGAGAAAGAAGACACCGCCGACGATCAGGAATGGCACGAGCGAGAACCCGAGCGGCGTGATCTCGTTACCGCCGATCGTCGGCGCGTCGAGCGGCCGCAACCAGCCCCATGAACTGCTCTGGAGGATGCCGAAAACGATCAGGCCAAGACCCACGGCGGAGAGGGCCGCACCGACGACGTCGAGCTTCGGCGGGTGTTCGGGCGCCGGCGCCGGCTGCATCCGCTTTCGCACGACGAGGATGGCGAGGACGACCACGACCTCGCCGACGAATACCAGTCGCCAGGAGAAATACGTCGTCACCCAGCCGCCGATGACGGGGCCGACGGCGATGGCTGCTCCGGCGACGCCGCCGATGATCCCGTAGGCGAACGCACGGTCCTTCCCCTCATAGTTGGCCGCGGTCAAGGCTGCGATGGCCGGAATGACGAGCACGGCGCCCAATCCTTCGATGAGCGACCAGCCCACAAGGAGGACGCCGAGGTTCGGGCTCAGCGCCGTCGTCAGCGAGCCAAGCCCGTACACCGCGAGACCGACACCGAAGGCGCGGTCACGACCCCAGATGTCTCCGAGCTTCGCTCCCACGAGCATGAACGCCGCCATCACCAGGGTGTATGCGGTGATTGCGGTCTGCACGCCCGTGACCGTCGTGTCGAGGTCGGCCACGATCTGAGAGATCGAGACGTTCATCACGCTCGAGTCGAGCACCATCACGAACTGCGCAGAGGCGAGGATGATCAGGGGCAGCCAGCGGCGCATCAAGCGAATCTACTGCGCCAGGCTCGCTCAGGTGAGCACTACGCCTGTCGCTTGAGTCTCTGGGCGGG
>JAXIPI010000034.1:0-3266 GCA_045403015.1 Gaiellaceae bacterium | reverse complement strand
AGCTCGCCACCGTCGTTCTCCAGCACGCCACGGAAGCCGTCCCATTTCGGCTCGTACTGCCACCCTTCGCCGGCCGGGAGCTCGCGGACGAGCTCGGCCTCCATCGGCGGGAAGGGGACGTTTGGGCCGGGCATCTTCTGGAAGGCTACTGCGATGAGGGACCTCGACGGCGAGTGGAACGTCCGGCGCGTGAGCGGCGTCTTGCCGCCGCTCTACGGCGTCCGCAAGCGAATCGACGGCCTGAGGGGCGTCACGCTACCGCCGGTGCCCGTACCGCTCCCATTCGACGTCGCCGGACGCGAGCTCCGGTACCGCGGCCTCCTCTCGGGCCTGGTCGACCACCTCGAGCCTGATGGTGACGGCTGGCGCGGGGTGGCGCGCTATCGCGGCCGCACCCTCGGCCGTTTCGCAATGACGCGTCGCTAGCGCAGCCAGGGACTGAGCAGCCGCTCGATCTCGCGGCAACCCCGCGGCTCCTCGAGCCGCGCGCGCACGGTGCGGTCCTCCACGACGACGAGAGTCGGGAAGCCCTCGACGCCGAAGCGCTCGACCAGGTCGGGGTGCTCGCCCTCCTCGACGAAGAGGACGCGGAAAGTGCTGTGGTTCCGGCGCCGCTGCAGCACCTGGGCAAGGAATCCCTCCACGCGGCGGCACTGCCCCGAGAGAGACGAGGTGAAGAAGATCAGTCGCGGGCGGGTCGCGCTCGTATGACCGACCGGGGAAACGGTCGCCATGCGTTCCCCTTCCCATGCGGCTCGGATCGCTAACTACGAGTCACTAGGATTGCGCGATGAGAAGGGTCGCCGTCACCGGGCTGGGCGCGATCACGCCGATCGGCCTCGACGCGCCGTCGTCGTGGCGCGCGGCGGTCGCCGGCGAGAGCGGCATCGACTTCATCCAGGCTTTCGACGCGAGCGAGTTCCCGGTCCGGATCGCCGGCGAGGTGAAGGGCTTCGACCCGACCTCGGTTGCCCCCCACAAGGAGGCGCGCCGGATGGACCGGAACGTCCTCCTCGCCCTGGGGGCTGCGCAGGAAGCCTGGCGCGACTCCGGAATCAACGGGGTCGATCCGGCGCGCGTCGGCGTCGTCGTCGGCTCGGCGATCGGCGGCCTGCCGGGAATCGTGGAGCAGACGGACGTCCTGCGGGAGCGCGGGCACGACCGCGTGTCGCCGTTCTTCATCCCGAGCGTGCTCGTCGACTCCGCGAGCGGTCAGATCGCCATCTCCCTCGGCCTCCGTGGCCCGAACTACGCGCCGGTGTCCGCATGCGCGACGGGCTCGCACGCGGTGGGCGAGGGCGCCGAGCTGATCCGACGCGGCGCCGCCGACGCGGTTCTCGCGGGTGGGACCGAGTCTTGCATCCATCCGCTGATCCTGGCCGGCTTCTGCGCCATGCGCGGTCTCGTCGCGGAGGACGAGGATCCCGCCAAGGCGTCTCGCCCGTTCGATTCCACGCGGGCCGGCTTCGTGATGTCGGAAGCGGCCTGCATCCTCGCGCTCGAGGAGTTCGAGGCGGCGGAGGCCCGTGGAGCGACGATCTACGCCGAGGTGCTCGGCTACGGAGCCTCGAACGACGCGCACCATATGGCGCAGCCCGATCCTGAGTCGATCGGCGTCGCGGAGATGATGACGGCGGCGCTCGAGCGCTCCGAGGTCGACCCGAAGCGCGTCGGCTACATCAACGCGCACGGCACCTCGACGCCGCTCGGCGACGCCGCCGAGACCCGTGCGATCAAGGATGTCTTCGGCGACCACGCGCACAAGCTCGCCGTCTCCTCGACGAAGTCCGTGACCGGGCACTGCTTCGGGGCCGCAGGGGCGATCGAGGCGATGATGTGCGCGCTCGCGCTCCACCACCAGCTCCTCCCGCCGACGATCAACTACCGGAACCCGGATCCGGAGTGCGACCTCGACTACGTCCCGAACGAGGCGCGGGAGGTCGAGCTCGACGTTGCCCTCTCGAATGCGATGGGGCTCGGTGGCCACAACGGCTGCGTGCTGCTAGCCCGCGCGAACTAGGTCCGGCGTCAACTCCTCCAGCGACGTGAGGACGACGTCCGCGAGCGCGAGTGCGTCGGGCGCCGGCGGATAGTGGGCGTTCGGGAGTGCGAGCACGGGCATCCCGGCGGCATGCGCTGCGCGCAGGCCGTTCGACGAGTCTTCGACGGCGGCACACCCCGCAGGCTCGCGCCTGAGCCGCCGCGCCGCCTCGAGGTAGACGTCCGGGGCCGGCTTCCCGCGGACGACCTCCTCTGATGAGACCACCACGGCAAAGCACTCGGCGATCTCGGCGCCGTCCAGGACCGCGTCGATCAGCGGACGGTTCGACGACGAGGCGACCCCGAGCGTGAACTCGCCCGCCAGGCGGCGGACGGCGTCGACGGCGCCGTCGATCAGCGGTAGGGATTCGCGGTAGCGCTCGAGCATCCGCCGGACGACCTCGTCGTTGATCTCCTCAGGCGACTCGGGAACGCCGAGCTCGTCGTGCATGTAGCGCGACCACTCGAGTGAGCTCATGCCCATCATCGCTGCCTGTGCGCCGTCGTGCCATCGCCCGTCGCGCTCCCGAACGAGCTGCTCGCGCACGTCGTCCCAGACCTGTTCGGAGTCGACGATCACGCCGTCGAGATCGAAGACGACGCACTCGATCATGCCGGCCGGTACTCACCGCCGAGCCGCAGGAGGGGCAGTCCGTCCGCACCTTGTTCGGCGCGCTCGACGCGTCCGACGAAGAGCGTGTGGTCGCCCGCCTCGTGCTCGGCCGCGAGCTCGCATTCGAGCCAGCCGACGGCGCCGGCGAGGAGCGGCCCGCGCGATCCCTCCAGGATCTCGATCCCATGCCAGAGCGCGATCGGCGGCACCCCGCGGGCAAAGTGCTGCGCGATCTCGACCTGATCGGCACCGAGCAGCGAGACGCCGAAGCCGCCCGCCGCCCGCAGCAGCTCGTGGAACGCCGCCTGCCTTCCGATCGAGATCGCGACGAGCGGCGGCTCGAGCGCAACCGACACGAGCGAGGCAACGGTCAGCCCGAGCCGCTCGCCTTCGCGGTCGACGGTGACGACGCTGACCCCGACCGGGTGGCGGCGCATCACCTCGCGGAGCTCGTCGCCGCTCGTCACGGCGACGATCTTACGGCGGGAGGGCTTGGTGGAACGTCGCTCGTCGTCGGGGTGCGATGCTCGTTCCGAGGCAAGGACGCAGGGAGCGCCGATAGCGGTTGCTATCGGTGCGACTGAGGACGCGGCCTCGGGGCGAGCAGCGCGGC
>JAXIPI010000212.1:0-13549 GCA_045403015.1 Gaiellaceae bacterium | reverse complement strand
CGAGTTCGCGACGACCGCCACGCCCTCGATCCCCGGCGGAACGCTCGATGCCCTGACCACCCGGGAGCGCGAGATGATGACCCTCGCCGCTCATGGTCTCTCGAACGACCAGATCGCGGAGCGGCTGTTCCTCTCACCGCTCACGGTCAAGACGCATATCAACCGAGCGATGATGAAGCTCGCCGTCCGCGACCGGGCTCAACTCGTCGTGCTCGCGTACCAGACCGGCCTCGTCCGCCCCGCCGACAGCATCGACTAACCTCAATCGGCCGCCTCCCTGTGGCGGAGTACACGAGAACCTCCGCCCCGCCACACTCGCCTCCGATCAGTCGACAACACGACCGACCAGCAGCTTCTTTGCGACGACGGATGGAGACCGCCCACCAGGTTTCGGACAGAACCGCTCGTGGCGGCGCCGGTGCCATTCGCCGGGCCTATCTGTGTCGAACAGCACCAACGGCTGCATCGGAGGCCCGCCCAATGCGACCGAGCGGTCAATTCGCGGCGACGCCGATGAGGTGGCCCTGCGGGTCCGCGAACACGCCGAAGGTCACGCCGGGCACGCTCTGGGCGGATTGGACGATGCTGCCGCCGAGCTGCTCCGCCCTTGCAAGGGCCGCCTCGACGTCCTCGACGCCGACGAAGAAGAGCGCAGTCTCGGCGCCCTCTTGGAGTGGACCGATCGCTGTCGGAAGGGCTTCCGGAACGCCCGTGTCGACGAACGTGTAGCCGGGGAATGCGCCGTCGGAGTAGGTCCAGCCGAACAGCTCGGAGAGGAACGCGCGGGTCGCATCCGGATCACCGGAGCGGATCTCGGCGTGAATGACGGGATGGGCCATGTCGATGCCTCCTTGGGTGTGGTTCGGGTCGAATCAGTCGCTGACTCCGCGCGATGACGTCTTCGGCTCCTTGGCCGGCTGATGAAACCGCCCTACTTACTGAGACTGACGCCGACCGCGAACTAATCGGTCAGAGCGTGCGCGACAGCTCGAACGTGGTGAAGAGACGGTCGCTGAGGGCGAGGAAGTCATGAATCTGGACGACGCTGCCATCTTCGATCGTGAGCACCTGGAGCGCGCCGAAGCGATGGACGCCCCGCTCGTCCACCTGATAGGTCGCGAATGCCGGACAGCCGTTGGCCGCGGTCGCGAGCAGCCGAAAGCGCCCCGCAGCGTCGCCGGCGAACAGCGCGCCCTCGAAGAACGGCCTGAGCGCCTCTCGACCCCGGTACCAGAGGGGCAGCGGCGGCATCGTGAAGACAACGTCTTCATGCAGCACCGCGAGCAACGCCTCAACGTCGCCGGCGTGCCACGCTTCCACGTAGCGCGAGAGCAACGCCGCGGTCCGCCCGTCGTCCGCCAAGCCGCTCGGTGGGCGGCTCGCGCCAGCCCGCTGCTCCCTCATCGAGGCGCGCGCTCGCTCAAGAGCGCTCGTGACCGCCGCCACCGAGACGTCGAGATGTTCCGCGACCTCGCTCGCGCTCCAACCGACGACATCTCGCATGATCAGCACCGCGCGCTGGCGGTCGGGCAGCACCTGAAGCGCGGCGAGAAAGGCGAGCGCCACGCTCTCGCGGGCCTCGTACCGCGCCTCGGGGCTGATCGAGGGCCGCAGGTCGATCAAAGCGTCCGGGATCGGCTCGACCCAGAGCGAATCCTCGAGTGGGCCGGGAAGCGGCTCCGCGGGATCAGCCGCCGCGTAGGCCGCGTTTGGCAAGGCTCTCCTCTGCCGGGTTGCGAGCGCGTCCAGGCAGACGTTCGTCGCGATCTTGTACAGCCACGCCCTCACAGTCGAACGACCCTCGAAGCCGCCGAGCCCCCGCCACGCGCGCAGGAGCGTCTCCTGCAGCATGTCCTCGGCGTCTTCCACCGAGCCGAGCATGCGATAGCAGTGCGCGAGCAGCTCGCGCCGGTAGCGGTCGGCAACATCGCGGAACGCGCTCTCGTCGCGGGCCTGGAGTGCCTCGAGCAGCGCCTCGCCTTCCATAAACGCGAATCTATGCGATGGCCCGGTAGTGACCGCGGCACCGGAGCGCGTCAAAATGAAGTCGGCTGCTGACGTTTCGCGCCAGCTCGCCGCCGTGCGCGCTCACCACTTCCTAACCCGACGGAAACCGCATTGCTCCGGGTCGACTCCCAGAATTGGTCCATGAGCGCGGTCGACGAGCTCAGCCCGGTCGCGCAGCAGCGCGTTCAGAGGGCGATCGACGCGCTGGTCGATGAGTTCGGCGACGTCCATTCGCGCGAGACGATCGAACGTGTCATGAACGAATCGGTCGTCCAACTCGTGCGTCCGGCTGAGATCGACGATTTCCTGCCAACGTTGGCACACCGCTTCACGCGCGAGCGGCTCAAGGCGATGGGCCGCGCGCACGGGCCTGAGCGCGCGCTTCCGGACATACTCTTCCTCGGTCTCGGCGACTCGGGACGCGGCCAGATAGCCGCCGCGCTCGTGACGCTCCGCTCTGAAGGCCGTGTCGTTGCGCACTCCGCCGGCAGCACCGCAGCCGTACAGGTCGACCCCGCGGTCGTCGAAGTGATGGCCGAGCTCGCCGTCGACCTCACGGAGGCGTATGCCAAGCCGCTCTCAGCCGAGATCCTGGCCGCGGTTGACATTGTTGTCACGATGGGCCGCAGCGTCGGATCAGTCGAGATTCCTGAAGCCACGCGTCACCTCGACTGGCGCGTCGGCGATCCGAACGGCGCTTCGGTCGATGAGGCACGCCGGGTGCGCGAGGACATCGACCGTCGCGTACAAGCGCTTCTGGCCGAGCTCGATTCCGATGCAGGGGAGCGCTCATCCGAGGAATGAGCCCGGCTTGCCGGCGTTCAGGCAGCCACCCAGGCACCCGCCTGGCTGAGGGCTCGCGAAGCGATCCTCGACGAACCGGGGGCCACTAACCCCGCACAACTGTGACCGAAGGCCGAAGCGTGCTGGTCACTGCTGCATCCGTGGATCGTGCGTAGGGTCGGCGTACATGGGAGGGCAGCCGTGAGCGAGGGCTTCGGGGCGCAGCTCGTAGTGCCAGGGTTCGTTGCCGTAGATCTGGCACAGCCCGTAGGCGGCGCCGCGCTCGGATAGCCACGCTGTGGCGTCGGAGGGACCGATGTCGACCGCGTCCCCCGACACGTGAGCAGACGTGCTGGGGGTGGCCACCCACCGGGCGGCTTCCTCTTCGGATCCGTACTCCGAAACCGCCTCACGAAGAAGTTGATTCTGGTACTCCGGGGAACGCCAGCCACTGTCGACGACGAACTCGACCCCGTCGTACCCGGCATCCGTTGCAGCTTGGCGCAGGGCACCGAGCAGATCGGGGTCGAGGTTGGCTACACCCGGAATCTCGTCATCAAAGACGGTCGTGCCGTCGGGGACGGCACCGTCAGCCTCGCCAAGCGCACCACGGGGCTCACTGCGAAGACCACGGTGCTCACTGAGAAGACCACGGGGCTCACTGCGAAGGACGTCGATCGGTGATGCGGCCGTTGAGGACGAGGACGCCAGCAACTGGTAGCCGAGGGCTGCGGCGATCGCCGCGATGACGACTAGCGGGCCGGCGGCACGGATCCTGCGAATCCGAATCCGTCGGGTCCTTGTTCGTGCTCGTTTACTGGAGGCCACGCCTCCATTCAAGGCAGCGTGGTGTTGCCAGCACGTATCTGGTTCTCGATATGCCGACGATATGCCCCTGCTCGTTAGCATCGGAGCATGCGTGTGTTGCTCGTTGAGGACGAGCCGTATATGGCAGAAGCCATCCGCGATGGCCTACGCCTGGAGGCGATCGCGGCAGACATCGCTGGTGACGGCGACACCGCTCTGGAGCTGCTGGGCCTCAATGTCTACGACATCGCCGTCCTCGACCGAGACATTCCCGGACCTAACGGCGACGAGATCGCCGACCGCATCGTCGCCTCCGGCAGCGGCATGCCGATCCTCATGCTCACCGCTGCGGACCGTCTCGACGACAAGGCCACCGGTTTCGAGCTCGGCGCCGACGACTACCTCACGAAGCCGTTCGAACTCCAAGAACTCGTGCTCCGTCTTAGAGCACTCGACCGCAGGCGCGCCCACAACAGGCCACCCGTGCGAGAGATCGCAGGCCTGCGGCTGGATCCGTTCCGCCGAGAGGTCTACCGCGACGACCGCTACGTCGCGCTGACCAGGAAGCAGTTCGCAGTGCTCGAGGTCCTCGTCGCCGCCGAAGGCGGTGTCGTCAGCGCCGAAGAACTCCTAGCGCGAGCGTGGGATGAGAACGCAGACCCGTTCACCAACGCCGTGCGCATCACGGTCTCGGGACTGCGGAAACGCCTCGGCGAGCCCTGGATCATCGCCACCGTGCCCGGCGTCGGCTACCGCATCGACACGCAACCAGACACCGAGCGTGAGGGAGAAGAGCGTGGCTAGAGCCTCTGGTCTGAGCGTTCGCCTCAAGCTCACCCTCAGCTACGCCGGCTTCCTGATGCTCGTATGTGCCGTGCTGGTCGTCGTCGGGTACTTCTCCCTTTCGCGTGGTGTACACCCTGGTGTGATCTTCTTGGTGCGCAGCCACGCCGACCTCCTGCGCGCTTTCGCTCCGACCGCGGCCATCCTGCTGGCGTTCCTGCTCGTGTTCGGTCTGCTGGGAGGGTGGCTTCTCGCCGGCCGGATGCTCGCCCCCCTGACTCGCATCACAGATGCCACACGCATGGGCGCGAACGGATCGCTCTCCCACCGAATCCGGCTACCGGGCCGCGGAGACGAGTTCCGCGAGCTCGCTGACGCCTTCGACGCCATGCTCGCGCGGCTCGAAGCACATGTCGCCGAGCAGCAGCGATTCGCAGCCAACGCCTCCCACGAACTGCGCACCCCGCTGGCGACCACGCAGACACTTCTCGACGTCGCCCGCAAGGATCCCAACGGCGCCAACGGCGAGCTGGTCGACCGCCTCCACGCCGTCAACACCCGGGCGATCGACCTCACCGAAGCACTGCTCCTGCTGAGCCGCGCCGACCAACGGTCCTTCAGCCGAGAACACGTCGACCTGTCCCTCATAGCGGAAGAAGCCACTGAAACGCTACTCCCCCTCGCAGAAAAACGCGGTCTCACGATCGAGACCTCCGGCGACACGACCCCCGCCATCGGCTCACACGCGCTCCTGCTGCAGCTGACTATGAACCTCGTGCAGAACGCGATCGTCCACAACCTGCCTGAACGGGGCACCGTGTGGGTCGCAACCAGCGTTCACCCCAAGAGTGCGGTGCTCACCGTCGAGAACACCGGCGAGAAGCTCACCCCACAATTAGTTGCCACGTTTGCCGAGCCGTTTCTTCGCGGCACCGAACGCATACGCACCGACCACGCAGGTGTCGGCCTCGGCCTGGCAATCGTCAACAGCATCACCCAAGCACACGACGGAACCCTCGCCCTCACCCCCCGGGCCGCCGGCGGGCTCAGCGTCACGCTGCAACTACCCGCCGCGCCACCGCACAACGGCAGATGACGAGCAGCGGAATGCCGCACGCCCCGCGTCGCGGTCCGGCCAGCGCGGCCGGCAAGGAACGGGAGGGGCGCTTCATCGACTGACCTCGACGGGCGTGTGGCGCGTGACCGTTGCGCGCCAGCCAATCGTGAGCAGGAACAGCGTCGGCCCGACCAGGAACACACCGAGCAGCACGACCTGTCCCGTTCCCAGTATCCGATCGTGACGGTCTCGACAACTCCCCACACGAGCAGCGCCACGCCCATCGCCAACGCGGCGAGGCCGGCATGGCGGCTGCGCCGTAGCGCCAGCAGCGCCGTCAGCAGCATTCCTCCGCCGATGACGACGAGCAGCACGACACCGGATCGCCGCTAGCCGGGCGCGCCGCGCGAGCGGCGTATTCGCGCGTTGAGCGGCGATCCGGTGTGGAGCGAGCGTCGACATTGCCTTCTCCTTCCCGGAGGGCACGCAGCGTGACCTCCAGTCAAGGACAGTGGCGTGCGCCGGCGGGCTCAACGAATCGGGCGCTTCCCCGGATCGGGATTCGGCTTTTCCACAAGCGCGATCAGTTGAGCTCCCGATGCTGCGGCCTCGGTGAAGATCGACGATCGGACGATGCGTAGTGCCGCCGGTATCGACCTGTATTGGCTGCCACTCGGAGCCGGGGGCCATTCCGTGCGACTGAACGGCAAGGTCTTCGAGGTGGTCGCGGCAATGCTCGACGACAGAGACCGCCTTGACCTCTACCACTCGGCGCTGCAGGTCTACATCCCGGAGGGACGCTTCGTGATCGAGCAGGCACCTGCCTGGATCGCCGCCGCCGAACGCGGAGTCGTCGCCGAGGGTGCGGTCGGGGCTCGCGCAGCCGGAAGGTTGCGGCTCTTCCGCTACGAGGTCCGCCGGTGGCGTGACGGCACCATCTCTGACCTCGCCGCGGCCGTCGAGAGCCCTCGCCTCCTCAGCGAGGATGTCAATTGCGCCCGGCGGCTGCTCGAGCTCGTGCCACAGGTGCCGACGCCCGTCTGGGCCGCGATGAGCTCGGTGCGGGCGAGATGTGGAACTCAAACTCGACCATTTCATGGCTTCTCGCGTGCAGCGGGCTCGACGTCGAGTCGATCCCGCTTCCGGGCGGTGGCAGGGCTCCGGGTTGGCGCGCCGGCATCGTGATCGCGCGCCGCCAGCACACACCAAAGAACCTGCTCCTGGAAGGGGTCGTGTGATGATGACCACGCGGACGTTGCTCAACCTCGGCGTCGTGCTGGGCTCGATCGCAGCCGCCGTGCTGCTCTACCGGTGGCTGCTGCGCCACACCATCCTCAACTGGGGCACGACCGACGCCGAAGCCGACGCGCAGCTGCCGGGCGACGAGCTACTCCAACACGCAGACGGCGTCGCGACGCGGGCAATCACGATCGACGCACCCGCGTCCGCGGTCTGGCCTTGGATCGCCCAGATGGGTCCCTCGCCGCGCGGCGGTGCCTACACCTACGACTGGATCGAGAACCTGCTGGGACTCAACATGCACAGCACCGACCGCGTGCTGCCCGACTACCAGCAGCCGCAGGTCGGCGACACGCTCCGCTACGGCAAGAACCACATGCGCTTCGAACGCGTCGAGCCTCCTCACGTGCTCACAGGACGGCAACTGGGTCTGGACCTTCGTGCTCGTCGCACACGACGGACAGACACGGCTGATCAGCCGCAACCGCTTCCGGCTACCGACCCTGACGGCGAAGATCGGAATGGTCCCGATGGAGCCGGCATCGCTCGTGATGGAACGGAAGATGCTGCGCGGGATCAAACAGCGCGCCGAACGCCTCGCTGCCCACTGCTCGCGATCAGACTGACAAGATCTGAAATCTGTCATATATCATCCGACTGTCACAGTCAGGAGGAGCGATGATCAGACGTTCACTCAGTGGCGGCGGCCCGCAGGTGTCTGCGCTCGGCCTCGGCTGCATGGGCATGTCCGACTTCTACGGCCCAGCGGACGAGGCAGAGAGCGTCGCGACGATCCAGGCCGCGCTCGACGCCGGGATCACGCTGCTCGATACGGGTGACTACTACGGGATGGGGCACAACGAGCTGCTCATTCGCGACGCCCTCCGCGGGCGCGATCGCGAGCAGGTCGTGTTGAGCGTCAAGTTCGGGCTCATGCGCTCGCCGGACGGAAGCATCGTCGGCAACGACCTGCGCCCGGCCGCGGTGAAGAACTTCCTCGCCTACACGCTGCGTCGGCTCGGTACCGACTACGTCGACATCTACCGGCCGGGCCGCGTCTTTCCCGACCTGCCGATCGAGGAGACAGTCGGCGCGATCGCGGAGCTTGTGCATGCCGGCTACGCCCGCCACGTCGGCCTCTCCGAGGTCGGCGCCGAAACGATCCGCCGCGCCCACGCCGTCCATCCGATCTCCGACCTCCAGATCGAGTACTCGCTGCTCTCGCGCGGGATCGAAGACGAGATCCTGCCGACCTGCCGCGAGCTCGGCATCGGCGTCACCGCCTACGGCGTCCTCTCCCGCGGTCTGCTTTCGGGGCACTGGTCGAAGGAACGCGCCGACACATTGGCCCCGCAGGACTTCCGTGCCTCTGCGCCGCGCTTCACGGGCGAAAACCTCGAGCGCAACCTCGCGCTCGTCGAGACGCTCCGCGCGCTCGCGGGGACGAAGAGCGCCGCGGTCGCGCAGATCGCGATCGCCTGGGCGCTCTCGCGCGGGGACGACATCGTCCCGCTTGTCGGCGCCCGCCGGCGCGAACGGCTCACAGAAGCGCTCGGCGCGCTCGACGTCGAGCTGAGTGCCGACGACCTGGCGCAGATCGAGCAGGCGGTCCCGGCCGACGCGGCCGCCGGCGAGCGCTACCAGGACGAGCAGATGGCGATCCTCGACAGCGAACGGGGCTAGGCTTCCGCTCCCCGTGACGACCGAGACACTGACGCGCGACCGCATCCTCGAGGCAGCGGAGGACGTTCTGCGGCGCTACGGGCCTGCCAAGGCCAACGTCGTCGACGTCGCCCGCACCCTCGGCGTCAGCCACGGCAGCGTCTACCGCCACTTCCCGAGCAAGGCCGCGTTGCGCGACGCCGTCACCGAACGCTGGCTCGAAAGCATCTCCGCCCCCCTCGCAGCGGCCGCCGCCGAGCAAGGCGGCGCTCCTGAACGACTGCAGCGCTGGCTCGACCTCCTGGTCCGCTCAAAACGCCGAAAGGCGCTCAACGAGCCCGAGCTCTTCGCCACCTACGTCGAACTCACCAGCGACGCACGCGAGGTCATCAAGGCGCACATCGACACCCTGCTAGCACAGCTCACGCGGATCATCGCCGACGGCGTCGCACGGGACGAGCTCGAAACCCAAGACCCGGCCGCCACCGCCCGCGCTGTGTTCGACGCCACCGCCCGCTTTCACAACCCGGTCAACGCCGCCGCGTGGTCGGACCCCGACATCGACGCCTCCTACGAAAACGTCCGCGCACTCGTCCTCGCCGGCCTCAGACCCAAGCGACCCACCTGATTCCTGTGGCACCCTGAGCGGATGAAACTGCCACAGAGCGCCCGCGAGCTGCTCGAATCGAGCTCGCTCGCCCACCTCGTCACGCTCAACCACGACGGCTCGCCCCAGGTGACGTGCATCTGGGTCGGGCTCGAGGGAGACGAGATCGTCTCCGGACACCTCCGTCCCGATCAGCGCAAGCTCATGAATGTCGCCCGCGACCCCCGCGTCGCGCTCTCGATCGAAGGAACAGCGATCCAACCGCCCGGCCTCAAGCAGTACCTCGTCGTCCACGGACACGCGCGAGCCGTCGCAGGCGGAGCCCCCGAACTGCTACAGCGACTCGCCCACGTCTACCTCGGTCCCGACGTCACCTTCCCACCCATGGCCGACCCGCCCGCCGGATGCGTGCTGCACATCACGGTGGAACGGATCGGCGGGGTCGGTCCCTGGTCTGGATAGGACCGCGGACCGGGCGACCGTGTTCGCGAGCTGACCTGCCTCCCCGCCGCGAGTTCGCGGGGAGGCGCTGCCGTCATCGAACTGCCGTCGAGCCCAGCCTCCCCCCGTCCCGGCTTGAAGCGAGGACTCCGAGAGTCTCCGAGCTGACTGACGCACCGGGAATATCGGCGAGCCGGCGGAGTCCTTAGACCCGACACCGCACACCGCCGAGAGGAGAGACGGCCCCGTCCTCGCGTCACGGCCGGCTCCTTTCTCGAGATAGGGGGAATCATGACCGCAAGACGAACCAACGCCTGGCGACGCACAGCGCTTCGCCTGGTTACCGGCGTCGCGCTCGCTGCCTGCGTATTCGCCGCTACGAGCCGGCCGGCGAGCGCGGCCACGACCGCGACGTTCACCAACGGGGTACTCACCGCGTTCGGCGACGCTGCTGCCAACAACATCGTGATCACCCGCGACGCCGCGGGAAGGATCCTGATCAACGGCGGCGCGGTTGCCGTCGTCGGTGGCACACCGACGGTCGCCAACACCGCGCTGATCCGGGTCTTCGGCCTCGGTGACAACGACGTGATCAGCCTCAACGAGGCAAACGGCGCGCTGCCACGGGGGAACCTGTTCGGCGGCCGCGGCAACGACGTCCTCACCGGGGGCTCTGGTGGCGACCAGCTCTTCGGCCAAGGCGGCAACGACACGCTCCTTGGCAAGGGCGGGTTCGACCTGCTGTTCGGCGGCGGCGAGAACGACACCCTGACCGGCGGCGACGCCGACGACCAGGCCTTCGGCCAGAGCGGCAACGACCGGATGATCTGGAATCCCGGCGACGACACCGACCTCAACGAAGGCGGAGCCAACGTCGACACAGTCGAGGTCAACGGCGGCAACGGCGCCGAGCAGTTCACCGCTACGGCCAATGGCGCGCGCGTCCGGTTCGACCGCCTCAACCCGGCACCGTTCGCGATCGACATCGGCACCTCCGAGAACCTCGTCCTCAATGCGAATGGCGGCGACGACAGCTTCTCCGCGACGGGGAACCTCGCCGACCTGATCAAGATCACGGTCGACGGGGGTGCGGGCAACGACACGCTCCTCGGCAGCAACGGCGCCGACGTCCTGCTCGGTGGCGACGGCAACGACTTCGTCGACGGTAACCAGGGCAACGACACCGCACTGCTCGGAGCCGGCGACGACAGGTTCCAGTGGGATCCCGGCGACGGCAGCGACACCATCGAAGGCCAGGACGGCACCGACACGATGCGGTTCAACGGCAGCAACGTCAGCGAGAACTTCGATGCGTCGGCCAACGGCGCGCGGCTGCGCTTCACCCGCAACGTCGGCAACATCGTGATGGACCTCAACGACGTCGAGGCCATCGACCTGAACACCCTCGGCGGCGCGGACACCACCACTGTCAACGACTTGTCGGGTACCGACGTGGTCGAGCTCAACACCGACCTCGCCGCCACGCTCGGCGGCACCGCCGGAGACGGCCAGGCGGACAACGTCATCGTCGATGGCACCAACGGCGATGACGTTGTCGTCGTGGCCGGCGATCCGAGCGGAGCCTCGGTGCTCGGTCTGGCGGCGCGGGTGAACATCACCGGCGCGCAGGCGGCCAACGACCGGCTGACGGTCAACGCCCTCGCGGGCGACGACGTGCTGGATGCATCCGGCGTAGCGGCCGGCGCGATCCAGCTCACGCTGAACGGCGGCGACAGCGACGATGTCCTCGTCGGCGGCAACGGCGACGACACGCTGCTCGGCGGTCCGGGTGACGACGTCCTGATCGGCGGACCGGGGAACGACGTCATCGACGGCGGCGCCGGCGACAACGTCGTCATCGACTCCTTCGCCGCCAATGCGGTCACCGCGGCCACCCGCGTAGAGAAGAGCTGGCTGGTGGCCCACGCCCACGTCGTCAAGGGCAAGACCGTGATCGATGTCGGCGGGAAGAAGCGAACCCTTCCGCGAGCCGACCTCTCCCAGCTCGTTCGGGACGCAGCTTCGCGCTGAGTCCGGCCAGTTCCACGAGCGACTACCAGCGCCAGAACCGCAGGTCCGGTTCTGGCGCTGGTCGACGGCGCCTACTCAGGACGGCTGGGTGGTGGGACTACCGAATCCGCTGAGCGGGCAGCGAAACACATATCAATAATTTCTGATGTAATTGGTCTGTGAGCAGTCTTGCCGCCGCCGCCCCGTTTCGTCTGCCGGCGGCGCCGCTGGCGAGCGATTTGGTGGCGAAGTACTTTCGCGGGCTCGGTGATCCGAGCCGGCTACGGATTCTCGAGCTCTTGCGGAGCGAGGGCGAGCTGAGCGTGGGTGAGCTGGTGGAGCGGCTTGGCCTGCCGCAGCCGAAGGTGTCGAACCACCTCGCCTGTCTGCGCTGGTGCGGCTTCGTGGAGGCGCGCCGCGAGAGCCGCGCGGTCTACAACCGGATCGCCGATCCGCGTGTGGTGTCGATGCTCGACCTCGCCGGATCGCTACTGGCCGACAACGCCGAGCACGTCGCCGCCTGCTGCCGGATCGAGGAGGCGGAGCGATGAGGCGGCCGCGCGTCGAGATCCTCTACTTCGAGGGCTGCCCGAACCAGGAGCCCGCGCGGGCAATGATCGAACGGATCGCAGGGCAGCTTCGGGTCGAGCCCGAGATCGAGCTGATCGAGGTCGCCGATCCCAAGACGGCGGTCGAGCTGCGCTTCCTCGGATCCCCGACCGTCCGTGTCGACGGCCGCGACGTGGAGCCGGGCGCGGACGAGCGCCGCGACTTCGCTCTCTCGTGCCGCATCTACCGCAGCCAGCGCGGCGCCGCCGGGCAACCCGACGAGAGCTGGGTCCGCGAGGCGCTGAGCGAGGCCGCAAAAGTGAGGAGCGACGGTACGAGTACGAGCGTGGGCGCCGGGTTGCCGCCCGGCGTGGCCGCCGCGCTGGCGGCGGCAGAGATCCCTCCTTCCAAGCTCGGGCCGGCCCGCCGCGCCCGGCTCACCGAAGCGGAGCGCGAGCTCTATTTCTGGATCCTGCGCCGGTTCGCAAGCGACGGCCGCCCCAGCAGCGACGAGATCCGCGCTGCCGCGGACCGGCTCGGCATCGACGCCGAACGCGCGCTCACCACACTCGCCTCCGAGGACCTCGTCCATCGCGACCCCGACGGCGAGATCACGGTCGCCTATCCCTTCTCCGGACGCCCGACCGCGCACCACGTGCGCTTTGCCGACGGGCACGAGGTGGACGCGATGTGCGCGATCGACGCACTCGGGATCGCGCCCATGTTCGGGGAACCGATCGAGATTGTTTCGCGCGACCCGGTGAGCGGCCGCGCGATCGAGGCGCGGGTCGCTCCCGACGGGGCCGCCGAGTGGTCGCCCGCGGGAGCGGTCGTCGTCGCCGGCGCGCTCGAGCGCGAGTCCGATTCGTGCTGCGGTTGCTGCCCGGTGCTGAACTTCTTCGCCTCCCCCGTGACCGCGGACCGCTGGCTCGCTGAGCATCCGCAGGTGCGCGGGAACGTGATTTCGATCGAGGAGGCAGCCGCCGCCGGACGAGCCGTCTTCGGCGATGTGCTCACTAGTGCGCGGGGTGTTCGACGAGATCGACCGGCTCCGTCGTCCGAACGGTGCGCCACGAGTCCCAGGTGATCTTGAGGATCACGAGCGTGATCGCGAGGCCGACGAGCGGATCGGCGCGATCGAAGCCGAGCGCGACCCCGAGAGCGCTCGCGACGACTCCAAGTGACACGAAGCCGTCGACCCGCGCGTGGTTCCCATCGGCTATCAGCGCGGGACTGGTCAGTTTGCGCCCGGCACGAAGGCGTACCTGAGCGGCGACCTCGTTCCCGAGAAAGCCGATGACACCTGCGGCAGCCAAGGCACCGAGGTGAGAGAGCTCCTGGGGTTCGATGAAGCGCTGGATCGTCGCGTACAGCGCAAAGCACGCCGAGATGAAGATCGCACCGACGACGAAGAGGCCCGCGATCTTCTCGGCGCGAAACGAGCGCAGGAGCTCTCTTACCTTGGCGCGCTGGCCGCTGCAGGCGTCATCGGCTTTCTCGGGAACGAGCTCGCAGCTCAGGTGCGCCTGCGTGCGGGTCGCAGGCTGGCCAGTCCGGCGCTGATTGCGGACGGCAACCACGCGCGTGTCGACGGCTTCGTCTCA
>JAXIPI010000450.1:0-2690 GCA_045403015.1 Gaiellaceae bacterium | reverse complement strand
GAGGCCAGGTCCTCCAGTTCGGCCTGCACGGCCTTAGTCACGGCTCGTGTGAGCTTCACGTCCTCGTGGATAGCGTGTACTCGCAGGACGGACGCCTTGCGGTCGGCGGTGGCGTCGACCTTCCCGACCAGCCTGTCGTCGTGGAGCACCGGGAGGGCGTAGTAGCCCCAGCGGCGCTTGGCCGCCGATTTGTACATCTCGAGGGTGTACTCGAACTCGAACAGCTCCTGTGAGCGGCGCCGGTCGTAGATGAGCCGGTCGAACGGCGACAGCAGCGCCGTCCGCCCCTCGAAGTCGGCGCCGAGCGCGGCTGGGTCGACACGCCACTCGCCCTTCACATCCTCGACCACGGCCGGCTCCCCCGCGTCGCCGACGTCGACCGGCTCGATCGGCATGGCTGTGGTCTTCTGCCGGGCGATGCCCAGCGAGGCGAGCCGCCGCTCGTTCCTGATCCGACGCGCGTCGTCTTCAGACGGGACGACGACGTCGGCCGGGTATACCCGCTCAGCGAGGTCCCACAGTCGCTCGCGCCCGACGCGCCCCGCGATCGCGATCTCTCCGCGCATCATCAGGAGCTCCAGCATCTGGGTGACGTTGCGGTTGTTGGTCCACCCGGTCGAGGCCCACGGCACCACGCACGTGTCCGGGATGTCCCGCGAGCTCAGCGGCCCGGAGCTGCCGAGCAGCTCGAGGATGTCCCGCCGGAAGCGGTCGTTGTCGTGGATCCACGCGTGCGTGCGCTCGTGACTGCGGCTCGTCCGACTGCCCGCGAGGAGCAGGCCGAGGTCGCTCATCGGCCGCACCAGCGCGTTGTGCTCGAACAGCCTGCGATCCTGCTCCAGGGCCTGCGTGAGATCGTCCGGCCGATAGGTCGAGCCGAGGCGGCTCCAGGCGACGAGGTCGGCGCTGGGCGCGATCGCCGCAGTCGGGTCGATCTGCAGCAGCGTCAGCTGCCGCACGACCGTCAGCAGATCGGTCGGCCGGGGTGCGTCGAGCAGTTGTGCGCGAACCGCGATGCGCCGGGCCTGCGCCTTGGTCAGCCGGTGCACGGACAGGAGGCTACTTGTACGTACCTCGGGCGGCGTTGATCGCCTGAAAGGGCAGCATGCACCGGAATGTGCAAAAAACGGCGTGTACAACGATCCTGTCCGCGAGTCGCGATGACGCCCAGGAGGACAAATTGCCGGTGAAGGAAGCAAACTCGGAAGAGACCCCGTACGGCCGCTACATCACGTCGGAGGGCTGGTTCGTCCACAACCTCTCGGACGCGCTTGCGGTTCGCAACGAGGAGAAGGGCGGCGCGATGTATCCGCTCGAGCCGCGGGAGTCGCCGTTCGGTGATCTCGGCGTGAATGTCCGCGTCCTCTGGCCGGGCGACCCGAACGCGCTTTACCACGCGGAGGGCGTGCAGGAAGGGTTCCTGGTGCTCTCGGGCGAGTGCACGTTGATCGTCGAAGAGGAGGAACGGCCGCTGCGACAGTGGGACTACTTCCACTGCCCGGCCGACACCTGCCACGTGATCGTCGGCGCTGGGGACGGGCCGTGCGCGATCCTCATGATCGGAGCGCGGCCGGAAGTCGAGACGCTGCGCTATCCGGTGAGTGAGGTCGCTGCCAAGTACGGCGCGTCGGCCGCGAAGGAGACCGACGATGGGGACGAGGCCTACGCCGACTGGCCTGGCGAGTACGTGCCGGTGCGCCTTCCGTGGCCGCTCGCCGGCGCGGGGTCGTGAGGTCGACGCCGTTCGTGCGACCTATTCCTCAAAGCGACCCGTGGCGTCACGATCGCGGTCGTATCGTCTCGTGAGCGGAAACGGCGGCAACCAGGACTCGCGACGGACGGTCCAGAGTTCGTAGGTTGGCCTCAGTTGGTCAGGGGCATCCAGGGACCCTAGGTTCACTTCGATTTCGTCTGCGCTCCGTCCGAAAATGGACGAGCCGCAGCGGGGACAGAAAAACCGCCCGGCGTAGTCGCGTGTTTCGCCATCGATCGTCACCGCATCCTGAGGGAACACCGCGGAAGCGTGAAAAAGTGCCCCATGATGCTTGCGGCAGTCGAGACAGTGACAAAGGCCGACCCGGTATGGGAGTCCCGACGCCACAATTCGGACGTTGCCGCACAGGCAACCGCCGGTGAATCGGTCCATGCTGCGTCTCCTCTAAAATCAAGCGGTCGGAATGTTTACAACGAACACCCTGCGGGTGAAGTGACGTAAGTCGTCGCTCACACATATTTTTCCTGATCCCACTCGTCTGACTCTGGATCAGGATCGATATCCCCAAAGTCCACCAATTTTAGGCTGCCCTGAACTTCGATTTCGTCGGCGCTGGTTGCGCTTAGGCCGCGAGTGAAATCGCCGCTGAGGGTAACGACGACGCCCGCGTCGAAATGCCGGACGCGCGAGACCTTCCTGTTGCCCAAAGAGACATAGTCTCGGTCAACGCTATCGAAGACTTGGAAGCGGTAGTCAGCGGTTACCTCGCACGAAACCGTCGCAGTCAGTTGGATGACGAGAGTGTCCGAGGACGCCCGAACGATATTGATCTCGGGCTGGCCAGCAGAATTGCGTTTGAAGGTGTGATCGAGGTAGGTGGCTTCCGAATACTGTTCCTCGAGTTCCATGATCGAGGACGCGACGGCGTCGACGGGAAGCCTTTCGACAAGGCGCGCTAGCTCCAAACCGATTTCAG
>JAXIPI010000045.1:0-6097 GCA_045403015.1 Gaiellaceae bacterium | reverse complement strand
CTCGCCGGTGCGGGCTGTCACGTTCCAGTCGATGAGCCGGACATCGTCTCCGGCGACGTACGGCCGGACCTGGGCAAGCTCGGCGCCGTCGCCGAGTGCCCATTAAAGGTGGTCGCCGGCGAGCAAGCCGTCGATCCGACGCCGAACGACCAGGTTCACCTTCCGCAACAGCACAGCCGGGAGGGGGCCGGGGCCAGGACGGCCCGGCGTGCGGGCCGGGCCGAGAGCGTGAGCGGTGCTCATGCGACGTCCTGCCGCGCCAGGTCGAGCTGGGGCACCGCGATCGTCTCGAGCACGCGGTCGAGGATCTGATCCGCGTCGACGCCTTCCGCGAGCGCCTCGTAGCTCAGCACCATCCGGTGCCGGAGCACGTCCTTGGCGAGCTCGTGGACGTCGTGCGGAAGCACGTAGCGGCGGCCGCGCAGGAGCGCGAGGGCGCGCGCGCCGACGACGAGGTTGATCGGCCCGCGTGGGCTGGCTCCGTAGTCGACGTAGGACGCAAGATCCTCCAGGCCTGCGTCGGCGAGCCGCCGCGTGGCCATCGCGATCGAGAGCGCGTACCGGGACACAGCCGGGTCGACGTAGATACGCCGGGCGGCAGCCTGCAGCTCCGCCAGCTCCTCGACCGACAGCAGCTGCTCGACGGTGACCGGATCGGCGAGCGCGCGCTCGATCACCGTCAGCTCGTCGGCCGGCTCCGGGTAGTCGACCAGCACCTTGAGCATGAAGCGGTCGACCTGGGCTTCGGGCAGTGGATAGGTGCCCTCGGACTCGATCGGGTTCTGCGTCGCCATGACGAGGAAGGGCGACGGCACGGCGTGCGTCTCCTTGCCGATCGTCACCTGCCGCTCCTGCATCACCTCGAGCAGGGCGGACTGCACCTTGGCCGGGGCCCGGTTGATCTCGTCCGCGAGCAGGAAGTTGCAGAACACCGGCCCGAGCTCGGTTTCGAACTCGTCCTTGCCCGCGCGGTACATCCGCGTGCCGACGAGGTCCGAGGGGACGAGATCCGGCGTGAACTGCACCCGCTGGAAGCTCCCGCCGATCACCTCGGCGACGGTCTTGATGGTCAGCGTCTTCGCCAGGCCGGGGACTCCCTCGATCAGGAGGTGTCCACCCGCCAGCAGGCAGACGAACACCCGCTCCAGCATCTCGTCCTGCCCTGCGATGACACGTTTGATCTCGAAGACGGCGCTTTCGACCGCATCGCGGTCGGTGCCGGCTCCGACGGCTTTCAATTGCGGTGAATCGGCCACTCTGCAACTCCTTGGTCTGGGTGAGGCAACTACCGACCAGGGTTGCGGCGCGGTCTAAGAGCGTCCTGAGAGCAATGTGAGAAAAACTTAAGACCCGATACGGCTTTTCAAAAGCCTTACGGAAGCTTCATCGCAATCCCCTTTCAGGGGGACAACCTCTTGGCTCTACTGGACGAAGTAGGGGTAACACGACCGGAGGGCACCATGGCTGCGGCTGAGCTGACCAGAACTGAAACGGAGCGGGAGCGGATCTCTCGGTGGCGTGCCGAGGAGCTCGAGCGGGCAGGTTTCGAGGCGACGGCCGCCTCGCTGCTGGCGACGCGCACTGACGTCGATTTGCACTATGCGGTCGACCTGTTGCGGAACGGTTGCACCCCGGAGCTCGCGCTCCAGATCCTCCTCTAACGCGCTCAATCTGCGAGTCTCGGCAGAATGCGGTCTGCCTTGACCTTCCTGGCTTCCATCCCCTCGCCCTCGTCCGGCACGATCGACATCGGGCCGCTGACGATCCACATGTACGGCCTGATGCTGTTGGCCGGCATCGCCGCCTGCGTCTGGATCACCGGCTTGCGCTGGGTTGCCCGTGGCGGGGACTGGGATCTGATCTTCCGCGTCGCGGTCTGGGGCGTGGGCGCGGGCATCGTCGGCGCTCGCCTTTACCACCTCGCCACGAGCTGGAGCGAGGTGCCCGACGAGTGGTGGGGACCGTTCGCCGTCTGGGAGGGCGGCCTTGGGATCTGGGGCGGCATCGCCGGCGGCGTCCTCGTCGGCGGGTACATCGCCCACCGCGCCGGCGCGAATGTGCCCGCGCTGCTCGACGCCGCGGCCCCTGGGCTCCTCGTCGCGCAGGCGATCGGGCGCATCGGCAACTGGTGGAACCAGGAGCTCTTCGGCGAGCCGACCAGCCTGCCGTGGGGGCTCGAGATCTCGCCGGTACGAAGGCCGGACGAGTACCTGTTCAACGAGACATTTCACCCCACGTTCCTCTACGAGGCACTGTGGAATCTCTTCGCCGCAGGACTGCTGCTCATTCTCGACCGCCGCTTCCGCTTTCGCCCGCCGGCGCTCTTCGCCCTGTACATCGCGCTGTACACGGGTTTCCGCTTCTATCTCGAGACGCTCCGGATCGATCCCTCGTCGGAGCTCGCCGGCCTGCGTGTGAACGCGTGGGTGTCCGCGATCCTCTTCGTCCTCTCCGTCGGGTTCTTCATCTGGTGGCAGCTCCTCCGCGGCGGCCGTCGCCGCCGGCGTGAGCCCAAAGCACCGCCGCGGCCGACGATGGCTGTCCCGCGCGGCCGCGTCCGACCACGCCGCTAGCCTCAGCTGAGTGGCCATGGTTGTCGTCCGCGAACTCGAGCTGGACCTCGATGCGTTCGAGGGTCCCTTCGATCTGCTGCTCACGCTGCTTCTGAAGGAGGAGCTCGAGCCGGCCGACGTGGACATGGCGGCCATCGTCATCGCGTTCGTCGAGCGCCTCGCGGAGCGGGAGGAGCTCGACCTGGAGGCCTGCGGCGAGTTCCTCGTCCTGATCGCAGCGCTGCTCGAGCTGAAAGCACGAGCGCTCTTCCCCGACGAGGACGCAGAGCTCGCCGAGCTCGAGCCGGAGGAGGCGGCGGAGGAGCTCGCGCGCCGGCTCGCCGAGTACCGCCGGATGAAAGAGGCGGCAGCGTGGCTGGCAGACAGGCTGGCAGGCGAGCGCGACCGTTTCTTCCGCGTCGGCCCCGCGCCGCTCGCGCCGCAGCCGGAGCGAAAGCTCGCCGCGCAGGATCCGGAGCAGCTGGCGGCCACGCTCCGCCTGCTCGCAGAGCCGCCCGCGCAGGTCTCGCTCGCGCACATGGCGCTCCGGTTCCCGCCGGTCGCGCAATTCCTCGAGCGATTCCGCGCGGTGCTGCGGCGCCGCAGCCGATTCGACTTCGACGCCGAGGTCGGCTCGCTGTCGCGCGTCGACCAGGCTGTCGCCTTCCTCGCGCTGCTCGAGCTGCGGAAAACCGGTGAGATCTCACTGGAGCAGGCTGCGCCCTTCAGCCCGATAAGGGTTTCTCGCCCCAACAACGAAAGAGGTAGCGAATGGATCGCCCGCTCCGCCTGATCACCGCAAATCCGGTCGACCAGCTCGCCCGGACAGTGGAGGCGCTGCTCGTCGTCGCCTCCGCGCCTCTTTCAGCCGAGGAGCTGGCGCAGGCTGCGGACGACGACGCAGAGCGGATCGAGCTCGCGCTCGGGCTCCTCTCGGATCGCTTCCGTGAGGGACGGAGTGGAATCGTGCTCGAGCACGTCGCAGGCGGCTATGCGTTCCGCGCCTCGCGTGAGGCTGCGGACGCGTGCGGGCGCCTGTTCGAGCGGCCGGTCGAGCGGGGACTCTCGCAGGCCGCGCTCGAGACGCTTTCGATCGTCGCCTATCTCGGCCCGTGCAGCCGGCCGGAGATCGCCCGAATCCGCGGCGTCGCGGCCGACTCGGCTGTCGCCGGCCTGCTCGAGCGGGGGTTGATCGCCGAAGCCGGCCGCGATGACGGTCCCGGCGGTGCCGTGCGCTACCGGACGACGCCGCTCTTCGAACGCGTCTTCGGGCTCGAGAGCGCCGCCGAGCTGCCGCGGCTCGACGACCTCGGCGAATCGGCTGCAGAGATCCGCGAACGCTTGCACTCGGTCGCGGTCGGCAAGACAGCCTAGATCTGCCAGGAACCGCCGCGCAGCACCGGCACGCGGTCGCCGTCGCGCGTGATCCCGTCCACGTCGAGCTCGTTCGAGCCGATCATGAAGTCGACATGGATGCCGCTCTTGTTCACACGCTCGCGGTCGGCCTCGTCCTCGACGGGGAACGTGTAGGCGTTCCCGAGCGCGATGTGGCTGGCAGCGTTCTCGTCCAGCAGCGTCTCGTAGAACACCGTGCGGAGCGGGCCGATCCTGCCCTCCTTGTCGACGAGCGCTATCTCGCCGAGACGTGAGGCACCGTCGTCCTTCGCAACGGTGGCGCGGAGCGCGTCCGCGCCCTCGTCCGCATCGACCTTGACGGCGCGTCCGCCCTCGAACTCGATCCGGATCCCGTTCATGTACGAGCCGTAGAGCTCGAGCGGCATCGTCGCCGAGACGTGGCCGTCGACGCGGTCGGGGTCGGGGGTCGTGAAGACCTCCTCGGTGGGAAGGTTCGGGTAGTGCGTGATCCCGTCGGCGGTGGAGAAGTCGGCTCCGAGCCACTTCGAGCTCGGCAGCAGGCCGATCGTCAGATCGGTACCGGCTCCCTTCAGGTGCAGCGCGTCGAAGCGGCGATCCGTCATCCGGTCGGCGCTCGCGACGATGAGCTTCATCCGCTCCCGCCACGCCTCGACCGGATCTTCCGTGTCCAGCCGGAGCACGTACGTGATCTCCTCCCAGAGCTTGTCCAACGCCGCCTCTGGCTCGAGCTCCGGGTGGACCCGCTCGGCCCAGCCGAGGTTCGGGCACGGGCCTGCGGTCCAGTTCGTCGTCCGCTCGTTCACGACTCGCGGCACTGCCGAGATGTACGGGAGCAGGTCACGGCCCGTTCGGGCGGGATCGATGCCCTCGAAGACTCCGGCGCTCGTTCCGGTCAGCGTCACCCGCGCCGCTCGCTCGTCCGAGAGCCACTGCATCCGCTGCTCGAACCACGGCGGGATGTAGTCGAGCGTCTCGTCTGCCGCGAGCTCCAGCCGCGCTCGCTTGACGAGCTGGTCCCACCAGAAGACGTCAACGTACTTCGCGCCTCGCTTGTAGCCCGCGCGCGCGACGGCACGCGCCGCGTCCTCCATCCCGAGGTACGCAGTGACGCCGAGGATCTGACCCGGCTGGAGGTTCGCGCCGAAGCCGACCAGGAGGTCGGCCAGGCGTTCTACGTCCTGGGAATGGTCATGCACGGCGCGGGCACACTACACCGGTCGTGCGGCTGAACGCCTACCTCGCTCGTGCCGGTGTCGCCTCGCGCCGCAAGGCGGACGAGCTGATCAAGGCCGGCCGCGTGCGCGTGAACGGCGAACCGGGCGAGCTGAACACCTTCGTGGAGTCACGCGACGTCGTCGAGGTGGACGGCGAGCGCGTCGCGAAGCAGGACCTCGGCTACGTGCTCCTGCACAAGCCGGCCGGCGTCGTCACGACCGCGAACGACCCGCAAGGCCGGCCCACCGTCGTCTCGCTCGTCGACCACGAGTCGCGCGTCGTCCCGGTCGGGCGGCTCGACGTCGACACCACCGGCGCCCTGCTGCTCACGAACGATGGCCCGCTCGCGCACCGGCTCGCGCATCCCCGCTACGGGGTGGAGAAGGTCTACGAGGTGGAGACCTGGAAGGAGCCGACCGACGAAGCGCTGCGGCGACTCGCCGAGGGAGTCGAGCTCGAGGACGGGCCGACGTCGCCGGCGCGCGTCCGCAGGCTCGGCGCCGCACGCTTCGAGCTCGTCCTCCACGAGGGCCGCAACCGGCAGGTGCGTCGGATGTGCGACGCGGTCGGCTACCGCGTGCGGCGGCTGCACCGGAGCATCTACGCGGGACTCGGCGTCGGCGGCCTGAAGCCGGGCGAATGGCGGGAGCTCTCGCCCGACGAGGTCGAGAAGCTCCGAATCAGCGGCCCGCCTCGCTCCTGACGAACCCCATCCGCACGTAGATCTGCTCGAGGGTGGGTGCAGACGCCTCACGAGCCTTGTCTGCGCCCTGCGTCAGCATGCGCTGCAGCTCGGCCGGGTCGGAGCGCAGCTCGCGGTAGCGCTCCTGGATCGGAGTGACCGCCTCGACGACCGCCTCGGCGACATCAGTCTTGAACTGGCCGTAGCCCGCGCCCTCGTAGCGCGATTCGATCGTCGCCGCGCTCTCGCCCGCGAGGGAGGCGAGGATGTC
>JAXIPI010000270.1:0-2686 GCA_045403015.1 Gaiellaceae bacterium | reverse complement strand
ACCGTCGGCAGCGACGGAATCATCGTCGGCGACAGGCCGCACCCGCGCGGCTGGGGGACCTTCCCGCGCTACTTCGCGGTCTACGTGCGTGAGCTCGGGATCCTGAGCTGGGAGCAGGCGGTGCGGAAGATGACCTCGTTGCCGGCGCAGCGGCTCGGCTTCCCCGACCGCGGCCTCCTTCGCCCCGGCATTGCCGCCGACGTCACGTGCATCGATCCGGAGACGATCCGCGACACCGCGACCTACGAGGATCCCCGCCGGCAGCCGGAGGGGATCCCGTACGTGCTCGTCAACGGTGTCGTCGTCGTCGACGACGGGCGACACACCGGTGCGCTCGCCGGCCGGGCGCTGCGGGCGGGGAACGTGCCGGCTCCCCGCCCGCACTGAGTCAGGCTACGCCTCCGGCGTCGGTGCGTTCGGATCGATCTGCCAGAGACCGAAGTCGTTGCCCTCGGTGTCCTTGCAGGTTGCGAACCAGCCCATTCCAGGCACCGGCATCGGCTCGCCGGCCTCGCCGCCGAGCTCGTTGACTCGAGCGGCGCCGGTGTTGATGTCGTCGACGTCGAAGTAGACGCGTCCGCCGCGGCTGTCGCCGTCGGCGGCGTAGATCGCGCCACCTGTCGTCTCGGAGAACCGGGTCATGAGGTACTCGGTCGGGGCGGGCACCTGCTCGAACTGCCAGCCGAAGAGCGAGCCCCAAAAATCACGAGCCTTCGCCGTGTCGCCCGCAGGAAACTCGACGTGGACCATCTGGCCTGCCATGCCTTCTCTCCTCTCGTTGCTTCTGGCGGAGCGGAGCCCCGCCCCTTCATTCAACAGAACGAACGAGGTCCCGGAAAATCGACAACCGGACCGACACTGAATCGACACTGGATGTCAGCGCGACGCGGATCCAGTCCAGCGGTCCCCGCTGTCGCGGTGGGTCAGGTCTTGCAATCAAGCAATTCTCATGGAGCCTGCCACCTTCGCGGCAGGTTTGTGCGAATGCAAAACCTGACCCCGGAGGTCCAGACACGGCGGAAGTATCACGGAAGGAAATGAGGGCGAGGGTGCTCGCACGGGGTCAGCGTCGGGTAGTGATGCTCCTGAGCCTTCGATCATGATGTGGCTGTGGCGGATTCCACCCGGAGGGTCGACGATGCCATTGTCGCCCGCGTCCGCGCGAGCTTCGCCCGGCAGGGCGCAATGGGGACTCTCGGCGCCGATCTCACAGACGTCGCCGCCGGTCGCGTTGCGATTGCGCTGCCGATCGAGCCGCGCCTCTCGCAGCAGGATGGCTTCCTCCACGCCGGTGTCGTCGTCGCCGCGCTCGACAGCGCTTGCGGCTACGCGGCGCTGACGCTGATGCCGAACGACGCGGAGGTACTGACCGTCGAGCTGAAGGTCAATCTGCTCGCGCCAGCCAGCGGCGACAGGCTCGTCGCTGAAGGCGACGTCCTGCGGGCCGGGCGCACGCTGACCGTCTGCCGTGGCGACGCGTACGCCGAGCAGGGGTCTGAGCGCGTTCACGTGGCGACGATGCTTGCGACGATGGTGCGGCGGCGTGCTGGATGAAGGTTGACGTCGCGTGGGCCAGTGTTCGGGAAGGTCTCCCGAGCCCGGCCGTACCATGGTCGCATGTGGTGGTGGATCATCGGCATCGTCTTTGCTGCCCTGGTCGTCTTGCTCGCGCCCCTCATCCGGCAATCGTCGGACCCGCCCTCGAAAGCTGATGAGACGTTCAAGTGGGTGGACGTGGTCGTGACGACAATCCGTGGGCTGTGGCCGCGCTGATGGCAATCAACGACCACCGACACCCTGCGCCTCTCGCCTGCGCCAGCGGTCGCGAAGGTCCCTCTGACGCGCTCCTATGATCTACGCCATGGACATGGTCTCTCTCGGCGTCGCCGCGTTTGATGTTGCGTCTGCTCGATCGGGGATCGGAAAAGACATCCGGGTGTTCGCCGAATCAGGCATCTTCGGTTGGGTTGTTCTCGCGACGATGTTCGCCCTGCCGGTGATGTCTATGGCGCTTCTATTGCGTCGTCGCTGGCTCGCGATGATGCCGTTGTTGATGTCGTTGGCGATCTTCTCGGTGTGGTTCCTCTATTACGCGACCGACTGGTGGTCGAACCCCGGCCAGGGCGCGTGGGCACCAGCGTTCATGCTTGTTCTCCTAGGTTGGATCCTGGCGATCGTCGAGGCTCGGCGACTCCGAACGAGCCAGCGTTAGTGCAGTTCTCGCGTGGGCCAGTGGTCAGGAATTTCCCCTGAACCATTCCGATAGGTTCCTGGCGGTGGTGATCGACTCCGAATGGACAGCCTGGTGGAAACGTCAGGGCGAGGACGAGCTCCGGCTCATCCTGTGGGCAGCCTGGGATCCCATCGGCCGTGTTCCGCGTGATGAATACGAGGGCTATGCACCGCGCATCGCTTCACTGCTCAGGGGCGGCGCGACGCCGGAGGAGGTAGCCGCCGTGCTCGGAACGATTCGGACCGAGTCAATCGGGCTTGCGGCGGATCCCGATCGCGATCTGAGCGTCGCTCAGAAGCTCCAAGACTGGTACGAGCATCCGTTCTTCGGAACGGACTATCCGAGCCCCTCCGAGTTCACCTCCTAGCCTCCTCGTATGTCATGACTGGCCTGGGCAAGTGTTCAGGGATGTCCCTGACTAGGAGAGCGACACCACCTCGCCGATGGCGAGCG
>JAXIPI010000115.1:0-4904 GCA_045403015.1 Gaiellaceae bacterium | reverse complement strand
ATCTCGTTCCCCTTGCTCACGAGCTCGATGCCGTCGAGGTCGCCGGCCGGCATCTGAATGCCGGTGACGAGGACGTCGGGACGATGCTCGGTCACGAGCGCAAGCCCTTCGCGCCCGGACGTCGCCGTGCCGACAACTGTCAAGCCGAGATCTGCCACGACCAGACCGACTGCGTCCAGCCAGAGCGGATGATGATCTACGAGTACCGCTGTGCGCCCGCTGTACTGAGCCATTCGAAAGGGCCGCCTTTCGTTTTCACTGTCTTGCGTGTGGTACTTCCCCTCCACGCCCGCCTTTACCCTGCGCTCAACCTAGCGCAGTTCGTGATGAAAGTGAAGGTTTACATGGAATTTTTCTGGGGAAAAGGTGTCGAACTTCTCGCATTCGGAGATCTGCTCCATCGGCTAGTGGCGGTGGCCTCAGGCCCGGCGTAACGTCTCTCGTGCGCGTTGTGAGGCCGCTTACACACGCGCAGAAGCGCGGCGGACGCTTCATCGCCTGCGCTGGAGGGTGAGTCGCCGGACTTCCTGAGACCAAGCAGGAAGCCCGGCACTTGCCCTGCAAAATCTCCCTTTTGGGGGATGCGTGGCCGTCCCTCGCGGGGTCATCTTGGCATGAGGCGACGGCCGCCTCCACTTGGTCGGGGGGCGGCCGTCGACTCAGCGTGCCCGAAAGGCGATGACGTTCTGCTCGACGCGTCCCGGCCGCGGTGCGATCGCTTCGAGGGTGCCGCGGTTCGCGCACGAGAGCTCGAGTGCCTCGAGGACCGCCAAGGTAGTGGACGCCTCGCGCCCGTACGGCATCTCGCTGTGCGAGCGGACGGCGGTCAGGAATCTCGCGCAGGCGATTGGAAGCGAGTCGTCCGCCGGCAGCCGGAAGCTCACCTTGTCACCCTGCTCGACCGTCAGGTCGTCGAACTCGGCGGACGTCGGTCCGTTCACGAGGATCGAGAGCTCATGCTCTGGCTCGGTCGCGTCGAGCACCGCGGTCGCCTCGGAGCCGACGACCGAGATGTGGTCGGCGGTCGCTCCCTCAAGGCAGGAGAGATGGACGTAGACGCCGATCCCGGTCGCGAACTCGAGCTTGGCGAAGATCACGTCCGGCGACTGCCGCCCGAGATAGGACACCCCACTCGCATGTGCCTCGACCGGCTCGTCGCCGAGCAGATCGAGCACGGTCGCGATCGTGTCGGCGCCGAGATCCCAGAGCACGTTGACATCCCGCTCGCCCCGCAAGGCGTACCGCCTCGCGTGAACGTAGAAGATCTCGCCGAGTGCGCCGCGGTCGATCAGCCGGTGGAGCCGCAGCACGCCCGGGCGCAGCAGCGCAGGCGAATGCGCCATCAGGTGCCGGTTCCGCTTCGCTGCGGCCGCGACGAGCTCGTCCGCCTCGGTCGAGCCGGAGGCAAGCTGGCCGTCGACGAAGACATGCTTGTCCGCCGCAAGCGCTGCGAGCGCCCGTCCACGGGCGGCGAGCTCGGAGGACGCGAAGACGACCGCGTCGAGATCCTCGTCCTGCAACAGCTCCTCGAAGTCGCTCGTCCAGGCAGTCGCAGGCCCGTAGCGCACGCTCGCAATCCTCGGCGCCTCGTCGCAGATCCAACGCAGGGTCGACTGCGGCAGCTCGTCGAAGGCCCGGGCCAGCGTTGCGCCGAGGCCGGAGACGCCGCACACCACACCGACTGTGACCGGCGTCCTCACGTGTCTCTCCGGCGATGAAGGAGTGCGTAGCCGAGGAGAGGCACCGCAACCGCCGTGCCGAGCGCGAAGGCGGTCGAGACGCGGAAGAGCGCCTCACCGGGAATGACGGCGTACGCACCGAGGAAGACAACGGCCGAGACGACCCAGCCGAGCGCCGCGATGCGCCCGCAGTCGAGCGCGAGCAGCGCCTGCGAGAAGGTCGAGGTCGCGAGGTAACAGCCGACCCCGACGCCGAGCAGCGCGAGCTCCAGCCTGCCGGCCGTGTAGTCGGAGCCGTAGACCGCCTGCAGCGCCTCGGGCCCGATGGCCGCTGCAGTAACCACGATCACCGCGCCGACGCCGGCCAGGCCGCCCGCGGCGCGAAGCACCGCGCGACGGAAGCGCGCGCGCTCGGCGGTCGCGTGCAGAAGCGTCAGGTTCGGAAGCATCGAGGTTGCGATGCCCTGGAAGACGAAAACCGGGATTCGGACGAGCATCGTGGCCGCGAAGACGAGGCCCGCGATCTTGCCGACGTTTGCGCCGCCGCCGAGCATCACGAGCAGCGGGCCGCCGTTGACGAGCACCTGATCCGCAACCGCGATCACGGCCGCCGGCCAGGCGAAGGCGACCGCTGCTCCGACATGGAACGGCGAGCCCTCTCCGCTGGTAACTCCCTTGGTGACGAGGGGGGCGAGCACGCGGCGGCCCACGAGCACCGGCAGCGCAACGCTTCCAACTGCGGCGGCGACCATCGCTGCCGCAGCGAGATCGCGCGAAGCGACGAAGAGCAGCGGCAGGACGACCGCGACGCGGACGGCGCCGTCCGAAACGAGGAGCAGCGCGTAGCCGTTGAACCAGCGGGCGCCGGCGAAGACGCCACGTGCCACGTAGGCCACACCGTAGGCGGCGAGGCCGAGGACGAGCGCAGCTGTATAGAAGGAGTCGCCGAGGAAGAGCCGGTCGCCGAT
This sequence comes from Gaiellaceae bacterium, assembly GCA_045403015.1. GTDB lineage: Bacteria > Actinomycetota > Thermoleophilia > Gaiellales > Gaiellaceae > Gaiellasilicea. The sequence goes on along the minus strand of JAXIPI010000115.1, from coordinate 2,257 downwards.
CAATCCCCAGCCGAGCGCACCGACGATTCCAATCGCGACCGCGAGCACCAGGTAGATCCAGAACATCGCGCGCAGCACCGAGCGAACCTCCTGCCCTCGCGCCAGGCGGTCGGCGAGCGCTCGGGACGTCGTCTGCTCGAGCGGCCGGAACAGCACCACCACGAGCAGGAACAACGCCGCCCAGAGAACGGCGACGAGACCGTAGGCCTCGGGGCCGAGCACGCGGGCGGCGAGCACGTGGTAGGCGTAGGCGAGGATCCCGGAGGCAACCGTCGCCCCGGAGAGGAGCACCGCGCCGTCGAAGCTCCGCGGAGCCCTGCGGGCGCGCTCGGCCACGACCGGCGGGTTGACCGCGATCTCAGTCATGCCGAACCACCGGCGAACACCGGCAGAACCGGTTTCGTAAAGCGTCCTCGCCACACGCCTCGAATCATGCGCTGCGCGGGCCTCCGGGATAAATCCCCTTCAGGTCAGGGTTTGCGCGGACCCTTGTAGACAGGTCAGCCCCCCGAAGGGCTAGCTGCCCCAACCCCCGACTGGGATTGCCGCTCTGGCCTGGAAGCCTCGCTGTGCCCCTCCTAGGCTCCTTGCAACGGGGGCACGACCGACTTCGACGGTGGGAGACCGACGCACGTGAGCACCATGGAGATGACTACAAGAGCGGCGGACGAGCGGACGCAGGCCGAAAGCAGGCCACAACTCCTCTTCGTCATTCCCGCCTTCAACGAAGAAGAGAACCTGCCGACGCTCTTCGCCGACCTGGCGCAGACGAGCGATCTGCTCGGCGTGGGCTCGCGGATCTTCATCGTCGACGATGGCTCGGCAGACGCGACGTCGTCGCTCGTCGAGTCGTACTCCGGCCCACTGCCGGTCGAGCTGGTTCGCCTCGAGGTCAACCAGGGTCCCGGCGCGGCGTTCCGGACGGGCTTCGTCTCGGCGCTCGGTTGCGCCGAGCCCGACGCCTTGATCGTTACGCTCGAGGCCGACACGACCAGCGACCTCGGCGCACTGCCGCAGATGCTCGACGAGGTCCGGCACGGCGCCGACGTCGTGCTCGCCGACTGGAGGATGGTGGGCGTCAGCGCTCACCGCCGCCTGCTGAGCGCGGCCGCCGGCTGGGTCGTTCGCCACAGCCTCGGGCTGGAGGCAACCACCGTTTCCTCATTCTTCCGCGTCTACCGGGCCTCGACGCTCCAGGATGCCTCGAACCGCTACGGCGAGCGCCTGATCCGCGAGCGCGGCTTCGCCTGCAAGGCAGAGCTGCTCGCGAAGCTCGCGGCGATGAACGCTCGCATCGTCGAGGTGCCGGTCTCGCTCGACTGGAGCAAGCGGAACGGCGAGAGCAAGATGCCCGTCTTCAAGACCATGCTCGCCTACTGGCGGATGCTCTTCCGCGAGCGCTCCGCGGCACCCGAACCGATTCCAGCTGCACCCGAAGGCGCGCTCGGCGCATGAGGCCGAGCGTCGGGATCGTCGGCGGCGGCATCCTCGGGATGACCGCCGCATATCGCCTCGCGCAGGCAGGCGTCGCCGTCTCGCTCTACGAGCGCGCGCCGGACCTGGGCGGGCTCGTCGGGTCCTTCGACTTCGACGGGACGTCCGTCGACCGCTTCTACCACGTCGTCCTGCCGAGCGACGACCGGGTCGTCGGCCTCGCGGACGAGCTGGGCCTCGGCGACAAGTGGCGCTTCCAGCCGACGAAGGTCGGCTTCTACGGCGATGGGCGGCTCTTCTCAATGACGTCGCCCAAAGAGTTCCTGACGTTTCCACTGCTCCGCCCGCACGAGCGGATACGGCTCGCACTGTTCGTCGCTCGCTGTCAGCTCACTTCCGGGCATGTGGCCCTGGACGACGAGCCGCTGGACGAATGGCTGCGCCGCTTGTGCGGACGGGGAGTCGTCGAGAAGCTCTGGAAGCCGCTCCTCGACTCCAAGTTCGACGGCAAGCTCGAGGACCTGCCGGCCACGTACATCTGGGCGCGCACGCGCCGGATGGGCTCGACGCGCGACAAGAGCGGCCGCGAGGTCATGGGCTGGCTCGACGGCGGCTACCAAACGATCATCGACGCCCTCGAGCAGAAGATCGTCGCCCTCGGCGGGGTGGAACACGCTGGGGCGCCCGTCGAGCAGATCGCCGCCGACGGCGGCCGCGCCGTCGGTGTCGTGGTCGACGGTCGCCTCCAGCGGTTCGATCACACGCTTTGCACGCTGGCGCCGCCGATGGCGCGCCGGGTGCTCGCACCCGAGCTCGTCGAGCA
>JAXIPI010000293.1:0-6035 GCA_045403015.1 Gaiellaceae bacterium | reverse complement strand
TGCGCAGCACGCGCTCGGAATCGTCTCCGATCAGGTCGGCGACCTCGGCTGCGGCGCCGTCCGGGTCGGCCTGCGGGAGGTCGATCTTGTTCACGACGGGGACGATCTCGAGGTTGTTCTCGATCGCCAGGTACGCGTTCGCGAGCGTCTGGGCCTCGATCCCCTGCGCGGCGTCGACGACGAGCAACGCCCCCTCGCAGGCCTGCAGCGAGCGCGACACTTCGTACGTGAAGTCCACGTGCCCGGGCGTGTCGATCAGGTTCAGCTGGTGGCCCTTCCAGAGCACCCGCACCGCCTGCGCCTTGATCGTGATCCCCCGCTCGCGCTCGAGGTCCATCGAGTCCAGCAGCTGCTCCTTCATGTCCCGGTCCGCGACCGTGTCCGTCACCTGGAGGATGCGATCGGCGAGCGTCGACTTGCCATGGTCGATGTGCGCGATGATCGAGAAGTTGCGGATTTTTGCTTGGTCCATGCGTGATCAGTCCCGGCGGAAGCGGTCTCGCAGCGATAGTAGCGCCGCCATCTCGCGTACCCGCAGGGCGGTGCAAACCGCGAGGTAGACGGCACCGCCGACGCCGAGCGCGACACCGAGCGAGACGAGCTGCGCTGCGAACGATCGCCCGAGCGCGCGATCGAGGACGTACCAGATGCCGTAGGCGACGACGCCGAGCACCGCCGCGGCGATCGAGATGAGCCCGAAGGACCTGGCAACCTGGTGGAAATCGAGACGGCCGACGCGGCGGCGCAGCGCGACGAAGAGCAGGGCGACGCCGGCGATGTTCGCGAGCGAGATCGCAAGCGGGATCCCCCAGGTGCCGACGTGGTAAAGGGCGGCGTACAGCGCGGTGTTCAAGACGAGCACCGCCAGGGCGATCAGGGTCGGAACCCACGGCGCCTGCAGGCTGAAGAAAGCGCGGTTGAGCATCAGCATCATCCCGTTGAACGTGAGCCCGAGCGAGAAGGCGGCGAGCGCGCCGGCGACGACTGTTGTCTGGCCGGGCCCGAAGGCGCCGCGCTGGTAAAGCAGCCGGACGATCGGCTCGGCGAGGACGGCGCAGACGACCGCGGACGGAATGAGCATGAAGTTGATCTGCCGCAGCCCGCCGGAGACGGTGGCGCGAAAGCCTGCGAGATCGCCGCGCGTGGAAAGCCGCGCCAGCGACGGATAGAGGATCGTCGCGACCGCGACCGAGAACATTCCCTGCGGCAGCATGTAGATGCGGAATGCCTTGTCGATCGCGGTCGGAGCGATTCTCGGGTCGATCAGCTTCGAGGCGACCACCGTGCCGATCACCGCGTTCACGTTTATCAGCCCGAGCCCGAGCATCACGGGCACCATCAGCTTGAACACCTGCTTCACGGCCGGATCGCGGATGTCCAGCGCGAGGCGGAGGCGGCCGTCGAGCCCGCGCAACCAGGGCAGCGGCAGCAGAAACTGGATCACCGTCCCAATGACGATCGAGCCGGCGTAGACGTAGAGCTTGCCGCTCTCGGTGTCGGCGCGCGGCACGCCGATCACGAGCCCGATGATGATCGCCACGTTCCAGAACACCGGCGTCAGCGCCGGGATCGTGAACTGCTCGTAGCTGTTCAGGATCCCGGTGACGATCCCGAAGAGGCCGATCAGGACGACGATCGGGAAGAGGATCTGCGAGAGCGTGACCACGAGGTTGTCGTAGGCACCGGTGAGTGGCGGCATCAGGACAGGTGCGGCGAGGATGAAGAGGGCGGTGATCGACCCGACGACCAGGAGGAAGAGCCAGAACACGGTCGACGCGACCCGCCAGGCGCGTGCCTTCTCGCCTTTCTCGAGCAGCTCGCTGAACACCGGCACGAACGCGGACGAGAGCGCGGCGTCCGCGACGAGGGCACGAACGAGATTCGGGATCTGGAACGCGACCGTGAAGGCGTTGATCGGGCCGCGGGCGCCGAAGTAATTCGCAGCGACGACCTCGCGGAGGAGCCCGAGCACCCGGGAGAGCCCGGTCGCAGCCGAGAAGATCGCCGTCGACCACGCGAGCCTCCTCCCCTTGGCTCGCTCGTCCACGCTGCGAGTATAGGAACGAGGTCCGCCGAGGCCAGACGCCGATACCTGTCTGCTAGGATCCTGCGCGCCCGCCAAGTGCGGGCCTTTCTTCGAGATGCCGAACATCCAACAACAGAAAAAGCGCGTCCTGATCGCCGAGCGCCAGCGCGACGAGAACCTCCGCTACCGCTCAACGGTGAAAACCCTGACGAAGCGGCTCGAAGCCGCGGCGACCGAGACGGACAAGGAAAAGCTCGCCGCCGAGCATCTGAAGCTCGTGCGGACGATCGACAAGGCTGCCTCCCGCGGGGCGCTGCACAAGAACACGGCCGCGCGCAAGAAGGCCCGCGCAGCACGCCTCGTCGCCGGCGACGCTCCTAGCTCCTAACCCTCCGCGCTTAGGTCGATCAGCGCCCGCTGGAGCTCGAGATCGGGCGCCAGCTTGCTGCCGCCCTTGAGCGCGTGGTCGAGCTCGGCGAGCCGGACGACCGCATCGCGAAGCTCGTCCTCGGAGAAGTTCGCCGCCTGGGCGAACACCTTCTCGACGTAGAACGGATGCCGCTTCAGGGTCGACGCGGCGTCGCGCGGCCGAACACCGTCAGCCGCGAGTTGCTGGCACCGGCGCATGAAGGAGAGGTGGTTGGTGAGCGCGCCGGCCATCCGCGGAGCGGTGTCGCGGCGCGGGCGGCCCTCGCGCTCGAAGATCGTCTCGCTCGCCGCCAGCGTCCGGCCGCCGTCGCGCTGCGCCCAGGCGTCGGTCAGGGCAAAGGTCGGCGTCTCGGCCACCGCGGCCACTAGGAGCTCCACCTCGTTCTGGCCGATCGGCTCGTCCCCGGCCCAGAGCGCGAGCTTGTCGATCTCATTCGCGAGCTGGTGGATGTCGTCGCCGACCAGGTGAACGAGTGCTGCGCACGCCTCCGGCTCGGCGCGCGCGCCCGCCTGCTTGAACCGCTCGGCAACCCAGTTGGCGACGTTGCGCTTCGGCACCTCGAAGGCCAGCACGTCGCCGGCCTTCGCGCAGGCCTTCGTCAAGGGGGCGTCCTTCTTCAGCTCCTCGGCGACGAGTGCCAGCACGGTGCCGGGGGCAGGCGACGCGAGGTACTCCTCGATCGCCTTCACATCGGCCACCTTCCAGCCGTTCGCGAGACGGCCGTCGGCGTTCCGCCGCCCATCGACGCCCTCGATGACGACGAGCCGCGCGTCACCGAACAGGCTGCCGACGTTGCACAGCGCCGCGGCGTCCGGGCCTGACACTTCTTGGGCCGTGACGAGCTCGACTGCCTCCGGCTCGAAGTGGCGCCGGAGCCGCGCGAGCGCCGTCTCGATCTTGGGGCGATCGCTGCCGGTGAGGAGATAGACGGGCTTCAGGTCCGGTGCGGCGGCCACACCTCCACCCTACTCAACGACCCTTCCGGACCGTGATCCGCTTTCCGTCCGACTCGACGACCACGCGCCCGTCCTCGTCCGTGCGGTAGAGGCTGAGGCCAGGGCTCGCACGCAGCGTCGCAACGGTCGAAGGGCGAGGATGGCCGTAGTCATTGCCTCGGCCACACGAGATGACGGCGACCTGCGGTCGCAGCTCTCGCAGCTCGCTCTCGAGGCCCGCGTCGGCGGAGCCGTGGTGTGCGACCTTGAGGATCTCGACGGGTCGCGAGAGCAGGCGCGCCGTCACGTCTGTCTCGGCGTCGGCGGTGAGGAGCGCGTCGACCTCGCCGTACGTAGCGAGCGTGACGATCGGAAGCAGGTTGGGATCCTCGCTCTCCGTGCCAGGCCCGTCGGGCCAGAGAACGCGCAGATGCAGCCGGCCCAGCCGGAACGCATCCCCGACGCGGGTCTCGACGACGTCCACGCCGTGCTTCTCCGCCTCGGCCAGAGCCGCCCGCTCGTACGGGCTGGATCGCGCGAGGCGCGGATCGAGCACGCGGTCGACTGCGATCCTCCGCAGCACGGTCTCGGCGCCGCCGATGTGATCGCGCTGCGGATGGGTGAGGACAACCGCAGCCAGTCTCCGCACGCCGAGGGTGCGAAGCTGTTGCGCAACGTTCGCCTCGGGCGGTCCTTCGTCGACGAGGACCGCGCCCTCGGCCACCTGCAGGAGGATCGAGTCACCCTGGCCGACGTCGAGGAACGTGATGCGGAGCCCTTTCAGCGGCGGCAGCGACGCGGACGGCAGCAGCTGCCAGACGAGGAGGGCGGGAACAACGGTCGCAGCGCACGCCAACGCCGCCGGCCGCCGCCACCTGGGCAGCCGGTGGAGTGCGAGCAGGGCAAGTGGGGTTCCGAGCAACACGGACACGGCCTTGGCCGAGCCGATCTGGGCCAGCGGTAATCCGGCGACGAGCTCTGCGCAGGCAGCGATGTACGCGGCCAACCAGCCGTTCACCCGGGCCAGCGCGAGCGCCACCGATGGCAGCACGGGCTCGACCAGCGAGCCGACCAGCGCGAGCCCGAGGAGCGGTCCGATCGCCAGCGCAACGAGGGCGTTCGCCAGCAACGAGTAGACCGGGACGGTTCCGAACTGCAGCCAGAGGATCGGCGCGGTTGCCGCCCCGCACGCTGTCGACACCGCGAGCGCGTCGCGAAGCCAGGCGGGCATCGGATATCCCTCGAGCGCAAGCCGGAGCTTCGGCAGCAGGAGGAAGATCGCACCGACCGCGGCGAAAGAGAGCTGGAAGCCCGGCTCGAACAGACAGGCGGGCGTCCACGCGAGCAGGACCGCGGCGCCGAGCGCGAGGAAGTGCCACCGATCACGGGGTCGGGCGAGCAGCCACGCAAGCGACGCCAGGCCGCCCGCGACTCCGGCTCGCACGACCGACGGTTGCCAGCCGACCGCGAGGACGTAGGCGCCTATCGCACCAATCGCGGCGACCTCGGCCGCCAACCGGTGAATCCCCAGCAGCCAGGCGAGCCCAAGCACACCGATCGCGAGGAACGCGACGTTCTGTCCCGAGACGGCCAGCAGGTGGAAGAGCCCAGAGGCCTTGAAGTTGGCGCGGAGCTCGTCCGTGAGCCCTTCGTCCTCGCCGAGCACGATTCCGGCCAGCACCGCGCGGCGCTCGCCGCTGAGCCCAGGGGCGATCGCGCGCGCAACGTGCGCACGGAGCCTGTCGGAGACGCCGCCGATCCCGCCGCGCCTGCCGACGATCCGCCAGTCGCCGCCGTGCAGGACGACATGGACGCCGCGGCGCGCCAGCCAGCCGCGCTCGTCGAAGCCGTCCTCCGCACCGCGAGGAGCGCCGATCGTGGCTCGCAAGACGAGGATCGCCCCCTGCGGAGGTGAGCGACCGACGGGAAGCTCGAGTAGGACGCGCTCGCGGACGGTGCGCGAGTCGAACTCACGCACCTCGGCGGGAACACGAAGCGCGAATGGCGTCTTTCGTACGGGGCCTGTCACGACCGTTGTCGCGAGCCCCGAACGGCCGATCTCGGGGGCCAGCACACTGCGGTCGAGTGCATCGAGCCGCACGCTCCCCCACCACCAGCCGATGAGGACGAGCGCGAGCAAACAGGCGGGAAGGCGCACCTCTGCGGCTATCGCAGCGACGGCGGTTGCGACCACGACGAGAGCGACGACGATCGTCGGCGCCCGGACGGCGTTGGCGAGGGCGATCCCGACGCAGGCGGCGAGGACGAGAAGCGTCGGCCAGCCGCGCTCGACGACGCGCGCAATCACGGCGAGACGAGATCCCGTAGCTGGTCGAGGCGCGCGGGTCCGATCCCCGGAATCGCGTCCAGATCGTCGACCGAGCGAAAGCCGCCGTGAGAGGCGCGGTAGTCCACGATCTTCTGTGCCGTCACAGGCCCGATGCCCGGAAGGGCGTCGAGCTCCTCGACCGAGGCCGAGCTCAGGCTGGGCCGGGCAGTGGCCGACGTCCCCGCGGTGATCCAGGGCGCCCAGGACATCTTGACGGAGCGCCTGGCCGAGATCGCCGAGCTGCGCCAGATCGTACGCGAGACCACCTTCCGCTCGGGGCACGTGCGCACGAAGAAGGCGGAGAAGGCCAAGCAG
>JAXIPI010000417.1:0-33635 GCA_045403015.1 Gaiellaceae bacterium | reverse complement strand
GCGTCCACCTGCTTGTCGGTGACGTTGACGTCGAGGTTCTCGGCCTCCTGCTCGAACTGCTCGCGCTGGACGAGGAACTGGACGGCCTGGTTCTTGAGGGTCTGGAACTCCTGCGAGCCAGCCTTCGGGAAGTCGCGCTTCTGATTCTTGTAGCTCTTCTTCGCCTGAGCGATCAGCGCGTTGTAGTCGGTCTTCGCGATTTCCTGGCCGTCGACCACGGCAACCGCGTCGGTCGGCACCGTGTCGTCGCCGCCGCCGCAACCGGCGAGCGCGATCGAAACGAGCGCACAGAAAAGGATGGCGAGTCGAGAGATCTTCATCGTTGAGAATGCTCCAGGTTTAGCGCGGGCCGCGGTTCATGCGGCCTGACGGGCTACCACGATAGCATCGACGAGGCCGATCGCTCCCTCGAGGGCTTCGGTGCGCTGGGAGACCTCTCGCTTCGCGCTCGTGTAGACCGCTGTGTCGGTCACGTCGCGTAGCGCCCGGAGCTCCGCCGAGCCGAGCACGAGCGGACCGACCGTCGCACGCCCGCCGCGGTAGACGAGGTAGTCCGCACCGAGCTGCGCGAGCTTCAGCTTCGCCTCCTGGATCGCGAACAGGTGCTCGACCGGCTCCGGCACCGGGCCGTACCGGTCCTCGAGCGTGGCGTGCAGCTCACGTAGCTCGTCATCCGACTCCGCCAGCGCGAGCCGGCGGTGGATGTCGATCTTCAGCGCCTCGGACGCGACATAGGTCGCCGGCACGTAGGCGTCCACGCGAGCGTCCACGCGCACCGGCCTCGTCGCCACTCTCCGCTGGCCCTGGAGCTCAGCGACCGCCTCGGCCAGCATCTCCACGTAGAGCTCGAAGCCGAGCGCGGCGACGTGCCCGGACTGCTCGGCCCCGAGGAGATCGCCCGCACCGCGGATCTCGAGGTCGCGCATCGCAATCTGGAAGCCGGCGCCGAGCTCCGTGTGGTCGGCGAGCGTCGAAAGGCGTGCCCGGGCCTCGGGCGAAAGCTCGCTCGCGTCCGGATAGAGCAGGTATGCGTGCGCCGTCACGTCCGAGCGGCCGACGCGGCCGCGGATCTGGTAGAGCTGCGACAGGCCAAGCGCGTCCGCGCGCTCCACGATCAGCGTGTTCGCCTGCGGGATGTCGATCCCCGACTCGATGATCGTCGTGGAGACGAGCACGTCGGCGTCGCCGCGGAGGAAGGCGTGCATCTTCTCCTCGAGCTCGCGCTCCCTCATCTGGCCGTGCGCGACGATGAAGCGCAGGCCCGGGCAGAGCTGCTGCAGCTTCTCCGCCGCCTCTTCGATCGTCTCGACGCGGTTGTGGAGGTAGAAGGCCTGGCCCTCGCGGGCGATCTCGCGCTCGAGCGCGGTCTTGATCAGCTCCTCGTCGTACTCGCCCACCGTCGTCCGGATCGGACGCCGGCCCTCGGGGGGGGTCTCGATGATCGAGATGTCGCGCAACCCGGAGAGCGACATGTGGAGCGTGCGCGGGATCGGCGTCGCGGAGAGCGCCAGCACGTCGACCTCGAGCCGCAGCGAGCGGAGCAGCTCCTTCTGTGCGACTCCAAATCGCTGTTCCTCGTCGAGGATCACTAGCCCGAGATCCTTCGGGATCACATCGCGGCTGAGCACCCGGTGCGTCCCGATCAGGACCTCCACCTTGCCCTCGGCGAAGTCCTTCAGCACCTGCTTCGCCTCGGCCGGCCGCCGGAAGCGCGAGATCATCTCGACCCGGACGGGGAAGTCGAGGAAGCGGGCCTTGAACGTGTTCCAGTGCTGCTCGGCGAGGATCGTCGTCGGGCAGAGGAAGAGCGTCTGCTTCCCGTTCACGGCGGCGGCGAACGCGGCGCGCACTGCCACCTCGGTCTTGCCGAAGCCGACGTCGCCGCAGACGAGGCGATCCATCGGCCGCGCCATCTCGAGGTCCTCCTTCACCGCCTCGATCGCACGTGCCTGGTCCTCTGTCTCGCGGTACGGGAATTCGGTCTCGAGCCGCTCGAGCCACTCGTTCTGGAGGTCGTAGGCGACGCCCGGCGCCTGCTGGCGCTGGGCGTAGAGGGCGATCAGCTCGGTCGCGAGCTCCCGCACGGACTCGCGGGCGCGGGCCCTCAGGTTCTGCCAGGCCTTGCCGCCGAGCTTCGAGAGCGCAGGCGCACTGGCGTCCGCGCCGATGTACTTCGAGACCTTGCCGAGCTGCTCGTGCGGGACGTAGAGGCGGTCTTCGCCCCGGAAGGCGAGGAAGAGGTAGTCGCGCGTGACCCCAGCGACTTCCTTCGTCTCGAAGCCGAGCAGCTTGCCGACGCCGTGGTCCTCGTGGACGATGAAGTCGCCCGTCCGCAGGTCCGCGAACGAAGCGAGCGCGCGGCCGAGACGGCGGTCGGCGCGCGGGGGTCGCTTGCGGAAGACCTGTGTGTCGGGCAGCAGAACAAGGCCGAGCTCGCGCCAGACGAAGCCGCGGCGCGCCGCTGCCACGGCGAAGAGAAGCTCCGGCTGCTCGGGGAGCTCCTCGCCGGTCTCCAGTACGCGGGAGTCGGCCCGCTTGAGGAGGTTCTGGGTGCGCAGCGCCTCACCGGCGTGCGGGAAGGCGACGACGACCCGGTTGCCGCCACGAACGAACCCCGAGAGCTCCGTCTCGGCCTCGGCGAGCCCGCGTGCGGCGATCGCCGGCCGCTGGGCCTCGAACGAGAACGGCTGCCCCTGCGGGAACGGGTCGAGCTCCGAGCTGCCCTTGAGCGAGACCTCCTCGAAGCCTTCCTCGGCCCAGACGCGGCGCACCTCGTCCGGCTGCCAGACGAAGTCGGGCGGACGGTCGAGCACGGACACCAGATCGCGGGGGATTTCGTGCGTGACGGTCTCGAAATCGTCGTCCGGGAGCGTCGGCTCGGTCAGCTCGGCACGCCGCTCGACAGCGGGATAGATCACTGCGCCGTCGACCGGATGGAGAGCCCGCTGCGTGAAGGGCGAGAAGGCACGCACCTGCTCGATCTCGTCGCCGTAGAGCTCGACGCGAAGCGGCTCGCGGCCCGTTGTCGGGAAGACGTCGACGAGCCCGCCGCGCACTGCGAACTGGCCGCGCTCCTCGGCCCGGTCGACCCGCTCGTACCCCGCGAGCGCGAGCGATTCGGCGAGCCCGTCGAGGCCCGGCTCGGCGCCGACGTCGAGCCGCACCGGCTCGGCCCGCGCGGCGAGGGGCGGGACGCCTTCCGCGAGCGCGGTCGCCGAAGCGCAGACCAGCCCGCCGCCCGCGAGTACGTCGAGCGCGCGCGCCCGCTCGCCGACGAGATGCGGCGGCGGCTCCAGCCCCGAGCCCCAGCGGACACCGCGTCCCGGCAGCAGCGCCACGCGATCCGGGCCGATGAACCAACCCGCCGCCTCGGCCGCGTCGCGCGCATCCGCGTCCTCCGGCAGCAGGCAGACGAGACCGCGTTCGAGCTGCTCGTGCAGCGTTGCGAGCAGCAGCGGCAGAACCGGCTCCGAAACACGCGCCCGGGCCGGCAACGAGGCCGCGAACGACTGCAGCCGCTCGAGCGCGAGCAGCTCCCTGACGAACGCGTGGAGTACTGGACGGTCCATGACGACAGGCGGAAACCGGAGTTTCCGCCGCGGTTCAGTCTACGATGCGGCGGTGTCCGAGCGTGCCGGCGAATCGATGACTGTTGCTCAACGCGACGCGCTCGCGGCCGAGCTCGCCGAGCTCGAGGGGCCGAAGCGTGCCGAGATGGTGGAGGCGATCGCGACCGCGCGGGGCTTCGGCGACCTGTCAGAGAACTTCGCCTACCACGACGCGAAGAACGAGCAGGGCCTCCTCGAGCGCCGGATCACGATTCTGCGGAGTCGGATCGAAAACGCCGTCATCGTCGAGCACGCCGCGGAGGGCGTCGTCGGCGTCGGCTCGGTCGTGGAGGTCGAGGACGAGCAGGGCGGCCGCTTCGAGGTCGAGATCTCGAGCGTCGGCGGCGTCTCGACCGACTCGCCCCTCGGCTCAGCCCTGTTCGGGGCAAAGGTCGGGGACAGCGTTGACGTGCAGGCGCCGAAGGGCTCCTGGAAGGCGCGCGTCGTCTCCGTGCGCTCCTCCTAGCGATGCCGAAGCTGCTCCTCCGGTTGGAAGGCGCGGTCGTCTTCGCCGCAGCGACCGCCCTCTACTTCCACGAGGACAATGCGTGGTGGCTGTACGTCGTCCTCGCCCTCGCGCCGGACCTCGCGATGATCGGCTATGTGGCCGGCACTCGCGTCGGCGCGCTCACATACAACATCGTTCACACGTCTGCGCTGCCCGTGGCGCTCGCGGCAGCGGGAGTTCTTTGGGGCGCCGATGGCCTCGTCGCGGTCTGCCTGATCTGGATCGCCCACATCGGCGCCGACCGCGCGCTCGGCTACGGCCTGAAATACCCGACAGACTTCAAGGACACCCACCTGCAGCGGGTCTAGATGCGCTCAGTTGAAGCGGCGCTGGGCCTCTTCGAGGCCATCGCGTGCGAGTGTCTCCACGGCGTCCGCGGCACGCGCGACGAGCGCTTCCGCGTCGTCCTCCGGCGCGAACGGCGAGAGCACGTAATCGGCCACCGGCCGGCGGTCGCCGCGACCGGGGCGACCGACGCCGACGCGCGTCCGCAAGAAGTCGGCCGAGCCGAATGCCTGCCTGATCGACCTGAGCCCGTTGTGGCCGGCCAGCCCTCCGCCCAGCCGGACTTGCAGCCTGCCCGCGTCCAGATCGACATCGTCATGCACGACGGCGATCGAGTCGAGCGGCACCTTGTAGAAGCGAGCCGCGGCCCCGAGCGAGCTGCCCGAGAGATTCATGTAGGTCTCCGGCTTCAGCAGCCCGAGCCGTAGGTCACCGAGGCGGATCTCGGCGAGCTGGCCGGAGAACTTGGAGCGGAACGAGCCCTCGTGCCGGCGCGCCAGCTCGTCGACCACCATCCAGCCGGCGTTGTGGCGGTCGCGAACGTGCTCGCGGCCCGGATTGCCGAGACCGACGACGAGGAGATCGAGCGTCGAGGCGCGATCGCCCCGACCGAAGAGGCGCATCAGTGGGTCGCGCGGTGACGTTGCCGCGCGGCTGGCGTTCGCGGAGCGAGCATGGCAAGGACGCAGGGAGCGTGCGTGCCGGTGGCACGTGCGCGACCGAGGACGCCGCCAGGCGACGTCTCCGCGGGCGCCAGACGCCCGGCGGACGTCGCCGCGCGGCCCACTACTCTGAGTCGGAGCCGGACTCGGCCGCGTCGCCGCCCGCAGGGGCTTCGCCCTCTGCAGTCTCGCCCTCGGCGGCCTCGCCCTCGACAGCCTCGCCTTCCTCGACCTCCTCGCCCTCCTCGGGCTCGGGCTCGGCCTCGACGATCGGGGCGGAGACGGTCGCGATCACTGTCTCGTGCGGGTCGTCCAGGAAGAGGACGCCCTCGAGCTTGGGGAGGTCCTCGAGCCGCAGAGCGTCGCCCATCTCCATCGAGCTGACGTCGGCCTCGATCGACTCGGGAACTTCCATCGGCAGCGCCTCGACGTTGAGCGTCGTGGAAGGCTGCGAGAGAACGCCGCCCTCCTTCACGCCGGGTGCGTCCTCGGCCCCGGTCAGGTGGATCTGCACGGTCGCCTGGATGGCGACGTCGAGCCGGACTTCCTGGAGGTCGATGTGGCGCACGTGCCCCCGGATCGGGTCGCGCTGGTACTCCTTCAGGATCGACGGGTGCATCTCGGTCTGCCCCTCGAGCACGACGTCGAGCACGGCGTGCAGCCCCGAGGGGCCGGTCAGCGCCGAACGGAGCTCACGCTCGCCGACGGCGAACGCATGCGCTGTCGTCTTCCCGTACAGGACGCCGGGAACGAATCCCTGCTTGCGCAGGCGCCGGGACTCGGGCGAGCCGAGCCGCGCACGTTCCTTCACCTCGAGACGAAATCTGTCGCCGGCCACGGCGGCGGATTGTAGCGACTACTTCATATGCAGATTGACGTCGAGGAGCAACGGCGGCCAGAGGAGGATTGCGAGCAGCGCCGAAAGGACCAGCTTGGCGGTGTCGAGGCTCTGGAAGTAGTCTCTGTTTGCCGCCAGGAAGATGCCGACGGCAACGTAGATCGCACCGAGGAGCTTGGCCGGAAGAATCACCGCTCCAGGCTTCCCGGCGCTTCAAACTTCAACCGCGCGAACCGCGCGTCCGGCCCCCGACTTGGTTGTCGTGCCGCCCCGTGAGGTACAACTAATTATGAGAAAGGGCCTAGCGGCGTTACAGAACAAGGGGTTCGACAGATGACGAGGGTGATCCTTGCGGACGATCACCCGCTGTTTCTGTCCGCGCTCGAACTCTCGCTCGAGGCAGCGGGAGTCGAGGTGGTCGGGACGAGCGGGACGGGCGATGAGGTGCTTGGCTTGGTCGAGAAGTGGCGGCCCGACGCCGTCCTGCTCGACCTGGCGATGCCGGGAATGGACGGGCTGACGTGCGTGACGCGACTCGCGGAAACGCATCCGGACGTGCGGGTGGTTGTCCTGTCGGCAACCGACGACCCCAACGCGATCCGCGAAGTGCTCGCGGCAGGAGCGGTGTGCTTCGTCGGCAAGAGCGTGCAGCCGTCGGATCTCGTCCATGCACTCCGCGCCGTGACCAAGAAGGACGCCATCCACTACCGGGGCGAACTGCCGACCGCGGAGCTCGAACGCCCGGCCCGAGTGGCCGCGCAGGACGGCCACGGCCTGACGAAACGCGAGCTCGAGATCCTGAGGCTCGTCGCCAGCGGGTCGTCGAACTCACAGATGGCCAAGCTGCTCTGGGTGACCGAGCAGACGGTCAAGTTCCACCTCTCGAACATCTACCGCAAGCTGGAAGTCCCGAACCGCACGGCGGCGTCGGCGAAGGCGAACAGCCTCGGACTGCTCGAGCGCACGGACGGCGAGGACACACTTCCCTCTACGTGGACAGGCGCAGCGGGCTAGTTCAGCTCCACCGGTTCCGCGCCCACGCCTCGAGATCGTCGGGGTCATTCGTCCGGGGATAGTCGCTCGGTAGGTCCGGATCGCCGGGCGCAAACGTGTGGCCGGGGTAGTCCGACGGCCGCTCGTCCGGGTCGTAGCTGACCTGCCAGACGCCGTCGAGCGCCCGCCGGATCGTGATCTGACCGCTGGCGAGCCGCACGATTCTCGGCTGGTCGCTCACCGGAGGCCTTAGAAGAGCTGGTTCTCCCCGGCGAAGATCGCCGAGACGGAGTCGTCCGAGAAGACGTTCTGGATCGTCTCTGCGAGCAGCCCGGAGATCGAGAGCACCTCGACGTTCGCCGGCTTGCTCAGCTCGTCCACCGGCACGGTGTCGGTGACGATCACGCGCTCGAAGGCGCTGTCGGCGATTCGCTCGAGCGCCGGGTCGTTGAAGAGCGCATGCGTGGCACAGGCGATCACGCGCGTCGCGCCTGCCTCGCGCAGCGCCTCGGCGCCTGCGCAGAGCGTCCCCGCGGTGTCGATGATGTCGTCGGTCATCACGGCCACCTTGCCGGCGACATCGCCGATGACGCCGGTCACCTTCGCCTGGTTGTGGCCCGGACGCTCCTTGTTGAGAACCACGAGCCCGCCGCCGATCATCTCGGCGAACTTGCCCGCGAGCTTCGCGCGCCCCGTGTCGGGCGCCACCGCGACACGCTCGACCTCGGAGCCCAGGTAGTCGCGCATGTGCTGGGCGAACATCGGCACGGCGACCATGTGGTCGACGGGGATGCGGAAGAAGCCCTGCACCTGGCCGGCATGCAAGTCCATCGTGATCATCCGGTCGACGCCGGCCGTCTCGAGGAGGTCGGCGACAAGGCGCGCGGTGATCGGCTCGCGCGGCCGGGACTTCTTGTCCTGGCGCGCGTAGAAGTACCACGGGATGACGGCCGTGATCCGCCGTGCGGACGCGAGCCTCGCAGCGTTCACCATGATCAAGAGCTCGACGAGGTTCTGCGCGATCGGAGTCGCTGCGGTCTGGACGATGAACATGTCGGCGCCGCGCACCGAGTCCTCGAAGCGGAAGTAGGGCGAGCCGTCGGCGAATGTCGTCCGCTCGACCGGTGTGAGCTCCACGCCGAGATGCCCTGCGATCTTCTCGGCCAACTCCGGGTGCGAGCTCCCCGCGACGACGGCGAGCCGCTTGGTCGGCGTCAGCGACACGGCACGTCCGATGGCGAGGTGCGCGATCGGCGTCGCGCTCGTTCCCTCGAGTCCCGGCAGCGTCTGCTCAATCGTTCCGCTTTCCACCTCGCCCTTCCTTGTTGACTTGCCTGGGGGCGAAGCCTGCGAGCGCATTCGCCGGGACGTCGTCGGTGACGACGGCTCCTGCCGCCGTCCACGCATCGTCGCCAACAGTGACCGGAGCAACGAGCATAGTGTCTACGGCGACGCGGACGTTGTCTCCGATCGTGGTCTTTCCCTTTGGCTGACCGGGGCGGTGCGGGAAGTTCGCCGTAATCGTCCCTGCGCCGATGTTCGTTCCCTCTCCGATCTCCGCATCGCCGATATAGGAGAGATGAGGAACCTTGGTCTCCTCGCCGATCCGCGACTTCTTGATCTCCACGAACGTGCCGGCCTTCGAGCGCGGCCCGAGGACCGTGCCCGGGCGAAGGTAACAGAAGGGCCCGACCAGTGCCTCCGGCCCGATTTCGGCATCGATCGCCACGACGTGAGGACCGATCTCGGCGCCTGTCGCGACCCGCGTCGAGCCGCGGAGGACCGTGAACGGATGGACGATCGCGTCGGCCTCGCGCTCGACGCCGGGCTCGATCCAGGTCGAGGAGGGGTCGTAGATCGCCACGCCCGCGTCCATGTGCGCGAGGTTGATCCGGTCGCGAAGGGCCGCTCCCGCGGCGGCGAGCTCGGCGCGCGTATTCACGCCCTCCGTCTCGGTGGGGTCGGCGGCGAGATGTGCCACGACGCGCTCGCCGCTGCTCACGAGGTCGCGGACGGCATCGGTCAGGTAGAGCTCACCCTGCGCGTTGTGCGGCTCGAGCCTGTCCAGGGCCGGCCAGAGGAGATCAGTCCGAAAGACGTAGATCGACGAGTTGCACTCGCGAAGCTCGAGCTGCTCGGGGGTCGCGTCTCCTGCCTCCACGATCGCCTCGACCGTCCCGTCTTTCGCCCGGACGATCCGGCCGTACGAGCGCACGTCCTCCGGCTCGAAGGTGAGGACGGTCGCAGCGGCCTCCTCGCGCCGGTGCGTCTCGACGAGCTGCTCGAGCAGCTCGGTCGTCAGGAGCGGCGTGTCGCCGGACAGCACAAGCAGGCTGCCCGGCTCGTCGCCGACGACTGCCCGTGCTGCTCGGACCGCGTCGCCGGTGCCGAGTGGGCGCTCCTGTACGGCGACGTTGACGTCTCCGAACGCGTCGCGGCTCTCCGGCGAGGCGATCACGACCAGCGGCTCAGGCCCGAGTGGCCGGGCGGCCTCCAGCACCCAGTCGACCATCCTTCTGCCGAGAATCGGGTGCAGATGCTTGGGCACGGCTGAGCGCATGCGCGTTCCAAGCCCGCCGGCCATCACCACAGCTGCGAATGTCGAATCGGTCACTGGATGTTGTGAGATGGCTGGGGCGCCAGGATTCGAACCTGGGATCGCGGGACCAAAACCCGCTGCCTTACCGCTTGGCTACGCCCCAGTGAACCTGTCAGGACCCAATCCTAGCGACGGTCGCGGAGGAGGACGACGAGCGCGACGATCGCGAAGAACACCAGTAGGACGACGGCGAAAGCCGTCAGGACGAGCGCGAGCACCGGCACCAGGACGACGGCGAGCTGCGAGACGGCGAGGATCCACGTTCCCTCCCGGATCTCCTCACGGCGCGCCTCTCGCCCGCGACTCACGTAGACCGCGACCGCGACGACCGCGAGCAGGGCCACGACCCACCAGTCGATCTTGCCGACGAGAACCAGCACTCCCTCGACGAGCGCGACGAGGAGCGCAATCTTGAGGCGGTTCTCCCGCATCGCGCGGCCGAATCGGTTGCTGCCGTGCTCGATCGTCAGGGGACGGTCCATGAACAAACCGTACCTCTAGCCGTACCAGACCGGGACGGTCAGCCAGGTGCGCGCGGCGCTTCGGAGGACACGTCTCGCGGCACTGGCGTGGCGCCGGTGATGGAAGAGCCCGTAGACGGCCGGACCCGCTCCGCTGACATCGGCGCGGAAGGCGCCGACCCGGAGGAGCTCGGCCACGAGCGGCGATGACGCAAGGTCGTTGGGCGGGAGCGCCGCGAGGTCGCGGGGACGCCTGACGGCGGCGAGTGCGCTCCGCAGCGCTGCGTTGCGGCTCTTCCAGCCGTCGGCGCCGGCGCGGTCGTCGAAACGGCGATAGACGGCGGCAGTCGACCCCTTCGTCACGCCGTGCGGGAGCGCGACGACGATCCAGTAGTCCTGCGGCAGATCGACAGGTTCGAGCTCGGATCCGTCGCCGCATCCGAGTTGCGGGCCATCGACCAGGAAGAACGGGACGTCCGCACCGAGCCTCGCGGCGAGCGAGTGCAGCTCGTCCGGCGGCAACGGGCTGTCGAGCGTCTCATTCGCGAGCCGAAGTGCCGTCGCCGTGTCGGAGCTGCCGCCGCCGAGGCCGGCCGCGAGCGGAATCCGCTTCGCGATCGTCGCGCGCCAGCGCGGCTCGACGCCCGCGGCCGCGGCGAGCGACCCGAGCCCGTCCCGCACGAGCGTGTCGCCCGCGAACCCGGTGACGGTGAGCGCTGGGGCCGGCTCGATCGAAACCCGGTCGCCCAGGTCGATACGCTGGAGCACCGTCGCCACCTCGTGCTTCCCGTCCGCCCGCGCCGGACCGACGACGAGCGCGAGATTGATCTTCGCGGGCGCAGGCGCCCTCTTCACAGCGCCTCCGCCAGCGCGACGAACTCCGCGGGCTCGAGCGCTTCGGCCCGGCTCTCTGGCGGCCGCCCGATCGCCGCGAGCGCTGCGGCGGCTCGCTCGCGCGGCGCCAAGCCGGCCAGCGCAACGGAGTTCGGAAGCGTCTTACGCCGATGTGCGAACGAGGCCTCGACGATCGTCTTCACCCGGTCGAAGCGGTCGGGCAACGGGACCCGCCGAAACGCCACGAGTGCGGAGTCGACGTTCGGCGGCGGCCGGAAGACGGTACGCGCCACCGGGTGGAAGCCCGTGCGTCGCGTCGCCAGCTGGACGAGCACGGAGACAGCGCCGTAGGCCTTCGTCGACGGCTCGGCGAAGAAGCGGTCTGCGACCTCGCGCTGCACCATCACACACCACAGCTCGAGGCTCGGCAGGCCGGCCAGGCTCTCGGCGACGATCGGCGTCGCGACGTTGTACGGCAGGTTCGCAACGAGCTTGGTCGGTGACGGTCTGAGCGCAGCAAGGTCGAGCGCGAGCGCGTCCCCCCAGTGGACATCGACGTTCGGCTCGGATGCGACCTCGGCGAGGTGGGGCTCGAGCGAGCGGTCGAGCTCGACGGCGTGGACATGAGCCACGTGTTCGGCGAGGTAGCGGGTGAGGACGCCGAGGCCGGGCCCGATCTCGAGCGCGACATCGCCGTCGCCGAGCTCGGCCAGCCGTCCGATCACGCCGAGAATGTTTCCGTCTGCGAGGAAGTGCTGGCCGAGCTGCTTCTTCGGTCTGACGCTCATGTCAGGCCGAAAGCAGCGGTCGCGTTCGCGTCGATCTGCGCGGCGAGCTCATCTGCGTCCTCCCCACGCGCAGCGGCGAGGGCGGCGACCGTGTGGACGACGTGAGCGGGCTCGTTCGGCTTGCCGCGAAGCGGTTGCGGCGAGAGGTACGGACTGTCCGTCTCCGCCAGGATCCGATCGCCAGGAACCGCCGCCGCCGCCTCGCGCAGCTCCGCTGCCTTTGGGTACGTCACGTTGCCGGCGAAGGCGAAGTACCAGCCCCGGTCGAGGCCGGCCGCGAGAAGACCCGGCTCGGAGAAGCAGTGCATGACGACCGTGCCCTCGTGCGCGCGGAGGATCGACTCGGTGTCGGCGTTCGCTTCGCGTGTATGGATCACGACCGGAAGCTTGAGCTCGCGTGCAAGACCGAGCTGGGCCTCGAAGAGGCGCCGCTGCTCGTCCTTCGTCTCGGCGCCGTAGTGGTAGTCGAGACCGGTCTCGCCGACGGCGACCGCATGGTCGTTGCGGAGCAGCCCGTGTAGCTCACGGATGCGATGCTCCTCGTCGCTTCCCGCCTGGTGCGGGTCGATGCCGAGCGCCGCGTAGACGCCGACATTCGCTTCGGCAAGCTCGAGGGCGGAGCGGCACGAGGCGAGTCCGGTGCCGATCGTGATCACCCGGCTCACGCCGGCCTCGCGTGCCCGGGCGAGGGCGCCGTCCGCGTCCTCGAGCGCATCGAGGTGCGCGTGCGTGTCGATCACACCGCGTCGCTCACGCGACTGCAGGCGCATCGATGCGCGGGAAGAGCGGCGGCGCCGCCTCGATCCCGGAGGCCGGCGCGGTCCGGCCGTACGCCACCTCGTCCCACGCGACATCGGTCGACTGGCCGAGCGCCGCCAAGATCGATGTCGCCGTCTCGGGCAGGTAGGGCGACAGGGCGACTGCGGCGATGCGCAAACCATCGGCGAGCTCGAAAAGAGCCCGATCGAGATCGGCCTCGCGCGCTGGGTCCTTCGCGAGCTCCCATGGCTTGTTCTGCTCGACGTAGCGGTTGAGGCGGCGCACGTAGTCCCAGATCGTTTCGAGCGCCCCGGTGATGTCGAAGCGGTCGAGAGCAGCGGGGACGTCGTCGCACACCGTCCTCGCGGCGGCCGCGAGCTCGCCCTGATCGTCAGGCGCCTCCCGCAGCTCGCCGTCGCGGTAGCGGGCGATCATCGCCGTCGTCCGCGAGAGCAGGTTGCCGAGGTCGTTGCCGAGCTCACCCTCGTAGCGGTCACGGAAGCTGTCCAGCGTGACGTTGCCGTCTTGTCCGAACGGCACCACCCGTGCAGCCCAGAAGCGGACGGGGTCGACGCCGTACTCGTCGATCAGGTCGAGCGGGTCGAGCACGTTCCCGAGCGACTTCGAGATCTTGCGGTCGTCGAGGTTGAGGTAGCCGTGCACGAACAGCTGCTTCGGGACCTCGTATCCCGCCGCAAGCAGGAGCGCGGGCCAGTAGACGCAGTGGAACCGCAGGATGTCCTTCGCCAGCAGGTGCCGCGCGGGCCAGAAGCGCAGGTCGGCACCAGGGGCGTAGGTCAGCGCACTCAGGTAGTTGACGAGGGCGTCGGCCCAGACGTAGGCGACCTGATCCGGGTCCCACGGGATTGGGATTCCCCACGTCTGCGTGGCACGGCTGATCGAGAAGTCGCGCAGCCCGCCGGCGATGAAGCTCCTCGCTTCATTCGCCCTGAAGCCGGGAAGCACGAAGTCGGGTCGTTCGTCGTAGAGCGCGAGCAGCTTGTCCTGGTAGGCGGAGAGCCGGAAGAACCAGTTCTTCTCCTCGATCCACTCCGGCTCGATTCCGTGGTCCGGGCACTTGCCGTCGATGAGCTCGTCTTCGTTCTTGAAGGCCTCGCACCCGACGCAGTAGAGCCCGGCGTAGACGTCCTGGTAGACGTCGCCGTTGTCGTAGATCCGCTGCAGAAAGTCCTGGACGAAGCGCTTGTGGCCCTCATCGGTCGTCCTGATGAAGTAGTCGATCGAGGCGTTGACGCGCGCCGGCAGCTCCTGCCAGGCGCCGACGATCTGGTCGACGTACTCCTCCGGGGTGAGCCCCTGCTCCGCAGCCACCCGCGCGACCTTGTCTGCGTGCTCGTCGACCCCGGTGAGGAAGAACGTCTCCTCGCCCCGCTGGCGGTGATGGCGCACGAGGATGTCGGCCGCGATCGTCGTGTACGCGTGGCCGATGTGGGGCGTCGAGTTGACGTAGTAGATCGGTGTTGTCAGGTAGAAGCTCATCTCTAGGGATGATAGGCACAGGCCTGCGCCTCACCCGCGCTGCGACTCCGGCGGCGAGCGCGAGACCCACGACCACCAGGATGGCGCCGACCGGCCTGCGGTCGTCCCGCGGCACGGCGCGTGTGACCGGGGTCGCAGGCGGGCGCACCGCGTCCCGTGGAACCGCAACAGGCTGCGCTCGCAGCACCCGGCCTGCTCGCCCGGATGCCTTCGCGACGGCGGGCGGCGTTGCGGCGACCGTCGGCGATGACGTGCTCGCGGGCGGCTTCGCGTGGCCGCTGCGGCTCCCAACGCCGACGCGCACGTGGTCGCTCGCGGCCGACCGAACCGTCGGCCTCGGTATCGCGGCACGCTTCTCGTGCGCCCGAACGGTGTCCGGGCGTGTCGCCTCCACGGGCCGCCTCGCGACGTCCCGCTTCGCGATGGGCGCGTGGCGCGCGGGGCGTGGAACCACGACGGTGACGCGAGGCGACGGCTCCTCGACCGGCTCGACCGACGCGGACTCTGCCGGTGCCGGCTGCGGCGTTGGGATCTCGCCCGTGACGGCAGGTGGCGGAGCGGTCACCGGCGGCTCGGACACCGGCGGAGGCGGAGGTGGTGCGGGCGGACGCGCCGGCAGCAGGCCGAGCGGATCGACGTATCCGTTCGGATCGGCGGCGACGCGCACGCCGAGGTGGACGTGCGGCTGCAGGGTGACTCCGTCGCTGCTCTCGCCGACCACGCCGACTTCTGTCCCCTCCCTCAGGGTGCTGCCGCGCTCGACGCTCGTCGCCCCGAGCTGGAGCAACGTCACGGCGTAGCCATCATCGGTCGTGATCGTCAACGCGCGGCCGCTCCCAGGCACGAAGCCCACGAAGGAGACGGTCCCGCTGACCGGTGCCAGGACGGCGCGGCCGAGCTCGCCGCCGATATCGATGCCTCGGTGCTGGCCTCCCGCGTACGGGTCCGGACCGACGGAGAACGGCCGCAGCACCGGCCCCTCGGCCGGCCAGGTCCAGGCGAGCGCACCCGCAGTCGAAATCAGGGACGCAAGGACGACGGCGAACACCGCCGCGACACCAACCGATCGACGCATGTCGGACCTGCCTTCGTTGGTCGTGGAGGGCAACTCCGGCCACGCTAGCGGGGCGGATCAGCGGCTTTTCAACGATTCCGCATACAGGGTGTTACGGGAAATGCGCGCCAGACGGGCGACGACATCAGCCGCCTGGCGGCGCGGCATGCCGGCGACGACGAGCTCGATCACCGCCGCGAGCGCCTCCCCCACATCGGCCTCGGCACTCGACGGCTCAGCAGCACCGACGACCAGCGTCAGCTCGCCCTTCGGCGGCTCCGGGAAGCGCGCGGCGACCTCCGCGGCGGAGCCCCGAACCACTTCCTCGAACCGCTTCGTCAGCTCGCGGCAGACCGCCACCGGCCGGTCGGGCAGGCTCGACGCGAGCGACCGGAGGGTCGCCGGCAGCCGTTTCGGAGACTCGAAGGCGACGGCGGGATGCGCCCAGGTTCGAAGCTCCGACCAGAGCGCGCTGAGCGCCTTCTCCCCTCGCGGCAGATAGCCGAGGAACTGGTAGCGCTCTCCGACGAGACCGCTCGCGACGAGCGCCGTCTCGACCGCCGAGGGACCCGGCAGCACCGTCACGGGCGCACCAGCCTCGAGCGCTGCCGAGATCAGCCGGGCACCCGGATCGTTCACTCCCGGGAGGCCCGCGTCTGAGACGAGCGCGATCCGCTCGCCGGCCTCGAGCCGCGGCAGCAGCTCTGCCGTGCGCTGAGCCTCGTTGTGCTGGTGGTAGCTGAGGAGCTTGGCCCTGATCCCATGCCGGTCGAGCAGCCCTTTCGTGTGCCGCGTGTCCTCGCACAGCACGAGGTCGGCTTCCCGCAGCTCGTCGAGGACGCGGAGCGTCACGTCCTCGAGATTGCCGATCGGGGTCGCGCAGATCGCGAGGGGCATCTAGCCCTCCTGGGCGATCGCCTCGAACGCCAGCATGCCCGCGCCGATCAACCCGGCGTCGGAGCCCAGCTCGGCCTTGACGATCCGGATGCCCGCGCGCGCCGGCTCGAGCGCCTCGCGCCTGGCGACCTCATACGCGGAGGGGAACAAGAAGTCGGACGCCGCGATCCCGAAGCCGCCGCCGACGATCGTGAGCTCCGGCGCGAAGATATTGATGAACGAGCCGATCGCCGCGCCGAGCAGATGGCCGATGCCGGCCAGCGCCTCGAGCGCAGCGGGGTCGCCTTCCTCCGCCCGCCCGACCAGAAGCTCGGCGGTTGCTCCCCCGCCCCAGAGCTTCTCGGCCGCGCGGTCGGCGGCGGTACCCGACGCGACCGCCTCCAGGTGGCCCCGCCCGGTACAGGTTCCCTGGCAGGGTGGGCCGTCAGCGACGACGACGGTATGACCGAGCTCCGCCCAGCCGCGGTAGAGCGCTCCGTCGATGATCACACCGCCGCCCACGCCGGTCCCGAGCGTGAGCAGCACGAGGTTCTCCGCGCCCCTCCCGGCACCGAGCTTCCATTCGGCGAGCGCCGCCACGTTCGCGTCGTTCTCCACGGCGATGGGGACGCCGAAGCGCCCGCCGAGCAGGTCCTGCAGCGAGAAGTCGGTGAGCGGGATGTTGATCGAGCCGAGTGCACGGCCGGTACTCCGGTCGAGCACCGACGGAATCCCGAGGCCGATCGCTCCGACCCCGGTGCCGGCGAGCGGCTCGATCGCCGCCACGATCGCCTCCACAAGCTCCTCCTGCGAGCTCGTCGGCGTCGGCACCTCATGACGCTGGAGGACCCGACCCTCGGCGTCCATCGCCCCCGCGAGGATCTTCGTGCCGCCGAGATCGACGCCGATGACCTGTTTCGGTCTCACGAGCGGTGGCTACCATACCCGGCCGGATGGCGGACGGAGAAAAGCCCTACCGGGTCTACAAGGGCGGCAGGACCCGGGGAAAGGTGCCAACCGCGCCTCGCCCCGAACGCCAGTCGAAGGGCAAAAACGAACGCCCGAAGGCAAGCGGCAGCCCTCGCTGGGGCCGCCGGATCGGACTCGGCGCTCTCGCGCTCGGCGTGCTGCTCATCGTCTGGTTCGCGCTTGGCTACCTCTCGTTCCGCGGCGGGGTCGAGGAAGCGAACGCGCGCTTGCCGAAGACGGCGAAGTCGAACCTTGCGCCCCAGGACGGCATGCTGATCTCGAAGCCGTCGCTGATCCTGCTCCTCGGCACCGACGGCGACAAGCTCGCTGACGCACGGCGCTCGGACTCGATTCTGCTCCTCCGAACCGATCCCAGCCGGCACCGGATGACCTATCTCTCGATCCCTCGTGATCTGCGCGTCGACATCCCGGGCTACGGGGCGAACAAGATCAACGCGGCCTACCAGCTGGGCGGACCGGCGCTGACGCTGAAGACGGTCCAGGCCCTCACCGGCCTGCAGCCGAATCACATCGTGCTGATCGACTTCGAGGACTTCAAAGCCGTGATCGACGCGCTCGGCGGCATCGAGATCGACGTTCCCGAGCCGATCCTCTCGAACAAGTTCGAGTGCCCGTACGCCACCGATGCGCGCTGCGAGCAGTGGCCGGGCTGGCGGTTCGGCAAGGGCAAGCAGGAGATGGACGGCCGGCGCGCCCTGATCTACTCCCGCATCCGCCAGAACAAGCTCAACCCCGCGGACAACGACCTCACGCGCGCCGACCGGCAGCAGGCCGTGGTCGAGGCGATGACGGGGAAGCTCGCCGGGCCGGGAACGTTCATGCGACTTCCGTTCATCGGCGGCGATCTCGCCAAGCCGCTCACCACCGACCTCTCGGCCGGTCAGCTGATGCAGCTCGGCTGGGTGAAGTTCCGGGCGAACGACGGCCGCGCACTCCACTGCCGGCTCGGCGGCGAGCCTTCCTCGTACGGCGGCCAGTCGGTGATCATCGGCGGGGAAGAGAACACGGCCGTGCTCTCGATGTTCACCGGCCGCTCGGCGCCCCAGCCCCCACCGCCCGGAACGACCTTCGGGGCGGGCTGCACCGTGGGCAACTCGGGGAGTGGTTAGTCGGCGGCCGCAGCTTTCTTCTCGCCGCTGTCCGATTTCTTCTCCGACGCGCCCGAGTCGCCGCTGCCGGCCTCTTTCGGTGCGTCCGTCTTCTTGCGCCCGCCCCGCCCGTAGTCTGTCGAGTAGAAACCCGAGCCCTTGAAGTGAACCGAGACCGGATAGAGCACCTTCTCGATCGGGCTCTTGCCGCAGATCTCACACTTCTCCAGCGGCGTATCGGACATGCGCTGGAAGACCTCGAAGGTGTGCCCGTCGGGACACCGATACTCGTAGATCGGCATGGCGCCGAAGGCTAGCAGCGAGAATCAGACGACACGATGAGCGATACCGCACAGGCAACACGGGTCGGAGCACGCGAAGGAGCGGCCGCGCGAGCGTGGATTTCGGCGCGTTGGTTCCCGCTCGGAGTGGTCGCGATCATGACCGCGACCGCTGGATTCCTCTCCCACCAACTGCTGGCCTGGCCCCCGCACGAGGACGAGGCCTTGCCGCTCTTTATCGGCCGGCACCCGCTCGACCACGTCTTCCAGGTCGTGCTCGAGGAGCGGGGCGGCGCGCCGTTGCACTTCCTGCTCGCGTGGGCGGTGGCCCACCTCGATCTCGGCCTCGAGGGGCTGCGGGCGGTATCGGCGATCTTCGCCGTCGCAAGCCTCCCCGTTGTCGCCCTCCTGCTCGCGCGGCTCGGCGGCCGTCTCCAGGCGCTGATGGCGACCGTGATCGTCGCTGCGAGCTGGACCTTCCTCTTCCACGGCATCTACGGACGGATGTACAGCCTCTTCCTGTTCACGAGCGCGCTCTCCTACCTCGCGCTGCTCCATGCGTTGGAGCGCGGTGGCCGGAAGGCATGGGCCTTGTGGGTGCTCGCGATCCTGGCGACGGTCGCGACGCATCCGTACGGAGCGCTCGTGCTTGCCTCGCAGGGCGTCTTCGTCGCCGTCGCGCACCGCGACCGATTGCGGGCGGCGCTCTGGGCATTCGGCGCCGTCGCGGTGCTGGGGATCCCGTTCTGGCTCACCGACCTCGTGCTCGCGGGCCGGTTCGACGCCGGCGTCGGCGGCTCCGGCAGCGGACGGCTCGACGTTGTCAGCTACGTCTGGCATGCGGCCGGGGACTTCACCGCCGGGTTCCCGGTGCTGCCGGCGGTGCTGGTTGCGGCGGCGGCCGGGCTCGCCGTCCTCCCGCGTGAGACGCGGGTGCTGACAGCCTGCGCGGGAATCGTCCCGCTGGCAGCTCTCGCCCTCACGCGCAGCTCGGGCTCACCCGAGACCCGGCACCTGATCTTCCTGCTCCCCTTCGTCGCGCTGCCCGTCGCAGCGGGGATCGCGCGGCTCGGGCGTGGTTGGGCACCGGCAGCTCTCGCTGCGCTGGTCGTCGCCCAGATCGGCTGGGCGTGGGACAAGACGCCCGAGCTCTTCAACTGGGAGCCGGCTCTACGGCAGGAGGCCCGTGCCGGGGCGGCGGCGTACATTGCCGCGACATCGCAGTCGAACGACGTCCTCTTCGGCTACGACCCGCTCTTCATCCAGGCCTGGGAGCGCAACGGCGACTTTCCGCTCGTGACGCTCCCGCGCGCCGACGCCGACCTCGCCCTGCACAACCTCCTCGACCTCGAGCGGCCCCTCGGCCACGGCGTCTGGGTCTTCGATGCCAGCAAGACCACGAACCACGTGCGGTCCCTGCAGATCCCGCTCAGGGCGCCTCGACCGGCGTCGGCCTTCGAGGTACGAGCGTTCGGCCCGTTCCTCGTCATCCGGACGCGCGAGCCGGTCGTCACGCCGGCGACGTACCTCCTCCGCGCCGGGCAGGCGATGCTGGTCGGCAAGCAGCTCTTCCTCGGCGACGCCGACATCAACCTGCCGACGATCGAGCGCGCTGCGCGGGCACTCCGCGGCTACGGCGCCTCGCGCTCACTCTCGACGAGCTCGCGGTAGCACGGGGCCTCCTCGAAAGCAGCGAGTCCTGCCGGCGTCTCGCGCTTGCGCTCCTTCGGACGCAGGCGGCGGGCGGCGGCGATTGCCGCGGACGCGCCCACGGCCGCCCCCACCAGGAAGGAACGCGTTCGTGAGCGCCGCCAGTGCTCTCCGTCCATGGAACGATGGTAGGGAATGATCGTCTCGCTCGGCGACCTGTTGCTGGACGTGATCGTCCGGCTGCGCCAGCCGCTCGCCGAGGGGGCGGACGCGGACGCGATCACCCAACTCGGCCCCGGCGGCCAGGCCGCGAACGTGGCGGCGTGGGTAGCCGAGCTCGGCGGGCAGGCGCGCTTCGTCGGCAAGCGCGCCGAGGACGAGGCCGGCGGGATCGCCGCTCGTGGTCTCGAGCGCTACGGCGTCGAGGTTCGCGGGCCTGTCGTCGAAGGACGCACCGGTACCGTCGTCTCG
The DNA here is from genome assembly GCA_045403015.1 of Gaiellaceae bacterium. GTDB lineage: Bacteria > Actinomycetota > Thermoleophilia > Gaiellales > Gaiellaceae > Gaiellasilicea. The sequence goes on along the minus strand of JAXIPI010000417.1, from coordinate 13,390 downwards.
CTCGTCGCAGAGGACGGCGCGCGGACAATGGCCACCGACCGCGGCGTCTCGCCCGACTTCCGCGCCGGCGAGCTCGACCCGGCCTGGCTCGACGGCTGCTCGCACCTCCACCTTCCCGGCTACTCGCTCCTGCGTTCCCCGATCGACGGCGCGGCTCTGCGGGCAGCCGAGCTGGCGCCGCGCGTGAGCGTCGACCTCTCCTCCTGGAGCGCGATCCGCGACTTCGGGCCGGAACGCTTCCGCGAGCGGCTGCAGGCGCTCCGTCCGGCGATCGTGTTCGCGAACGAGGACGAGGAGCGGATCGTCGGCGGCCCGCTCGAGGATTGCGAATGGGTGCTGAAGCGCGGCTCGCTCGGCGCTCGCTTCGGCGACGTGGAGCTCCCCGCCGTCCCCGCTGAGGTCGTCGACACGACGGGTGCTGGAGACGCACTTGCCGCCGGCTACCTCGTCGGCGGGCCTGAGCTGGCGCTCGCTGCCGCAGCGCGCTGCGTCGCGAAACTAGGCTCAATGCCGTGATGGATCTCTTCCAGATCTCGGACGAGGTCGGCCACGCACTCGCTGACCGGCGACCGGTGGTCGCGCTCGAGACGACGCTCGTCGCGCACGGCTTCCCGCCGGGTGAGGGTGTCGAGGTCGGTCTCGAGAGCGAGCGGCGCGTGCGCGCGGCGGGCGGAGTGCCCGCCACGATCGGCGTGCTGGACGGGCTGCTGCGCGTGGGCCTGACCGAGGACGAGCTGGGCCGTTTCACCGCCGAGGCGCGCAAGGTCGGTCCGCGCGACCTCGCGGCGGCGATTGCTCAGGGCGTCGTCGGCGCGACGACGGTCGGCGGCACGCTCGCCGCGTGCCGGGTCGTCGGGATCGGGTTCATGGGCACGGGCGGCCTCGGCGGCGTCCACCGTGGCTTTCCCACTCCGCCGGACGTCTCCGCCGACCTCGGCGAGCTGATCCGAACCGAAGCGCTGATCGTCTCCTCGGGCGTGAAGTCGATCCTGGACGTGCCCGCCACGGCCGAGCTGCTCGAAACGCTCGGCGTGCCGGTGCTCGGCTACCGCACCGACGATCTGCCCCTGTTCTACAAAGCTCACGGCGGGCCCCCGGTCTCCGCCCGCGTCGACAGCGCCGAAGAGGCGGCTCGAATTGCGCGCGCTCACTGGCGGCTCGGCCGCCACACCTCGATCCTGCTCGGCCGCCCGGCCACAGACAGCCTCGACGACGTCGAGCCGCTAATCGAGCAAGCGCTCGCCGAGGCCCACGCTCAGGGCATCATGGGCCAGGCCGTGACGCCGTTCGTCCTCTCCTATCTGCACCGCGAGTCCGACGGGCGCACGCTCGCCGCCAATCGCGAGCTGATCGCAGACAACGCAGCTCTGGCCGCGGAGGTGGCCGTCGCCTATGCCGCTCTTTGACCGAGTCCGCGAATTGCCGCTCGTCATCGAGCGCGCCGAGCTGGAGCCGCACGCTCTGGCTCTGACGCACATGACGCGGCGGACGACCGTCATCCACCTGCACGGTGCCGGGCACGAGGGCGTCGGCGAGGACGTCAGCTACGACGGCGACATGCAACTCGCGTTCACGGACGACGCGCTTCCGTCACTCGCCGGCAGGCACACGCTCGAGGGGTTCTCCGGCCTCGTCGCCGACCAGCCCGGCTACAGGCCGTGGGGCTTCGAGTCTGCCGCGCTCGACCTCGCGCTCCGCCAGGCGGGACTCTCGCTCGCCGAAGCGGTCGGCCGCGCCCCCGAGCCGGTGCGCTTCGTCATCTCCCAGAGCGCTGTCCGCGAGTGGCGCAAGCTCAACCCGCCGCTTCGCTTCAAGCTCGACGCGAGTGACAAGTGGACGGACGAGGTCGTCGCGGAGCTCGCTGCGACCGGCGCGGTGGACGTCGTCGACCTGAAGGGCCTCTACGACGGGGAATGGGTAGAGGCGACGCCGTCGGCCGAGCTCTACGGCCGGGTAGCCGAAGCCTTCCCGGACGTCTGGCTGGAGGACGCGCGCCTCACCGACGAGACGCGGCCGGTGCTGGAGCGGCACCGCGACCGGCTCACCTGGGACTTCCCGATCCACTCCGTCGCGGACATCGACGCGCTCGAGTGGGAGCCACGCTGCCTCAACTCGAAGCCGTCGCGCTTCGGCTCCGTTCAGAGGCTCTTCGACTTCTACGACGCGTGTGAGGAGCGCGGGATCGCGCTCTACGGGGGCGGCCAGTTCGAGCTCGGCCCGGGCCGCGGCCAGATCCAGCATCTCGCCTCGCTCTTCCACGCGGATGTGCCGAACGACGTCGCCCCGAAGGAGTACAACGACGGCGGCCCGAGGCCCGGCCTGCCGCAAAGCCCGCTTCCGCCCGCGTCGGCGGAGCCCGGGTTCCGGTGAGCTACAAGCGGCCGATCACGAGCCGCGGCGCCCTGAAGCGGGGCGAGCGCGAGCGCGCAGTCGGCATCGACGCCGAGGACGAGGCGGCACGCTGGCTCGAGGAGCACGATCCGAAGCCGTCGCCGCCGGAGCCGAAGGCGGCGAAGAAGTCGAAGGCCGTCCACCGCTTCCGGCAGCGGCAGCAGCGCAGCAGCTAACTGTCGAGCACTCCCAGGAGCGTGTCGATGTCGACGAGCTCGAGCGACTGCAGCTTCGCGCTGCCGCGGGCGCCGAGCGCGAGTGAGATCTTGGCGACCGTCGCGGCATCGGCGGCCTCGATGATGTTCACGAAGTCGTACTCGCCGAGCGTCGCCCACTGGTGGAGCACCTTCGCGCCGAGCTCCTCCACGTCGCGATTCACCTCGCGCAACCGGCTCGGGTTCGCCTTCAGAGTCTGGACGCCCTGCGGCGTCAGCGTGGTGAGCATCAGGTAGGTCGGCATGCTCCTCCTCAGGTCGCGGGCCTGGATCGTACTCTGGCTGCCTGGTCGACGTAGAGCACGGCGCCGCCGAGAAAGAGCAGCGGCGACAGCACGAGGTCTCCGAGCCCGAGGGCGGCACGCTCGCCCGCGTCGCCGAGGTCATGGAGGAGAAGCACGAGGGTCAGCTTCACGAGCCCGAAGAGGATCGCCAGCGTCGCCAGCGACCCGAGCGCATGGACGAAGTCGGCGCGCGCCAACTGGATCGCCCGCCGGAAGGCCGCTTCGATCCCCAGGCGCTCGAGCACCAACACCGGCACGACCAGTCCGACGAGGGCGAGCCACGCCACAGCCGGGAGGATGAAGAGGAGGGTCAGAAAGGCCGCGGGAACGAAGACGACCGTGCCGACGATGACGGCGCGCACAACATCCTCCCGCCGGGGCCGTACACCGCCGACGATCGCCGAGGCTCCCGTGAACGACGCGGCCATGAGCGGCGACCCCGCCGCGAGAATCAGGACCTGGTAGCGGGTGTCGTGGCCGACCGAGATCTGGTTGATGACGGTGACGCTGATCCCGAGCGCCAGAGACGCCCAAAGATGGTCTCCGTAGATCTTCACCGTCTCGGCCACGAGCTGTCCGACCGTGCGGGTCTCGGGTGGAAGCGGCGGCGGCAGCTCTTTCGGGCTCACGCGGAGGACGCTACCGCGACGAGTCGCGGGAGCATCTCGCCAAGCGCCGAGAATGCCTCGTCGAACTGCCAGAGCGCCCGGTCGGGCTCGCCGAGCTCGTTGGAGACGATCCGCACCTCGACGGCCGGGACGCCCGCCAGCTCGCAGGCGCGGAGGACCGCGAAGCCCTCCATCGCCTCGACGTCGACGTCGTGGGAGCCGCCGACGCGGGCGCTCGTGCCGATCGGCTGCCCGCTCGCGTCAGGGAAGGCGGCGCGAAGGCGGGAGAGCAGGTCCGCGTCGGGGAGCGCGGTCGCGGCGACCAGTGGCCCCGTTGCGTCGCAGTAGACCGCCTCCGAGCCGAGAACGAGCGTCAACGGCTCGAGCCCGCGCGCACCGGCGATCCCCACCTGGAGGACTGCGCTCGGCCGCTCCGCGGCGAGCGCCCTCGCGCTCGCGATCGCGGCCTCGACCGGTCCGATCCCGCAGACGAGCGTCCGCGCCCCCTCGACCGGAACGAGCTCCCGCCCGGTCGCGGCAATCACAAGGACGTGTCTGTTCTGGCCGGCAGACAGGCGCATGAGCCAACCCTAGACTCGCTCGCGTGGACGACACGCCGTACCGGCTCGCATACGAAGCGTCGGTGAGAGCGATTGACGACCAGACCCGAGTTCTCGAAGATCTTCGCTCTCGCGCCGGCGTGGTCTTCGCGGCCGCGGCACTTGTGACGTCCTTCCTTGGGGGCGCCGCGCTGCGACGACCGAGCACCGGCGCAGCGGAGGTCACAGCAATTGGAGCTTTTGTAGCAGCCGCCCTGCTCACACTTGCGATCATTTGGCCATTCAGGTTCAGGATCAGTCTCAGTGCGAGAGAGATGTTCGACGGAATCGACGGTCGCGCAGCTGTAAAACCCGTCACTGGGTCCGAGATGCTCAGGGAGCTCGCTCTTCAGCTCGAGACGATGTACGACCGCAACGCGCGGACGATCCGCCCTCTTCTCTGGTGCTTCGCGCCGCTATCCTGCTGATCACGTTGGAGGTGGCAGCGTGGGTTGCCGCACTATGGAGGTCTTGATGGCAGAGCCGAAGCCGAAGCCGAAACCCGAGCCTCAATGGCCCGACCTCTCGAAGCCCGACACCCGAGGCGGCGGATAGCTAGCTGAGCGTGGCGGCGAGCTGCTCCGCTTCGTCCACGAGCGCGCCGATCGCGTCGAGACCGGCCGCCCAGAAGCCCGGGTCGCCGATGTCGAAGCCGAGCCGCGAGGCGAGCTCGGCCGGCGGCGCCGAGCCGCCCGCGCGCAGGAGGTCGAGGTACGGCTCCACGAGCGCCTCACCCTCGTCGAGGTAGCGCCGATAGATGGCGAGCGAGAAGAGATAGCCGAACGAATACGCGTACACGTAACCCGGTACGGCGATGAAGTGCGGCACGTAGCTCCACCAGATCCCGTAGTTGTCGGTGACCTCGACGGCGTCTCCGAGCATCCGCCGCTGCTCGGCCGACCAGAACTGCGAGATCCGCTCGACGGGGAGCTCACCCTCCTCGCGCCGGCCCGTGTGGATCGCGTGCTCGAAGCGGTTGAGGGCGATCTGGCGGAAGACGGTCGAGATCGCGTCGTCGATACGGCCGATGATCAGGTCGAGCCGGGCGCGCGGGTCGGCCTCCCTCGCCATCAGCTTCTCGAACGTGAGCGCCTCGCCGAAGACCGACGCCGTCTCGGCGAGCGTCAACGGCGTCCGGGCGTTCAGGAGCCCGAGATCCTGCGCGAGCGAGCCGTGGAGTCCATGGCCGAGCTCGTGCGCGAGCGTGAGCACGCTCCGCCGCTCGCCGGCGTAGTTCATCAGCACGTACGGGTGACGGTCCGGGATGAGCGTGGCGCAGAAGGCGCCGAGCATCTTCCCCGGCCGCACGGCGGCATCGATCCACTCCTTCTCGAAGAAGTCGCCGATGATCTCGCCGGCGACCGGCGAGAAGTCCGTGAACGCCTCGAGGACGATCTCCTGCGCGTCGTCCCACGCGATCGTGCCGCCGACTTCCTGGAGCGGCGCGAAGCGGTCGTAGTCCCGCAGCCGCGGCAGGCCAAGCAGCCGCGCCTTGAGGGCGTAGAAGCGCCGCGGGATGTCGTAGCGCGCCATGATCGCGTCGACGAGGCTCTGCGCCGCCTCGTCCGGGATCTCGTTCGAGAGATTCTGGGCCGAGATCCACGAGTCGTAGCCGCGCAGGCGATCCTCGATCGCGCGCTCGTTCAGGATCGTATTCAGGACGTAACCGCGCGTCCGCAGGCCGGGCCGGAGCGCCTCGGTGACGGCCTCTGCGACACGGCCCCGCTCGGCCTGATCGGTCAGCCGCGAGAGGCGGGAGAGCGCCTCGTCGAGCGAGAGCCGCTCGCCGTCGAGGGAGACACCAAGCTCCGAGAGCAGCTCGTTGAAGAAGCGGCTCCACGCACTCGCGCCGGTGACGCTCTTCTCGGCCGAGATCCTCTCCTCGGGCTCCGAGAGCTGGTACGGCTTGTAGCGGCGCTCGGAGCGGAGGACGGAGGCGTAGGTGTCGAGCGCGGGATCGGCGAGCAGCCGCTCGGCGGTGTCGTCGTCGAGCGCGCTCCACTCAAGGTCGAAGAAGAGGAGCTCGGTCTCGATCTGCGTGTTCCGCTCGCGCACCTTCTGGACGAGCGCACCGCGGGCCTGATCGGAGCTGTCGGCGGCCTGGCGGAGGCGCGCGTACGTCTCGACGCGCGTCGAGGTGGACTTGATCCGTTCGAGCTCTGCGACTGCGTCGTTGAGCTCGGCTGCAGAGAGCTCGCCCAGCTTCCCGCGGTAGCGCTCACGGACGGCCTGCGACGCAGTCAGGGCCTCGTCGAGCTCGGACTCGATCCTGGGGTCGCCGGGGCCTTCGTAGAGATCGGAGAGATTCCACTCGACGGCCTCGGCACCGGTGGCGACTGCGCTCACGACCAAAACCTACCGATCCTCGATCCCGTGCGGCGCGCCGTATTCCGCAAGGAGGTCGAGGAACGGCTGCGGCGGAAACGCCTCGGGGCCGAGGACGCCGGCAGCCTGCCACTCGCCCGCCGCGAGCAACTCGAGCGCGGCGACGGGGTTCAGCGCCGTCTGGAGCACGACCGCCTGGTGCCCCCACTCCCGCATCGACTGCTCGTTGTCCAGCACCTGGTAGAGGTATGTCCTGCGCGGCCGGCCGTCCTTTCCCGTTCCGGTCACGTACGTTCCGGCGCACGTCTTCCCGCGCATCCGGTCGCCGAGCGTCGCCGGGTCCGGAAGGGCGGCGGCGACGACGTCGCGAGGCGCCACCTCGACGCCGCGCACCTTGACGGGCTTCGTCGAGTCGAGCCCCAGCTTGTGCAGCGTCTTCAGCACCTCGATGAACTCCTCGCCGAGCCCGTACTTGAAGTCGACGCGGCGGCAGTCGACCCAGCGCGGGACCAGAAGCACCTCCTCATGCTCGACGTTCACGCATTCCACCGGTCCGATCCCCTCCGGGAAGACGAACACCTCGGGCTCGGAGAACGGCTCGGTCGTGTACCAACCACGATCGCGCTCCCAGATCACCGGCGGGTTGAGGCACTCCTCGATCGTTGTCCAGATCGAGAAGGTGGGCGCGAAGTCGTAGCCCTCGACCTGGAGGTTGGCGCCGTCGCGCACGCCGATCAGGTCGAGCTCGGAGAAGAGCTCGTCTCGGGCGTAGCGAGCGAAGACGTCCGAGAGCCCGGGTTCGACGCCGATGCCGAGGAGCGCGAGCCGGCCGGCCTCTTCCCACCGATCCGCCTGGGTGAACTGGGCGTCGCCGAGCTTCTCGCCGGTCTCGGCATTCGAGAGCGTCATCGCCATGTCGAGGTAAGTGCACCCGGCGTCGAAAGCGGCCTGGAAGATCGGTGGGTTGAAGCGCGGGTCGACGGCGTTCAGGATTGCGTCGGCACGCTCGGCCTGGGCGAGCTGGGCGACAGACGAGGCGTCGGAGGCGTCGACGCCGGCGGCTGCGAAGCGATCGTCGCCGTGCGGAGCGACCGCGCGCCGGGCACGATCCTCGTCGACGTCCGCGAACACCATCCGCTCGAAGAAGTCACGACGCCGCGCGACCGCAGCGACCGCCGCTCCGACTCCGCCCGACCCGACGACGAGGACGCGCATCCCGCAGCACGCTACGTGAGATAGATTCGCGCCGTGGGAGGTATGCGGCCCGAGGACGTCTACGAGCTCACGGGGGTCTCCGACCCGCGCCTGCGCCCGACCAGCGGCGACGTCGCGTACGTCGTCTGGTCGATCGACAAGGACGAGAACGAGTACCGCCAGTCGATCTGGATGGCGAAAACGGACGGCTCCGAGCCGCCGCGGAGATTCACCACCGGGAAGAACGACTCGCAGCCGCGCTGGTCGCCCGACGGCGAGCGGTTGGCGTTCGCCTCGAAGCGCGGCGACGAGAAGGCGCGCGGCCAGCTGTACGTGATGCCCGCCGGCGGCGGCGAGCCGCAATGCCTGACCGACCTGAAAGAGGATGTCGGCGAGCTCGCGTGGTCACCGGACGGGTCGCAGATCGCCTTCTCGGCGCGCGTCCAGGACGAGGCCTACGAGGAAGAAGACGAGAAGAAGCGCGCGCCGCGGCGGTTCAAGCGGCTCCAGTTCAAGCTCGACAGCGTCGGCTGGACGGGTGACCGGCGGCGCCACATCTTCGTCGTCGCGGCCGACGGATCAGGCGAAGCGAAGCAGCTCACGGACGGCGACTTCGAGGATGGGCAGCCGACCTGGACTCCCGACGGGAAGAGCATCGCGTTCACCTCCTCGCGCGACGACGACTGGGATATCGAGCTGAAGGCCGACATCTTCGTCGCGCCCGCCGCCGGCGGTGAGCTGAAACGGCTCACGCCCGGCGACGGCAGCTACTCCGCAGCCTCGTACTCTCCCGACGGATCGCTGCTCGCAGTCAAGTGGTCGCCGGCCGGACTGGACTTTCCACGCCACATACAGATCGGCGTCGTCGACGCGAAGTCGGGCGGCGACCTGCGCCTGCTCACGACCTCGCTCGACCGCAACTGCGACCCCTATCCCGACCTGCGCGAGCCGATCTGGGACGAGGGCTCGATCGTCTTCGCGGTCGAGGACGGGGGCAACGTCCACCTCTATCGCGTGTCGCCGGACGGCGACCAGCCGGAGCTGGTGCACGGCGGCGAGATCGTGCTCACGAGCTTCGACGTCCGCGACGGTGTGACCGCGCGGGCCGGGACGACCGCGCCCAACCTGACCGAGCTCTACGTGGGCGAGGAGCAGGTGACCGACGTCGGCCAAGCGTTCGCGGACGGCCGCGAGCTCGTCACGCCTGTGCGCTTCACTGCTGTCTCCGAGGACGGGTCCGAGGTCGAGGCGTGGATTGCCCGCCCAGCCGGATTCGAGGAGGGAAAGCGCTATCCCGTCCTGCTCAACATCCACGGCGGGCCGTTCACCCAGTACGGGAACGGCTTCTTCGACGAGACCCAGGTGTACGCCGGCGCGGGCTACGCCGTCGTGTACTCGAACCCGCGCGGCTCGTCGGGGTACTCGGAGGCGTGGGGCCGCGCGATCATGGGCCCCGGCGAGCTCGGGCCTGGCTGGGGGACGGTGGACTACCAGGATCTGATGGCCGTCGCCGACGAGGCCTTGAAGCGCTTCGACTTCTGCGACCCCGCTCGGATGGGCGTGCTCGGCGGCTCGTACGGGGGCTTCATGACCTCCTGGATCGTGGGCCGCAACAACCGCTTCAAGGCAGCGTGCTCCGAGCGGGCCGTGAACAACCTCGTCTCGATGTACGGCTCGAGCGACATCGGCTGGGTCTTCAAGGGCTACCACGGCGCCTTCGTCCACGAGGACGTCGACACCTACCTCCAGATGTCGCCCTGGACGTACGCGAAGGAGATCGAGACGCCGCTCCTGATCCTGCACTCCGAGCAGGATCTCCGCTGCAACATCGAGCAGGGCGAGCAGCTCTTCACGACGCTGCGGCTGCTGAAGAAGGACGTCGAGATGGTGCGCTTCCCCGTCGAAAGCCATGAGCTGTCTCGCTCGGGGAATCCGATCCACAGAGTGCAACGCTTCGAGCTCCTGCTCGAGTGGTTCGACCGCTATCTGAAATAGAAGCGGCTCAAAGAGTGCGGTAGACCGCACCCTCAGACACCTGCGTGCCGAAGGCGCTGGACGCTCGCCGGCTGCGAGGCTCGGGACATGAATCGAGCGACCGCCGCGACAACCCTACGCCACCGCCGGCTCCACCCCTTCCTCGGGCCGAGCGTGAGAGGCAACGTCGCCTTCTCTCCCCTGCGTCGCTCGTACGCCTGACAGAAACGGACGTGTCCCTCCCTCCCCGGGACACGTCCGCTGCGTGTGAGAATGGCCGCGTGGGCTACACGATCCTCCACGCCGCCGACCTCGACTGGGAGCATCGCCGCGAGGGCGATCCACGCCTCGCCGCCGGAGTGTCGGAGGCGCTGACGCAATCGCGTGCGAACTTCTTCCGCTATCCGACCGGTGCCGTCGGGCGCCGCCACAGCGATCCGATCCAGGAAGAGGTCTTCGTCGTCATGGACGGCACCCTCACGATCCATATGGGCGAGGACGGCGCCGTCGAGCAGCACGAGCTCGTGAAGGGGAGCGTGCTCGTCGTCCAACCAGGCACGCCGCTGCAGCTCTCGAACCGGCACGAGGACGAGCTGCGTCTCTTCATCTACGGCGCGCCGCCGGAGCGCGCGGAGGCGACCTTCTTCGAGCCCATCCCGTGAGCGCGTTCGATGACGTCCGGTCGATCGTGCCCCGGCGCGTCTGGGACGGGATCACCGCGCGCGCCGTGCACGGCGAGCGGCTGACGCTCGCCGTCGTCGAGCTCGAGCCGGGCGCGATCGCCGAGACCCACAGCCACGACCACGAGCAGCTCGGGCTCGTCCTCCGGGGCTCGATCCGCTTCCGCGTCGGCGACGAGGAGCGTGAGCTCGGCCCGGGCGAGACCTGGGAGATCCCCTCGAACACGCCCCACCGCGCCGAGGCCGGTCCGGACGGGGCGAGCGTGCTCGATCTCTTCTCACCGCCCCGCTCCGAGTGGGAGCAGGGCGAACCGGGCGAGCCCGGACCGGGCCGCTGGCCCTCCTAGCGGCGACTACACCGCGCGCTACTCGGCGCTGGTCTCGTCGCCCGGATCGCTGTTCACGATCGGCGGCAGCATGTGACAAAGGGTACGACGGGGGTCAGACAGCGCGGTCAGACAGCGCGGTCAGACTGAGATGGGCTCGGGAGCCCGCTCGAAGGCGAGCTCCCCGTTCTGCGCGTCGATGCGGATCGTGTCGCCCTCTGCGAACTCGCCTTCGAGCAGCCGCTGCGCGAGCGGGTTCTCGACCAGGCGCTGCAGCGCGCGCTTCAGCGGGCGGGCGCCGTAGGCCGGATCCCAGCCTGCCTCGGCCAGCACGTCCTTCGCCGCGTCGGTCAGCTCGAGCGTGAGCTTCCGCTCCGCCAGGCGGGCGCGCAGGCGTCCGAGCTGGAGCTCCGCGATCTCGGCGAGCTGCTCCCTGTCGAGCGCCTCGAAGACGACGATTTCGTCGATCCTGTTCAGGAACTCTGGCCGGAAGTGCTCGCGTATCTGCTCGGCCGACCGGAGGTTCGAGGTCATGATCAGCACCGTGTTCCGGAAGTCGACCGTGCGGCCCTGGCCGTCGGTGAGGCGGCCGTCGTCGAGCACCTGCAGCAGGACGTCGAAGACCTCGGAATGCGCTTTTTCGATCTCGTCGAGCAGGACGACTGAGTACGGCCGCCGCCGCACTGCTTCCGTGAGCTGACCGCCTTCGTCGTAGCCGACGTAGCCGGGCGGCGCTCCGACCAGGCGCGACACGGTGTGCCGCTCCTGGTACTCGGACATGTCGATCCGGATCATGGCTCGCTCGTCGTCGAACATGAACTCGGCGAGGGCGCGCGCAAGCTCGGTCTTGCCGACGCCGGTGGGGCCGAGGAAGATAAACGAGCCGATCGGCCGGTCGGGATCCTGGAGCCCCGAGCGGGCACGGCGGAGGGCGTTGGAGACCGCCTCGACTGCCTCGTGCTGCCCGATCACCCGCCGGTGGAGCCGCTCCTCCATGTGGATCAGCTTCTCCGTCTCGCCCTCGAGCAGTCGCGAGACGGGAATCCCGGTCCAGGACGCGACGACGGCTGCGATGTCGTCCTCGTCGACCTCCTCCTTCACCATCGGCGAGTCCGGCGACTCTCGCTCCTCCAGCTCCTTCTCGAGCGCCGGCAGCTCGCCGTAGCGAATCTCGGCGACGCGCTGCAGGTCGCCGGCGCGCTCGGCGCGCTCCGCCTCCATGCGCAGCTCGTCGATCCGGTTCGTGATCTCGCCGATCCGGTCGAGCGCGGTCTTCTCCTCCGCCCAGCGGCCGGCGAGCCCGGCGTGCCGCTCCTTCGCGTCGGCGAGCTGCCGCTCGACCGGCTCGCGCACCTCCTTCGACTCCTTGCCCAGCGCGGCGAGCTCGATCTCCAGCTGCCGCACGGCGCGGTCGGCCTGGTCGAGCTCGACCGGCGAGCTGTCGATCTCCATCTTCAGACGCGAGGCAGCCTCGTCGACGAGGTCGATCGCCTTGGCCGGCAGCTGCCGGTCGGCGATGTAGCGGTCGGAGAGCACGGCGGCGGCGACGAGCGCCGCGTCGCGGATCCGGACGCGGTGGTGCGATTCGTACTTCTCCTTCAGGCCGCGCAGGATCGCGATCGTGTCCGCGACCGACGGCTCACCGACGAAGACGGGCTGGAAGCGGCGCTCGAGCGCGGCGTCCTTCTCGATGTGCTTGCGGTACTCGTCGAGCGTCGTCGCACCGACGGCGCGCAGCTCGCCGCGCGCGAGCATCGGCTTCAGCAGCTGAGCGGCGTCGACCGCGCCCTCGGCTGCGCCGGCGCCGACGATCGTATGCACCTCGTCGATGAAGAGGATGATCTGGCCCTCGGCGTTCTTGATCTCGGCGAGGACTGCCTTCAGCCGCTCCTCGAATTCGCCCCGGTACTTCGCCCCCGCCAGGAGCGCGCCGACGTCGAGCGCCCAGACACGCTTGCCCTTCAAGCCTTCGGGCACGTCGCCGGCGACGACCCGCTGCGCGAGACCCTCGGCGATCGCGGTCTTGCCGACGCCCGGCTCGCCGATCAGGACCGGATTGTTCTTCGTGCGGCGCGAGAGGACCTGAATCAACCGCCGGATCTCCTCGTCACGGCCGATGACCGGATCGAGCTTGCCCTGCTCCGCGGCCTCGGTCAGGTCACGGCCGAACTTCGAGAGGGCCTGGTAGGTGCCCTCGGGGTCCTGGCTCGTCACACGCCGACCGCCTCGGACCTCGTTGATCTTCGCGAGCAACCCGTCGCGCGGGACGACGTCGAGCGCGAGCAGCAGGTGCTCGGTCGAGACGTACTCGTCCTCGAGCTTCTTCGCCTCGTCGAAGGCCTTGTCGAGGACGCGGGAGAACGCGGCGCCCGCCTTGGGCTGCTGCGCCGCGCCCTGGATCGCCGGCTTCGTGGCGAGCGCGGCCTCGATCTCGGCGCGCAGCGCAGCCGGATCGGGGACGAGCTGCGCCGGCAGCTCCTGGTCGAGCAGGGCGAGCACCAGGTGCTCGGGATAGAGCTCGGGATTGCCCGTCCGGCGCGCGAGCTCCTGCGCGGCCGCGACGGCCTCCTGGGTCTTGATTGTCAGCTTGTTGAAGTCCATCTAGTGCTCCTTCCAGTAATGCCGTCTAGCTTCTGGGTCGGGAGCACCAAGCGAGAGGCCGCACGCGTCCGCAGCGCAGGCTGGTGGCCTGCGCACGGGCGCGGGTGGTCTCTCGCGCCGTGTGATCGCGGGCCAGAAGCGGGCATGTATTGCTGGAAGGGGCACTAGCCTCTTGGTGCCGGGTGTCGTCCGG
>JAXIPI010000229.1:0-7144 GCA_045403015.1 Gaiellaceae bacterium | reverse complement strand
GAAGGTGGCAACGACGAAGGCGGCCATCGAGCCGGCCGCGGGCGCACCCATCTAGAACGAACCGGGGCCCCCAACGGAGGCCCCGGCTGAAGCGTGTTGCGTCGCTCTTGTCAGTCTTGGATCAGGAGGTTGTTGCCCGGGCCGCCGTCGAGGGCGTCCTGACCGGGACCGCCGCGGAGGACGTCGTCGCCCGCACGGCCGAACAGGTTGTCGTCTCCGACGCTTCCGACGAGGACGTCGTTGTCCGCGCCGCCGTCGAGTGTGAGCGCGACCGAGGTCGACCTGAGCGGAGCGGCGTTGATGACGTCGTTGCCGGCGAGCGCGTTGACGGTGAGCGTGTCGCTGGCGGGCTCGGCGTTCTCGATGCTCACCTCCGCCGCGAGGCGGGTCACGCGGGCCGCGCCGTTCCGGCCGCTGACCCTGACCACATCCTTGCGGTTGGTGCCGTTGACGATCACCTGGTCGGGCTGGCCGTCGCCCGCTGTGCCCCCGGCTACGCCGGCCAGATCGGACCTGACGAGCTGCACGTCGGTGCCGGTGAGGTCGTTGATCGTGACCACGTCGGCGCCACCGAGCGCGCGGAAGTCGACCGTCTCCACGTCGTCCACGTCCATCGTGATGTTCGCCACGTCGCGGAAGAAGCGCAGCCGCTGGCCGTTCGCAGACAGGTCGATGCGCTCGCTGGCGTTGGCGCCATTGAAGAGCATCGTGTCGGCGCCGGCCTGGCCCTCGACGGTGTCGCTGCCATCGCCCGGATCCCAGATGAACCTGTCGTCGCCGGGACCCATGAGCGCGACGTCGTTGCCGCCGTTGCCGTCGCTCGAGTCGTTTCCGTCGCCGCCGAGCAGGACCTCGACGCCCCTGCCGCCGGCGAGCGTGTCGTTGTCCGCACCGCCGTCCAGGGTCAGGGCGAGCACCCCGGCCGCGAGCGCCGCCGCCGAGATTCCGTCGTTGCCGCCAAGCCCGTTGACGTCGAGCTTGTCGTTCGGCTCGTGGTTCTGGATCGCCACAGCAGTCGTCAGTCCGGAGACGGCGACACCTGAGGCATCTCCGCTCACCTCGATCGTGTCGTTGCGGTTAGTCCCGTTGACGACGATGTGGTCGATCTGGCCGTCGCCCGCACCGCCGGGGGTGCCTGCCAGGTCGACCCTCACGTTCGTGACGTCGGTTCCGCTGAGGTCGTTGACGGTGACGACGTCGGCACCGCCGAGGGCCTTGAAGTCGACCCGCTCGACGTCTGCGGTGTCCATGGTGATGTTGCCGATATCTCGGAAGAACCTGAGTCGATTCCCGTTCGCCGTTAGGTCGATGCGCTCGGCCGCGTTGGCGCCGTTGAAGAGCATCGTGTCGGAGCCGGCCTGGCCTTCGATCGTGTCGCTGCCGTCGCCTGGATCCCACACGAACCTGTCGTCGCCGGCGCCCATCAGCGCCAGGTCGTCACCCCGGTTGCCGTCGATCGAGTCGTTGCCGAAACCGCCGAGCAGCAACTCCGTTCCGGAGCCTCCGGCGAGGTTGTCATTTCCGTCGCCGCCGTCGAGTGCCGTCGGGATGCTGTCGGTGAAAGCGCCGTTCGCCTCGTCGATCCGGATGAAATCGTCGCCGGCGCGTGCGTCGACCGCGATCCTGTTGACGCGGTCGCGCCTGACCCGGAAGTCGGCGGAGCCGTCGTCGCCGAAGTCGATCTCGAGAATGCCGGGCTGGCCGGTCTTGAGGCGAAGCGCGATCCTGTCGTTCGCGCCGGTGCCGTTGACCTTCAGGACGCCGTGCTTGAGCTTCGGGTGGTTCTGGAAGGGTGCGGCGTGACTTTGCTCGGCCGCGATTGCGGCTGCGCCGGCAATGGCGGCGGCCACGGCCGCGAAGTGCGTGATGCGAGTGCGCTTAGTCATGGGGTGTCTCCTCTCGAATGAGCAGGTGGGCTTGTTGCTCCCAAGGACGCCGCTCGCCGCCGTCTATTCCCGGGCTCTATGCTCAGTCGGATGCACCGGCCGACTCAGGCCACGCCGCCGATGGATCGCGCGCTCGACCCCGCCCGGCTCGGAGACCACCTGGATCGGCTCTATCGAGCCGCCTGGGCGCTCAGCGGCGCTCGCGAAGACGCGGAGGATCTCGTCCAGGAGACGTATGCGAAAGTGCTCGCCCGGCCGCGCCTGCTCCGCAACGAAGACGACCTCGGCTACCTGCTGCGCGCGCTGCGCAACACGTTCCTGACGAAGAAGCGGACCGAGGGGCGGCGCCTGCGTCCCGACCCACTACCCGAGCAGCTCGACCTCGTGGCCGATCCGCAGGCACGGGAGCCGCACGCGGCGCTCGAGGCAGGCGAGCTCTACGCTGCCATCGCCGCGCTCCCCGACGACTTCCGCGACGTTCTCGTCGCCGTCGACATCACCGGCCTCTCGTACAAGGAGGCGGCCAAGGCCCTGCGGGTCCGCGAAGGCACGGTGATGAGCCGCCTCTATCGCGCGCGCCAGCAGGTGGTGCGCCGCGTCGACGGCGGCTAGTTAGCCGTTCGTGTCGACGCTCCCGACGAGCACCCTGTCGCCCGACGAGCCCTGGTCGCCGTCGGCCTGCTCGCGGGTGACGGTCAGCGTCGTGAAGTCCTTCGGGGACACCCCCGCCCAGAGCGTGACGTCCCGGCCCTCGTTGAACGTCCCGACGGGCACGAGCACGCCGGCCGCGTTGCGGAGCCACGCCTGGTAGAAACGCCCGCCCTCGAGGCGGGGAAGTCCCGTGGCGTCGAGCTCGATCTTCCAGCCGGAGTCCGTCTTGGTCAGCGTCGCCTCCCCGCCGGCCCCGGGCACGACATCGGTTGGTGCGAGGACAGCGTGGAACTGCTCGGCTGAGCTCTCCGTACCCAGGACGCTGACCGCGATTGCGACGGCCAGCACGGCCGCCGCACCGGCGCCGAGCAGGGCGAGGCGGCGCGGCATCGGCATGCGACGCGCGCGTTGCGGCGCCTCGATGCGCGCCCGCAGAGACGCCGGGGCCTGCACCTCGGCTGCGGCGGACCGCGTCAGCTCGACCGCCCGCGTTTGCTCGGCGAGCCGATCGGCGAGCTCCGAAGACTCCGCGACTCGTGCCTCGAGCGCGGCGCGACGCTCCGGCGCGAGCGACCCGTCCGCGAGCGCCGCGAGCTCGACGAGCTCCTGCTCGGCGTCCTCCTCTTGTCGTCGGCGTCTCATGGACACGGCAGCACACACGGTAACGCCGAGTGCGCCCCCGCGTGGCATGGCTGATCGACAGAAGTGGCCCAGAGACCGGTCACACCTCACAGGACCCCGTTTAGGCCGCGCTATTCCGGGCCGAACGGTTAGCCGGTGACCCAGATGGGCTGGATGCCGGCCGCGATCTTGCGAGCCGGGCCGCCCGCGGCGGGTACGACGTAGAGCGACCGTCCGCGCGCGAAGACGATCCGCTTGCCGTCCGGAGACCATGACGGCTGCGAGTCGCGAGTACCCGTGGTCACGGAGCGCACGCGGACACCGGTCGCAGCGCTGTAGATGGCGATCTCACCTGCAAACGCCTTGTGGGTGGCACGGGCGACGGCGATGAGACGTCCGTTGGGTGAAGCTGCGGGTCCCCAGAGATCATGGCCCGCATCGACTGCCAGCGGTCGTGCGCACTCGTGGCTGGCGTTGGTTGCGAGCAGGCAGATGCCCTGCTCGAAAGGCTCGGCGCGCGCCGACTCGTCGCGCATCAGGCGATTGCCCAGCCATCCCGTGGTCGCGGTGCTCCGGGCGACCGCATCTCGCCCGGTACCCGAGGCGCCTGTGAGGTAGAGAAATGGCGTCAGGACGTGAACGGGTGGAGCCGGCGGAACCTGCGCGAGGGTCTCGGGGACCTGTTCGATCGTCGCGAGCTGACGGCCGTCGGGCCGGATCTGAGCCACGAGCACTGCGCCGTTCTTCCGAAATGGTCCTTTCACCCGCCGGCCGGACTTGTCGAGGATGTATGCCTCGTTGCCGAACGCGACGCCGAACCGGGACCCGTCCTTCGTCGCCGAGAGCCAGCCGTAGCTCGGGCCGGGGCTGCGACCGTTCTTCGTCAGCTGCGTCCGCCCTGAGCCATCCGGCGCCACGCGGCAGATGTTGTCGCCGCAACGGAAGACGATCGACCCTGGGCCAGACGTCGCGGCGCCTCCGCTCACGGCGGTCACTCCTGCGGCGAGGATGCACAGCAGCAGACGAGCCACTATCCCAATCTACGTACCAAGCGGGGCATCCGGATCCGAGATTTCTTAAGGTGCCGCGGTGTTGACTCCCGTTCCCCGGAAGAGAGGTCAGGTCACGATGACTCTGCTGGGCTTTTGGCGAGCGCTGCTCGCTCTTACGATTCTCGCGCTGGCGGGTACCGGCAGCGCAGCCGCGAGCGACGAGGAGGGCCGGGGCATCGACCCCAACCAGGGCCGCAGTCTTGTCGAGGTCACGCTGCCGAACAAGGCAGCTGCGATCCGCCTTCAGCTCGCAGACGACACCTACAGCATCGACTTCAACGACCACTATCTCCGCCATAATCCGGACGGGTCGGTGACCGTCACGGTCTTCGGCACTGCCGAGGAGCTTGCCGAGTTCCACGCCGCCGGCTTCGACCTCGGTAGGACGATCGAAGGGCCGGAGACGTGGCGCGATCGGCTGGCCGACCGGCAGGCCGACGTCACGGCGGAGGAGCAGGCCGATGCGGCCGCGCTCGGCGACACGATCGGCACGACGTCGCACGAGGACGAGATCGTCGTTCTCCGCGTCGACTACTTCGAGAACTACGCCGGCCGCTTCCTCTCCGTGGAGGCCAAGGACCGCCTCGGCGGCTCGACGCCCACGGGCTCGACGTACACCGGGCCGGCGCTGTCCCTCTCCTGGAACACGGGCGGCGGGACGCCGATCAGCTCCACCCCGCGAGTCATGAACGTGAACATCGACCCTGACACGACGCCGGATACCTACATCGAGCACCGCGAGCTCGTCCGCATCGGCGACGCGGGCACCGTGCTGCCGCCGCAGCCAACGATGATCCGGATCGGCTCTAGCACCGGGGCGTTCATCGAGGCGCCGGTGCAGACGTGGCTGGGCGGCGGGCTCCCGCCGATGAAGAAGAAGTTCATGTCCGACTTCACGACGCGCTACATGGACCCGACCGAGGTCTACGCACGTTTCGACGAGCTCGCGGCGGAGTTCCCGGACATCGCCGAGCTGATCACGCTTCCGCACAAGACGAACGGCTATCAGCGTAGGGCGCAGGCGAACATGAGTGGCCTGACGGGCTCCGGCAGCTCGCCTCAAGGGGCGACCGCACAGTCCCAGACGGTCGTGCTCACGTCTCGCGCGTGGGGGCACGAGGGCGGCAACGACATCACCGCCGAGTTCAGGCATCCCGGCGTCGCCAGCTCACCGCTCTCAGTCTCGGTGAGCGGGAACGACCTCGTCGTCAGCCTCGCCACAGACGCCGCCAACGCGCTCTCGAGCACGGCTGCGCAGGTCGTCGCGGCGATCAACGCGACCCCCGCGGCGAACGCCTTGCTTGTGGCGCTCACGTACCGCGGCAATGCAGGAGCGGGGATCGTGGAGCCGCGGTTGAAGGTCAACCTGTCGGACTTCCTGACGACGGAGGCGAACGGCCACGTGCAGCGCGGCCCGTTCGAGTACTCGGTGATGCGAATCGGCAAGAAGCGCGACGGCTCGCAGGTCGGCGTGTTCCTCTACTGCCAGCAGCACGCCCGCGAGTGGGCGACGCCGCTGACCTGTCTCGAGACGGCCGAGCAGCTGCTCCGCAACTACGCGATCGACGCGCGGACGCGGAAGTTCGTCGACAACCTCGACATCTTCATCCTGCCGTCGTCGAATCCGGACGGCTCGCACTACTCGATGTACAACTTCTCGCAGCAGCGGAAGAACATGACGAACTACTGCGTCGTCGGCGGCAAGGAGACCGACGATCCGTCGGCGGCCAACTTCTGGACGCCTCGGGTCAACCCCAGCAGCGGCCTGCCGTACACGAACACGGACGCAGCCTCGCGGACCGCGTGGGGCGTCGACGAGAACCGCAACAACACGGTCGGCACGCTCTTCGACGGCTACATCGGGGCGTCGACGTCGTGCACGAGCGAGGTGTTCACCGGGCCGTCCGAGGCCTCGGAGCCGGAGATTCAGAACGAGCTCTGGGTCGCGGACACGTTCGACAACATCAAGTTCTCGAACAACATCCACAGCTTCGGCGGCTACTTCATGTGGGCGCCGGGCACGTACCTCCCGGACCGCGGCGAAGGCGCGGCAGTGCACGCGAACATCGGCGTCGAGAAGTACTTCTTCGAGGCCGGAGACCAGAGCCTGAACCGGATCAAGGAGGTTCGGAACACGGTGATCCTGCCGCAGCGCACCGGACCGATCGCGGACGTGCTCTACTCGGCGGCAGGAAACAGCGCCGACGAGCATTGGTACAACCGCGGCGTCATCGCGTACAGCTTCGAGACAGGGGCCGACCGGTACGTCAACCCGACGCTGTCCGTCGCATCCGAGCCGGGAGCGACGGGGATCAGGGTGAGCAACAGGACCGGCTTCGACACCGGCGACGTCGTGAAGGTCGACGCCGGCACGCCGAACGAGGAGATCCGAACCGTCGCCTCGGTGGTGAACCCGAACCCGGCAAGTCCCGCGGCGAACGTGCTCCTCACCGAGGCGCTCGCGCTGCCTCACGCGGTCGGTGCGGTCGTTGCGGGCGGGACGCTTCAATCGGGTGTCGGCTTCCAGCCCGACTACGCGACCGAGGGCAAGTTCGAGGTGCTCGAGTTCGCGGCCGGAAACTACGGCCTGCTCGAGTCCGCGCTCGCCTATGCGCAGGACAACAAGCCGCCCAAGGTCGAGATGACCGGCCCGCCGGCGTCGCGCACGCCGATCACGACGACGTTCAGGTACGTGAACGAGCCGTCCGTCATCCGCTACACGACTGACGGCTCGGCGCCCAACTCCTCGTCGCCGCTGTGGGAATCGACCGGTCCGCGCGAGCCGGGTCAGGTCTTCCACGTCACGACCACCACCACGTTCAGGTGGATGGCGACGGACATGAAGGGCAACGTCTCCCACGGGAAGATGACGCACACGATCATCGGCAGCTAGACGGCATCTGCTGTGAGCGGCCCGGGCGACCGGGCCGCTCA
>JAXIPI010000428.1:0-8560 GCA_045403015.1 Gaiellaceae bacterium | reverse complement strand
CTAGGAGGGTTCGGCGAAATATCGGCTGAGCCGCCGGGCCGCGCTGCTCGCCCCGAGGCCGCGTCCTCAGTCGCCCACGGGCTACCAGCCCGCGGGCTCCCTGCGTCCTTGCCTCGGAACGAGCATCGCACCCCGGCGACGAGCGACATTCCGCCAAACCCTCCAAGCGCTCGCGCTCGATCCGCTCGGCGATCTCGTCTGGATGTTTCGCCGCCCGGTCGGCGAGCGCGTCCACGTCCGACAGCGCCTTCTCGAGCGACACCTGGACCGACTGCTTCACGCTTGCCTGGATTCGCGCCGCCAGCCGCTTGCCGAAGTCCATCCCCAGGTCACCCTCGTCTGGTTGTGGAGCCTCCTGCACAGGCGCCTCGGGCTGTGCGGCGCCCTCGATTTCGAGCTCGAATACCCGTTCGGGCTCGTCGATGTCCTTCAGCCGGCGCTCGCCGAGCGGGAAGATCGAGACTCCGTCCGGCAGCGAGGAGCCGACGAGCGCGCGGGTGGTCTCGGAGAGCAGCACGTGGCCGCCGCTCCCGGCCGTGCAGAGCCGCGCGGCCCGCACGACATCGAGCCCCAGGTAGCCCTCGCTGCCGAGAGCGGGCTCGCCGGTGTGGAGGCCCATCCGGACGCGGACGTCGACGCCGTCGGGCCAATCGTGCTCGGCGTGCGCGCGCTGCGCCTCGACCGCCGCCGTGACTGCATCGCGGGCACGTGGAAAGGCGAAGAAGAACGCATCGCCTTGCGTGTCGATCTCGACACCGCCGTGCTCTGCGAAGCGTTCGCGCATCAACCGCCGGTGCGCGGACAGGACGTCGTCGAAGCGGTCGCCGAGCTGCTTCAGGAGCGCCGTTGACCCCTCGACATCACTGAAGACGAAGGTAACGGTGCCGCTCGGAAGGGGAGGCATCGACCGAGTATTGCGAGTGCGTGGCAAGCTCGGGGTATGAACCGTCTCGCCGCGGAGACCAGCCCCTACCTCCTCCAGCACGCAGCCAACCCGGTCAACTGGTACCCGTGGGGCGACGAGGCGCTCGCGCGGGCGCGCGAGGAGGAACGGCCGATCCTCCTCTCGATCGGGTACGCGGCCTGCCACTGGTGCCACGTGATGGAGCACGAGTCGTTCGAGGACCCGGCGACCGCGGCGGTGATGAACGAGCACTTCGTGAGCGTGAAGGTCGATCGCGAGGAGCGTCCCGATCTCGACGCCGTCTACATGGAGGCCGTCGTCGCGATGTCCGGCCAAGGTGGGTGGCCGATGACGGTCTTCCTGACGCCGGCCGGTGAGCCGTTCTACGGTGGCACCTACTACCCGCCGGAACCGCGCCACGGGATGCCGAGCTTTCGGCAGGTGCTCGAGGCGATCGCCGAGGCGTGGCGTGAGCGGCGAGACGACGTCGCGCGCTCGGCGGGACAGCTCGTCGAGGCGGTCCGTCAGTCGGCCTCGCTCCGCCCCTCGCTGGAGCCGTTGACCGCGGATCTTCTCTCCGGAGCTGCTCGCGCCGCCGGCGCGGCGTTCGAGCCGGCGTTCGGCGGCTGGGGGCGCGCGCCGAAGTTCCCGAACGCGCCCGTGCTCGAGTTCCTGCTGCGCCGCGGCGATGACACGAGCCTTGCGATGGTCGTCAAGACGCTGGACGGGATGGCCGCCGGCGGGATGTACGACCTGCTCGGCGGCGGCTTCCATCGCTACTCGGTCGACGACCGTTGGCTCGTGCCGCACTTCGAGAAGATGCTGTACGACAACGCGCTGCTCGCGCCGGCCTACCTTCATGCCTGGCTCGTCACCGGGGAAGACCGGTATCGCGTGGTCGCAGAATCGACGGTCGAGTACCTGCTCCGGGAGCTGCTGCTCCCCGAAGGCGGCTTCGCATCCGCGCAGGATGCGGACACCGACGGCGTCGAAGGGCTGACGTTCACCTGGACGGAGGACGAGGGCGTGCCGGCCGAGCTGCTGGAACCGTTCGAGCATGGGCGCTCGATCATCCGGGGCGAGCTCGACGAGGATCTGCGCGCCCGGCTCTTCGAGGTCCGCGAGCTGCGGCCGAAGCCGCTTCGCGACGACAAGGCGATCGCTTCGTGGAACGGACTGGCGCTCGCCGCCGTCGCAGAGGCCGGGCGGCGCCTCGAGAGGCTCGACTGGGTCGACGCGGCCCGAAGGCTGGGGGACTTCCTGCTCGGTCCGCTCTCCGACGACAGCGGCCGGCTTCGGCGCAGCTATCGCGACGGACGTACGAGCGGAGCGGGTTACCTCGACGACTACGCAAACGTGGCGCACGGGTTTCTCGAGCTCCATGTCGCAACCGGAGAGCCTCGCTGGCTCCGCGAGGCGAACCGGCTCGCCCGGCTCGCGCTCGAGCTCTTCGCCGACGACGAGCACGGCGGTTTCTTCCTCTCCCCGGTGGACGGCGAGCGCCTCGTCGCGCGGACGAAGGACCTCGACGACCACCCCCTTCCCTCCGGCAATTCGATGCTCGCGCACGTACTGATGCGGCTCTCGCGGATTTACGGCGACGACGAGCTCGAGCGCCGGGCGGTCTCGGTGCTGCGTCTTGTTCGGCCTGCGCTCGAGCGCGCTCCGACCGCCTTCGGGTGGGCGCTCTGCGCACTCGACCTCCACCTGAGCACTCCGCGCGAGCTTGCGATCCTGGGACCGGTCGACTCCGAGGTTGCCCGCGCGGCGCTCCGGCCCTGGCAGCCGACCACGGTGGTCGCAGTCGGTCCGGACGACGAAGTGCCGTTGCTCGCTGGGAAGACGCTTGTCGACGGCGAGCCCGCCGTCTACCTCTGTGAGCGGTTTGCGTGCCACGCTCCGGTCACGGATCCCGCGCTCCTGTGACCCATTCTCTTTTACAAGTTCTAACTTCCATGGCCGCCCGTTGTCTAAGTTCACCAGAAGGAGTAATCTCGCCTTCCAGCGGGCCTTTTTTTGACTATCAAGGGGAGAGTTTCTATGCGTAGGGTCTCACTTGCCGGGGCGGCAATTATCGGAGCTTTGCTCCTTGCCATCCCGGCGGCGTTTGCGAAGACTGATCTGAAGGCGGCAGACCCGGGCATCACCGCCAACTCAATCACGATCGGTGGCACGTTTCCGCTGACCGGGCCGGCATCGAGCTATGCGCCGATCCCCGTCGGGATGAAGGCGTACTTCAGCTACGTCAATGCCAGGCGCGGTCCCGACAAGAAGCGCGGTGTCGGCGGCCGTCAGGTCGTCTTCAAGTACTACGACGACGGCTACAACCCGGTCAACTCGGTGCAGCTGCAGCGCAGGCTCGTCGAGCAGGACAAGGTCTTCGCCGTCGTGGGGACGCTCGGAACCGAGGTCAACGAGGCGGTGCAGCCCTACTTGAACGCGCAGAAGGTGCCGCACGTCCTCGTCTCGACCGGTGCCAGCGAGTTCGGCAAGGAGTACAAGAAGTACCCGTGGACGATCGGCTGGCAGCCGGACTACATCGCCGAGGCGCGGCTCTACGGCCTCGACATCAAGAAGAATCATCCGAACGCGAAGATCGCGGTCCTGTACCAGAACGACAGCTACGGGAAGGACTACCTGTACGGCTTCAAGTCGGCGCTCGGCAAGGCGACCGCCGACAAGCTGATCGTCGGCGAGCAGGCATACGACGTGCTCGGCGGCGCGACCCCCGCCTCCCAGCTCGCGCGGCTGAAGGCCACGGGAGCGGACACGCTGATGATCTTCGTCACGCCGACCCCGACGATCCAGGCGTACGCGATCATCCGGGGGCTCAACTGGCAGCCCGCGAACATCTACGTCAACTCCGTCTCGGCGACGGACACCTTCATGGGCATCGCAGTCGCACGCTCCAGCGCTGCGACGGTGAACGGCTCGATCAGCGCCGCGTACCTGAAGGACCCGGCCTCGCCGGTGTGGGCGAACGACGCGACGATGAAGCAGTACAAGGCGATCATGGCCAAGTACGCCCCGAGTGCGAACGCGAACAACGGGCTCTACTTCTACGGCTTCGCCAAGGCGCACACGTTCGTCCAGGCGATGTACAAGGCGGGGAAGAATCCGACCCGCCAGGGCCTGATGAACGCCCTGTTGTCGTTCAACGAGACCAACCCGTTCGCCCTCCCGGGCGTGCGGCTCAAGACCTCGACGACCGACCACTACATCATCAGCCACCAGCAGCCGATGCGGTACAACAACGGCCTCTGGGTGCTGTTCGGCCAGCTGGTCGACGGACGGCCCCGCGGGTAGCAACGACGCGGAAATGAAAGGATCGTGGGGGCCGGAGACGGCCCCCACGTCTTTCACATGGACTTCACGCTCACCCCCGAACAGGAGCTGATCCGCGCCTCCGCGCGCGAGCTGTGCGCGCGTGAGCTCGTACCGCATGCGCAGGCGTGGGACGAGGCAGAGGAGCTGCCGCGCTCGCTCGTCTCGACGCTCGCCGAGGCCGGTTTCCTCGCCGCGGGCCTGCCCGAGGAGCTCGGCGGCGGCGGGCTCGACTCGGTCTCCTACTGCCTGCTCTGTGAGGAGCTCGGCAAGGCGGACTCCTCGGTCCGCGGGATCGTCTCGGTCTCGAACGGGCTCTTCGGCAAGACGGTTGCCAAGTGGGGGAGCGACGAGCAGAAGCAGGAGCTCCTGCCCCAGCTGGCAAGCGGCGAGGGGCTCGGTTGCTACGCGCTCACCGAGCCGGGCTGCGGCTCCGACGCCGCCGCGCTGGCGACCCGAGCCGAACGCGCCGGCGATGAGTGGGTGCTGACGGGCTCGAAGGTCTTCATCACGCTCGGCTCGTGGGCCTCGACAGCGATCGTCTTCGCCCGAACGGGTGGGGAGGGGCCGAAGGGGATCACTGCCTTCCTCGTCCCGACGGCATCCGCGGGCTTCGAAGCGCGGCCGATGAAAGGGAAGCTCGGCCTGCGGGCGCAGGACACGGCCGAGCTCTCGCTCGACGGCGTCCGTGTGACCGCCTCCGCCATGCTGGGCGCCGAAGGGGATGGCTTCAAGGTCGCGATGTCCGCGCTCGACAACGGTCGCATCTCGCTGGCCGCAGGCTGCGTCGGGATCGCGCAAGGCTGCCTTGACGCTTCCGTGGGCTACGCCACGGAGCGGGAGGCGTTCAAGAAGAAGGTCGCGGCGTTCCAGCTCGTGCAGCAGCTGCTCGCCGAGATGCATGTCGAGACCGAGGCTGCCCGCCTGCTGACCTGGAGGGCTGCGGCGCTCGCCGATGCCGGGAAGCCGTACACGGTGGAAGCGGCGATTGCGAAGTGGTACGCGAGCGAAGCCGCCGTCCGGGCCGCGAACGCCGCGGTGCAGGTGCTCGGCGGCTACGGGTACGTCGACGAATACCCTGTTGCCAAATACCTTCGCGACGCGCGCGTGACCACGCTGTACGAAGGGACGAGCCAGATCCAGACGCTGATCGTCGGACGTGCCCTGACCGGCGAGAGCGCTTTCACTTAAGGAGAACTAGATGCCCGAAGCCGTCATCGTCAGCGCCGTCCGCACCCCGATCGGGCGCGCCGGCAAGGGATCGCTCACGGACGTCCGCCCGGACGACTTGCTCGCGTTCGCGATCAGGGAGGCGGTCGGGCAAGTGGAAGGTCTCGACCCGAACGAAATCGTCGACGTGATGGTCGGCTGCGGCTTCCCGCAGGAGAAGCAGGGCATGAACCTGGCCCGTCGCGCGGCGCTTCTTGCGGGCTTGCCGAAGCGTGTGCCGGGGACGACCGTGAACCGCTTCTGCGCGTCCTCGCTCCAGACCGCGCGGATGGCGTTCCACGCGATCAAGGCCGGCGAGGGTGACGTCTACGTCGCCGCCGGGGTGGAGTCGATCTCCCAGGTCGACGGGTATCCCAAGGACTCAGAGGAGCTGCACCCGAAGCTCGTCGGCGAGGGCGCGATCGCGAACGTCTACATCCCGATGGGCCTCACCGCCGAGAACGTCGCAGAGCGCTACGACGTCTCGCGTGAGGACATGGATCGCTTCGCGCAGCGCTCGCAGGAGCGCGCGGTGGCGGCACAGGCATCGGGGTTCTTCGAGCGGGAGCTGACGCCGTACGTGAAGGAGGACGGCACCGTTGTCTCGGCAGACGACGGTCCCCGGCCGAGCTCGACGTACGAGAAGCTTCAGGAGCTGCAACCGGCGTTCAAGCCCGACGGCAAGGTAACGGCCGGCAACGCGTGCCCATTGAACGACGGTGCTGCCGCGCTCGTGATCATGTCCGAGGAGCGGGCGGCGGAGATCGGCGCGACTCCGAAGGCGAGGATCATCTCGAGCGCGGTGACCGGGCTCGATCCGGAGATCATGGGCGTCGGCCCGATCGATGCCGTCAGGGTCGCGCTCGGCCGCGCCGGGATGACGATCGACGACGTCGACGTGATGGAGCTGAACGAGGCGTTCGCGGCCCAGGTGCTTCCGGTCTGCCGCGAGCTGGGCGTCGACCCGTTCGGCGAGAAGCTGAACCCGCACGGTGGCGCGATTGCGCTCGGACACCCGTACGGGATGACCGGCGCCAGGATCATGTGCACCCTGCTCAACGATCTCGACGAGGTCGACGGCACGATCGGCCTCGAGACGATGTGTGTCGGCGGCGGGCAAGGCATGGCAATGGTGGTCGAAAGACTGAGCTGAGCACGCAGCCGAACATTGCCGCGCTCGAGGGAGTGGCGCGCGAGGTCGCGGCGGAGTGGGGAGTCGAGCTCGGGCCAAGGTTCCCGCTCGCGTTCCACGGCTATGTCGCTCCCGCCGGCGATGACGCGGTGCTGAAGGTCACGCCCGAGGCTTACTGGGAAAACGACCTCGAGCCCGACGCGCTCGCGCACTGGGGCGGCGACGGGGCCGTCCGTCTCCTCCGCCACGACCGCCGGCGGCGTGCGTCACTCCTCGAGCGCGCCTGCCCCGGTACCGACATCGCGTCGCTGCCGGACACCGAGGCGACTGCAATCGCGGTCGGGGTAGGGCTGAAGCTGTGGCGGCCGGCCGCCGCGCCGTTCCCCTGGATCGGCGACCACGTCCTCGACTGGCTCGACGAGGAGCCCAACGAGTTGACCCCGCTGGCGCGGGAGCTCTTCGCGTCGATCGACGTCGGCCGGACAACGCTCGTGCACGGCGACTTCCACCACCAGAACATCCTCGCTGCCGGCGACCGCTACGTGGCGATCGACCCGCAGCCGTTCCTCGGCGAGCCGGAGTTCGACGTGCCGCCGTGGCTCTGGAATCCGCTCCCGATCCGGCTTCGGCTCGACCTGCTCGAGCGCCGCCTCGCCGCCTTCGCAGCGGCGGGGCTGGACGAGGAAAGGATGCGGATCTGGACGGTGATCCGTGGCGCCTACCTGCTGCAGGAGGACGCCGAGGCGCTCCGCGCACTCGTCTAGCGCTCGAAGTATCCCCGGAGCTCCTCCCAGAGATGCTCCATCGTCGTTGACCGTGCGGGGTGGAGCGGGTCGTACGGCACGTAGTTGACGGTGCGCACGATCCAGCCGTCGTCACCGAGGTCGAGAACGTTGATGCACGCGGGGGCTTGCTCGAAGGTGCCGAAGTACGTCCGGTCGCCGGAGAGGGCGTAGGAGACGATGATCCGGTTCACGCCCCCGTGGAAGACCGCGAGGGCCGTGTCCCACGTGCGAGCCACCAGTCGGTCGAGTGCGGGATGGATCCGGTCGAGCGCTTCGCCGAGCGACTCGCCGCCGAGGAAGCGGGCGTCCTCGTCGGTGACGCGCAGCGCGCCGACGAAGAGCGACTCGAGCTCCTCGGGCGGGAGCGCATCGAGCCGGCCACCGCGCCATTCGGAGAACTCGGGCCAGCGCTCGACGTCGTGCCCGGGCGCGACGATCGCCGCCGTCTCCGCTGTGCGTGGCAGGTTGCTCGAGACGACGAGGTCGAGCTCGACACCGGCAAACGCGTCGCGTGCCCTCTCGGCTTGCTCGAGCCCGCGCTCCGTGAGCGGGACGTGCTCCGGGCTCACAGGCCGGCCGGATTCATCGACGTACGAGACGTCGGCGTGCCGCATGAGGTAGAGCCGGCGCCTCACTCGTACTTGGCGAGAAGGCGTGGGTTCGAGACGCGGAGCTTCTGCGCCACCTGCTCCTTCAGGAGGGCGACCGCGTTCTCCGGCACGTCGCCGGCCCGGATGCGGCGCGCGAGCTCCCAGTCCTCCTCGCGCGGAGGCGTCGTCGCCCAGAGCTCCCGCTCGGCGATCCCGAGCCCGTTGATCGCGACGAGCGTCCGGAACTTCAGCCGGTGGTCGTCGAGGATCGGGAGGATCTCGTCCTGCAGGAACTCGCGCACGGCCTCCGCCAGCTCCTGTGGTGTCGGCCGGTCATGCTGCATGGTCGATCAGATCCAGTAGCTCGTACTCCATCTCGGCAGCAAGGCGGCCGAGGACAGCGAGCTCGACGGAGCGCTCCTGGCCGTTGAAGTGGCGGCGCGACTGGGTGAGACAGCCGGTCGCCCACTTGACGTTGCCGAACACCTCCCAGACGAGCAGCTCCTCGCGCGTCACCTCGCGGCCGGTCAGCTCGGCGTAGCGCTCGAGGTAGCGGTCGAGGTCGCCGACGCCGCCGAGGTGGAGGTCGTCTGCGCCGAAGCGCCAGGCGCGCACG
>JAXIPI010000109.1:0-4246 GCA_045403015.1 Gaiellaceae bacterium | reverse complement strand
GCAGCAGGTCGTCCGCCCAGACGGCGTAGGGAGTGTCCGGTTGGACGTCTCGTGCCTCGCGCCAGGCCGCGCCGGCGTCGCCGGTGTCCGCCCAGAGGCGCGCCAGCCCGACGTGGAGCTGGACGAGCGCGCTGCGGGGGTAGAGCGCCCCGAGCTGCTCGATCCGATCCTCGGTCCCGGGCCAGGCCGCGAAGGCCGCGCCGAGCTTCGCCTCGAGCGAGTCGTGGCGCGAGAAGATCCGCCCCGCCTCGGCGCGGCGGCCGACTTCGTAGAGCTGCACTGCCTGGCGGAGCTCCCGCGCCTGCGCGTCATCGCGGACCCCGAGCGAGAGCTCGAGCGGCGGCGCTCCCTTGCGCGGCTTCGGTGGGACGGCGGTTGCAGCGCCGGAGTCGCGCTCGTCCGCGGTGAGCACCGCCGCGCCCGCGACAACAACCGCGGCGAGCGCCGCGAGCGCCGCGACAACCAAGGCTGTGCGTGCACGAGAGGACACGCGGCCACACTAGATGGTTGATGCCACGATCTCGTGCGCTCGGGCCGCGCTCTGGCGTGTCTGGGCCGCTCCCGACACGGCTTCCAGGCCGCTACGCAGCCTTCCAGCCGCGCCGTCCGCTTCGCGTCGCCAGCCCGCCACCGATGCCACCAGCATCGGCGGCGACCTGCCGCCGTGTCCCAGAGCAACCAGCCCACGCCCCGAGACAGACGATCTCGTGGCATCAACCATCTAGCCACGAAATCCGCACGGGAAGAACCGCGTCGCGCGTATCGTTTATGAGAGAGATGGCGACGTACAGAGAGCTGCTTGCGCAGGTAAAGGATGAGATCGACGAGGTCGGCGCGGCCGAGGCGCGCGAGCGTCAGGGTTCAGCGGTCTTCGTCGACGTGCGCGAGCGCGACGAGTGGGAGGAAGGCGCCGTCCCCGGCGCCGTCCACATTCCGCGCGGGCAGCTCGAGTCGAGGATCGAAGGGCTTGTGCCGGACCGCTCGACGGAGCTGGTGCTGTACTGCAGCGGCGGCTCCCGCTCCGCCTTCGCAGCGAAGGCACTCGGCGAGCTCGGCTACGACAACGTCACCTCGCTGATCGGCGGCTTCACCGACTGGAAGCGCAACGGCTATCCGATCGAGACGCCGAGCAGCCTCACACCGGACCAGCGCCGCCGCTACTCGCGGCACCTGCTGATCCCCGAGGTCGGCGAGACCGGCCAGGAGCGGCTGCTCAACTCGCGCGTGCTGCTGATCGGCGCCGGCGGGCTGGGCTCGCCCGCGTCGCTCTACCTGGCCGCCGCAGGCGTCGGCACGCTCGGCATCGTCGATGCGGACGTCGTCGACGACTCGAATCTGCAGCGCCAGATCGTCCACTCGACCGACAGGCTCGGTGAGGCAAAGGTTCTCTCCGCGAAGCGGACGATCGAGGCGCTCAACCCGGACGTCGAGGTGAAGGCGTACGAGGAGCGGCTGACGTCCGAGAACATCGAGCGGATCCTCAGCGAGGGCTGGGACGTGATCGTCGACGGCGCCGACAACTTCCCGACTCGCTACCTCGTCAACGACGCCTCGGTTTGGCACGGCATCCCGGTCGTGCACGGCTCGATCTACCGCTTCGAGGGACAGGCGACAGTCTTCAACCCTCCCGAGGGACCGTGCTACCGCTGCCTCTTCCCCACCCCGCCGCCGCCGGAGCTCGCTCCCAGCTGCGCGGAGGGCGGCGTGCTCGGCGTGCTGCCGGGCATCGTCGGCTCGTTCCAGGCGAACGAGGCGCTGAAGCTGCTGCTCGGCGTCGGCGAGACGCTCCAGGGCCGACTGCTCCTGCTCGACGCGCTCGGAACGACCGTCGACGAGGTGGCCGTGAAGCGCGACCCGTCCTGCCCGGTCTGCGGCGAGCACCCGACGATCACGGAGTACGTGGACTACGTCGAATTCTGCGCCGGGGTACACGCGTGACCAAGGTCCGGATCCCGCCCACATTGCGTGCCGAGGTCGGCGGCGAGCGCGAGGTGATCGGAGTAGGCGAGACGGTGCGCGAGGTCCTGGAGGACGTCGCCGGGCGTTACCCCGCGCTCGAAGGCCAGCTGTTCGAGAGCGGCGCAATCGCGCCGTTCGTGAACGTGTACCTCGGCGGCGAGGACGTACGAACCCTCGACGGGCTCGAGACACGCGTGAACGGCAGCTCGCTCATTCTCCTACCGGCCATGGCCGGTGGGCACTAACACGCTCGCACCGAGCGTCCTCGACCTCGTCGGTGACACGCCGCTGGTCGAGCTCTCTCGCTTCGCTCCCGGGCCGGTCCGCGTCTTCGCCAAGCTCGAGGCGCAGAACCCCACCGGCTCGATCAAGGACCGCATCGCGAAGGCGATGATCGAAGCGGCCGAGGCCACGGGTGAGCTCCAGCCCGGGCGACGCCTGCTCGAGCCGACGAGCGGCAACACCGGCATCTCGCTCGCGCTCGTCGCGAAGCTCAAGGGGTACCCGCTCACGTGCGTCCTCCCGGAGAACGCAACCGCCGAGCGCCGCCGCGTGTTGCGCCTCTTCGGCGCCGAGGTCATCGACTCGCCGGGCGACCAGGGCTCCAACGGCGCCGTCCGGCTCGCGCTCGAGCTCGCTGAACGCGACCCGTCCTGGTTCATGCCGTTCCAGTACGCAAACGAGGCGAATCCGCGCGCCCACTACGAGGGCACCGGCGCCGAGATCGCCGAAGCGCTCGACCGCGTCGATGTCCTTGTCGCCGGCCTCGGCACCGGCGGCACGCTGATGGGCACCGGCGCGCGGCTCCGCGAGAGCTTCCCGGACCTCGTCGTCGCGGCCGCCGAGCCGCTCCCGGGCGAGGCGGTGATGGGCCTGCGCTCGCTCGCCGACGGCTATGTGCCTCCGATCCTCGACGTCGAGAAGCTCGACCGGAAGATCCTCGTGTCGAACGAGGATTCGGTCCGCGGCCTGCGCCAGCTGCTCGACACCGAGGGCATCTTCGGTGGAGTCTCGGCGGGCGCCGTCGCACACGTGGCGCGGCTGGTGGCGTCCGAGCTCGACGAGGGGGTCGTCGTCTGCGTGCTCGCAGACGGAGGCTGGAAGTACCTCTCCGCCGATTTCTGGGAGGCCGACGACGTGGCGCGGTCGATGGAGCGGACTGTCTGGTGGTGATCCCGGCCGAGATCCGCGCCGAGTTGCGCGGACACGCCGAGGAGGAAGCTCCGAACGAGGCCTGCGGGCTCGTGGTCGTCAAGGACGGCGTCGCCGAGAAGTACGTGCGCGGGCGGAACGCAGCCGCATCGCCCTACCGCTTCGAGCTCGACGTGCCGCCGGAGACGTGGTTTCTCGAAGACGAGGGCTTCGAGCTCGCCGTGTTCCACTCGCACCTCTCCTCGCCGCCACGGCCGTCGCGCACCGACGTCGAGAACATCGGCCTCTGGCAAGGGAAGCCGTATCTGATCCTGTCCCTCGGCAGCGACTCGCTCGCCGGCTGGACGATCAACGACGGCCGGATCGAGCCGCTCGCCGTCATCGCCTGACGTTTAGGGTCCTTCGATGGAGATCGAGCAGATCCGGCCGCGGCTCTGGCGGTGGACCGCGACACATCCCGACTGGTCGCCCGAAGAAGGCGGACCGGACGGGTGGGAGCCAGAGGTCTCGTGCCACGCGCTCGTGGAGGAAGACGCCCTCGTCCTGATCGATCCGCTCGTGCCTGCGGACGACGAAGAGCGGTTCTGGCACGCGCTCGACAGCGACGTCGAGCATCATGGGCCACCGCAGATCCTGCTCACGGTGTACTGGCACGCGCGCAGCGCCCAGACGATCTTCGACCGCTACCCGGGTGCGCGCGTCTGGGTCCCCGAGGCTGCGGCGGAGAAGGCACGCGAGCGCGTCGAGTTCACGGACACGTTCGCCTCAGGGGACACGCTGCCGGGAGGGGTCGAGCCGAAGGAGACCCACGACACCACCGAAGTGCTGCTGTGGATCCCGTCCCAGCGCGCTCTCGCAGCGGGCGACATCCTGCTTGGCACGCCCGGGGGCGTCCGCATCTGCCCCGACGCCTGGCTTTCCGAGGGCGTCGCACCTGCGGATGTCCGCGACGCGCTGCGCACGCTGCTCGACCTGCCGATCGAGCTCGTACTCCTCGCCCACGGCGAACCCGTGTGCGACAACGCCCACGCCGCGCTCGAAGCAGCTCTTACAGCGTGACCGGCTCGCCGGCCTCGGCTGAGCGGTAGAGCGCATCGATCGTGCGGGCCTGGCCGAGCGCGTCGGTGCGCCCGAG
>JAXIPI010000194.1:0-4963 GCA_045403015.1 Gaiellaceae bacterium | reverse complement strand
AGGCGGACACGGTCGAGCGCAAGGTCGCAATCTGCGGTCGTGCCTACGACCTCCTGACCGGTGATGGCTGGGCGCCGGAGGACATCATCTTCGACCCGAACGTCCTCGCCGTCGCGACCGGGATCGAGGAGCACAACGGCTTCGCGAAGGCGTTCATCGAGTCGTTGCCGCTGATCAAGGAGCGCTGCCCCGACTCGCGCACGAGCGGCGGCATCTCCAACCTCTCGTTCTCATTCCGCGGCAACGACGTCGTCCGCGAGGCCATGCACTCCGCGTTCCTGTACGACGCGATCAAGGCCGGGCTCGACATGGGGATCGTGAACGCGGGCCAGCTCGTGGTCTACGAGGACATCCCCGCCGACCTGCTCGAGCACGTCGAGGACGTCCTCTACGACCGGCGGTCTGACGCCACCGACCGGCTCGTCACCTTCGCGGCGACCGTCGAGGGCTCAGCCACGAAGCGTGAGCTGGATCTCTCGTGGCGCGAGGCGCCCGTCGGCAAGCGGCTCGAGCACGCCCTCGTGCACGGGATCGTCGACTTCATCGAGGAGGACACCGAGGAGGCGCGCGCAGTCTCGGCGCGGCCGCTCGACGTGATCGAGGGCCCGCTGATGGATGGGATGAAGGTCGTCGGCGACCTCTTCGGCTCCGGCCGCATGTTCCTCCCGCAGGTCGTCAAGAGCGCCCGGGCGATGAAGCGCGCC
Organism: Gaiellaceae bacterium; assembly: GCA_045403015.1. GTDB lineage: Bacteria > Actinomycetota > Thermoleophilia > Gaiellales > Gaiellaceae > Gaiellasilicea. The sequence goes on along the minus strand of JAXIPI010000194.1, from coordinate 4,259 downwards.
GTGGCGTATCTCGAGCCGTACATGGAGGAGGAGAAGGAGCGGACCGGGAGCAACGGCCCAGGCGGAAACAGCGGGCAGGGGAAGATCGTCCTGGCGACGGTCAAGGGCGACGTGCACGACATCGGCAAGAACATCGTCGGCGTCGTTCTCGGCTGCAACAACTACGAGGTGATCGACCTCGGCGTGATGGTCCCGGGCGACACGATCCTCGACACGGCCGTCTCGGAGGGTGCACAGGCGGTCGGTCTCTCTGGGCTGATCACGCCGTCCCTCGACGAGATGGTGCACGTCGCGAAGGAGATGGAGCGGCGCGGTCTCGAGCTGCCGCTCTTGATCGGCGGCGCCACGACCTCACGCCAGCACACCGCAGTGCGGATCGCGCCCGCCTATGGCCGCGAGACCGTGCACGTGCTCGACGCCTCACGCGTGGTGGGGGTTGTCTCCGATCTCCTCGATCCCGTGCGGCGCGGAGAGCTCGACCTCGAGAATCGCGGCGACCAGGAACGGCTGCGCGAGCTCCACGCGGAGAAGGAGCGCCGGCCTCTGCTCCCGATCGACGCCGCTCGTGCAAATCGCGAGCCACTCGTGTACGACGACCCTGCGGTCCCGGCATTCACCGGCACGCGCTCCGTCGAGCCGGAGCTCTCCGAGCTGCGCGACTTCATCGACTGGCAGTTCTTCTTCCACGCCTGGGAGCTGAAGGGAAAGTTCCCGGCGATCCTCGAGCAGCCGGCGGCGCGCGAGCTCTATGACGAGGCCAACGAGCTGCTCGACGAGATCGTGCGCGACGGGCTGCTGCACGCGAAAGGGATCTACGGCTTCTGGCCGGCGCACTCCGAGGGCGACGACGTCGTGCTCGAGAGCGGCGTTCGCTTCCCGATGCTGCGCCAGCAGGCGGCCTGGGGCGATTCGAGGCCCAACCGCTGTCTGGCCGATTACGTGGCCTCCAGCGGAGATCACGTCGGCGCGTTCGGCGTCGCCGTGCACGGAGCGGACGTGCTCGCGGCCCGTTATGAGGCGGAGCTGGACGACTACCGCGCGATCATGGTCAAGGCGATCGCCGACCGGCTGGCCGAAGCCGCCGCCGAGTACCTCCATCTGCAGGCACGGCGTGAGTGGTACGAGCCGGAGGCTGCTCCGACAAGCGAGGAGCTGATTGCGGAGAGCTACCGTGGCATCCGGCCGGCCTTCGGCTACCCGGCCTGCCCGGACCATTCCGAGAAGGGCAGGCTCTTCGAGCTGCTTGGCGCCGAGTCGGCCGGGCTCGCCCTGACGGAGAGCTATGCGATGACTCCCGCCGCGGCCGTGAGCGGGCTCTACTTCGGCCATCCCGACGCGAAGTACTTCGCGGTCGGGCGCATCCAGCGAGATCAAGTCGTCGACTACGCGGCGCGCAAGGCCATGGACGCTGGGGAAGCCGAGCGTTGGCTCCGGCCGAACCTGGGTTACGATCCCGGCGCGTGAACCGCCTCCTCGGAGCTTTCGTCGTCCTGTGCATCGCCGTCCCGGCGGTCGCGTTTGCGGCGGACACCGACCCGAAGAAGAAGATCACGCCGGCCGACCGGGCCAAGGCGCGGTCGATCGTGCTCAAGCGCTCGGATTTCGCCGCGGGTTGGAAGAGCGTTCCTCCGTCTCCGGACTCCGATGCCACCTGCCCCGGCTTCAACCCGGACGAATCCGACCTAACACTCACCGGCGAGGCCGAGACGAACTTCGAGCACTCGCAAGGCTTCCTGTCGGTGGCGTCGTTTTCGGAGGTCTTTGCGACGAAGGCGGACGCTCTGAAATCGTGGACACGAAGTGACAAGCCGGCGACCGCTCGCTGCATCGGCTACTTCTTTCGCGAAGGCGCGACAGACAAGAACACGAAAGTCAGGATCGTGAGTGCCGGACGGATGGCGTTCCCCAAGCTCGCGCCTCGGACGACGGCGTTCAAGGTAGTCACCCGGGTGACGATCACGCAGCAAGGCAAGACCGAAACCGTGCCCTTCACGATCCAGTTCATCGCTGTCGGCCAGGGGCGCGGCGACACTGCGATGCTCGCAATCAGCCCCGGCACGGGAATCCCGACCGCCGACCTGCGCGCATTCGGGAGCGTGCTCGCGGCTCGCCTGGCGGCCGCCAAGCTCTGAGTCGGCCGGGCCCGGCTGTTAGCTTCCGCCCATCCTCCGCCTCGACCTCCTCCGACGCGCGCCCGATTTTGGGCGCCTCTTCGTCGCCACGCTCGGGTCGGGTGTTGGGACGTACCTGGCCGCGATCGCGCTCACGGTCGACGTCTTCGACCGGACCGGGTCGGGGGCCTGGGTCAGCGCGCTCCTGATCGCAGACTTCCTTCCGATCATCGTGATCGGGTTCCTGTTCGCGCCGCTCGTCGACCGGCTCTCCCGCAAGCGACTGCTGATCGTGTCCGATCTCGTGCGTGTCGCGATCTTCTGCGTGCTGCCGTTCGCCGGCAGCGCCACGGCCATTGTTGTTCTCGCCGGGCTCTCCGGCGTCGCGACCGGCTTCTTCCGGCCCGCGGTCTATGCCGGCCTGCCGAACCTGGTGGACGACGACGACCTGCCGAATGCGACGTCGCTACTGCAGACAGGCGACAACCTGACATGGCTGATCGGTCCGGTCGTCGGCGGCATCCTGATTGCAGCACAAGGCCCGGATCTCGCCTACTGGATCAATGCATTGACGTTCCTCTTCTCAGCAGCTCTGCTCGCCGGGATCCCCGGCGCGAAGATGCAGGTCGGCATGGTCGAAAGCCGCGGCCACTGGCGTGACGTCGGTGACGGGATCAACATCGTCCTGCGCTCGCGCGCGCTCCTGACCGTGCTCGTAGCCTGGAACATCGTCATGTTCGGCAACGCGGCGATCAACGTCGCCGAGGTCGTACTCGCAAAGGTTGCGCTCGAGAGCGGCAACATCGGCTTCGGCGTCCTCGTCGGCGCAGGCGGGCTTGGTCTGACGATCGGCAGCTTCGCCGCGGGGACCTTCGTCGAACGCTTCGGAGTGAGCTGGCTGTACGGGCTCGGGATCTCGTTCATGGCGGCCGGCTACAGCATCGCTGCGGTGGCGCCCACGATTGCGGTGGCAGTTCCCGCCGTGATTCTGGCGTCGCTCGGAAACGGCGCCGCGGTCGTATGCAACGCGCTTCTCGTCCAGCGTGGTGCCCCCGACGAGCTTCGCGGCCGGGCATTCACAGTGATCATGGCGTCGAACTACGCGCTGCTCGGAGTGGGGATGGTCGTCGCCGGCGCGCTCACGGACGCGTTCGGTGCACGCTGGGTGTGGGGTGGAGCGGCCGCCGCTTATCTCGCTGCCGCCCTGGCCGCCTTTGTGCTTGCGCCGCGAGATGCGGAGGTGGTGGCATGAGCCCGCGGGAGCCCTGGACGCTCGACCACCTTGCGGCCGGAGTGCGCTCCGGCGATCGTCGGGCGCTCGCTCGCGCGATCTCACTCGTCGAGAACGGCGACCCGCTCTCCTACGCGCTCGTCCGCGAGCTCTATCCGGAGACCGGCTCGGCGTTCGTCGTCGGCGTCACCGGACCGCCGGGGGTCGGCAAGTCCTCCCTGATCAGCACGCTCGTCCGGCACATCCGCACCGAGGAGCGGTCAGTCGGGGTGATCTCGGTCGATCCGTCGAGCCCATTCACGCATGGCGCGCTGCTCGGCGACCGCATCCGGCTCTCCGATCACTTCCTCGACCCCGGCGTGTTCATCCGCTCGATGGGCACGCGCGGACACCTCGGCGGGCTCGCCGAGGCCACGCTGCAGGCTGCACTTCTGCTCGACGCGGCCGGCAAGGAGATCGTGCTGCTGGAGACCGTCGGCGCGGGTCAGAGCGAGGTGGAGGTAATCGGGATCGCGGACACGGTTCTCCTCGTGCTGATGCCCGGCTCCGGTGACTCGGTACAGGCTCTCAAAGCGGGGATCATGGAGATCCCGGACGTGATCGCGATCAACAAGATGGATCACCCAGCCGCGAAGACGATGATGAACGAGGTCCGGTCGATCCTGGCGCTCGACCGCGATCGAGAGTGGCGGCCCCCGATCGTTCTGACGGAGGCGGTCCGGGGCGAGAACGTGCCGGAGCTGTGGGGAAAGATCGAGGAGCACCGGGCGTTCCTCGAGTCCAACGGGCTACTCGAAGAGCGGCGGCGGAAGAACCTCGCCGGCGAGGTGTTCGCGGCGGCGACCAGCAGGGCAAAGTCGCACCTGCAGGCGGAGGTGGCGGAGAAGCCCGAGCTGCGCCGCCTGCTCGACCGGGTG
>JAXIPI010000267.1:0-4979 GCA_045403015.1 Gaiellaceae bacterium | reverse complement strand
GCCTGCGTGAGGACGACGAGACGGCCTGGCGCCGTGTCTGGGGCGGCCCCACAGACCCGCTCAGGTTTCACATCAAGCCTCTGGCTCCGAACAGATGATTTGCAATCTCCTGACATGACCGGGTTACGGTTCGTGGCGATGCGCACACTCCTCGCCGTGCTCGCTCTCGCTTCCGCTGCTCCCGCAATCGCCGCCGACCTGCCTGAGGCAACGGGGATGGCGCAGCGTGGCAGCCTCAAGGTCGTCAGCCGCGTGCTACTGAGCCCGACGGGAGGCGAGATGAAAGGGGTCTGGCTCGACGGCAAGGCGACCTGCCTCACAAAGCGAACGCTAAGGGTCTCGATCCAGATCGACCTCGTCTCGGCGGCAGGCAAGACGACGCGGATCAGCCGAGCGCGCACCGGCTTCGTCGACAACTGCGCAGAGGGCGGCCCGAACTTCGGCTTCGACTTGACGCCGCGGGCGTACAAGATGGCCTGCGCGAACGGCCGCTGGAAGCCCGGGCGCTACTCGATGACGGCCAAGACGACCCACGCCCGCTCGGGTCTGATCGCCCAGGCGAGCCTGTACCACCAGGTCACCAGGCCTTGCTGACCTAAGCCCGTAGAACGACCTCGAGCGCAGTGCCGCGGCCGGGTCGCGAGCGCAGCGCGAAGCCGCCCTCGATCGTGTCGGCGCGCAAGCGCATGTTCTTCAGACCCTGGCCGGCCGCCGCGCCTTCGCCGTCGAAGCCGATGCCGTCGTCCCGGACGCTCACGATCCGCCGCCCGAGCCGCTGGCCGATCCAGACCTCGGCATGGTGGGCGCCCGCGTGCTTGCGGACGTTCGCGAGACCTTCCTGGACGATCCGGAACACCTCGATCTGCTCATCCGGTGCGAGCAGGATCGCCGGATCGATCTCGATGTCCACGTCGAACGAGCCGTCGGCGGTGAGGAACTCGATGTAGCGGCGGAGTGCGGCGTCGAAGGGAGCTGTCCCGCTGGCGGACGAGAGGGCGAGGACCGCGAAGCGCGCTTCCTGCTGCGCGGCCGCCGCTGCCTCCTTGAGCTTCGGAAGCGTCTTGTCGAGCGGTGCGCCGGCCTCGAGCATGCTGGCGTGCGTCGAGACGGCGAAGAGGTACTGCGCCAGGCCGTCGTGGATCTCGCGCGCGACGCGGGCTCGCTCCTCGGCGACGGCGCGGCCGAACTCGGCGAAGCTGATCGCGCGCCAGACACCGACGAGCAGGACGCCGTAGGAGAGCAGCCGGAGAAAGTCGCCCTGGGAGATGAAGTCGCTCGAGACGTGCGGGGTGAGCACATAGTGCAGCTCGGCGAAGAGGGTGAGCGTCGCTCCGAGCGCGAGCCAGCTGTCGAGGTCGTCCCCGCGCCGCCGGTAGCGGATGGCGAAGCCGATCACCGCCACGAGCGCGAGAAGGGCCAGGAAGGACGTCGCGACCGTGAGCTCGAACGCACGGTCGCCGTTGCCGGCCGAACCGAGCAGGCTGAGGCGGGCCCTGAAGCCGTGGAGGGGCAGCCAGATCGCGAACAGCGCGGCGAGAAGCATCGCGATCCCGGCCCAGAGTGCGCGCTTCCGCGCGATGATCCGCGGCGCTGGCACGAGCGGCGCGAGCGCGATCAGAGTCGCTGCGAGGACGCGGGAGCCGATCGCCGCCCACGCCTCGGGAGCGCCCTGGTTCGAGCCCCCGAGAACGGGCGCAACCGAGAACGCAAGGGTTCCGACGCCGGCGACGCAGAAGCCGGCCGCCAGCAGCAGGTCGAGCACGCGTCCTTCCACCGAGAAGCGAACGCCGGCGAGGATCGCGACGATCGTCGCGGCAAGAACGACCGCGGTGTCGAGCACGAGCCGGCCCTCAGGGAGCTCGTACGTGTTGCGGAGGATCGGATTCGTCAGGAAGAGAGCCGTCGCCGAGCCGAGCAGGGCAACGAGCAGCAACTCACCGACGAGCCACGCCTCGAAGGTGTCCTTTGGATTCTTGGTCTGCACGTCCCCCTAATCGGCAACGAGCCGTCTGCCGATGAGAGGAAACATGTCCGAGAGAATTTTGATCGTCGACGACCATCCGCTGACGCGCGATGCCCTTTCGTCGCTGCTCGGGGCGGGCGGCTTCGATGTGGTCGGTGAGGCCGCGGACGGCGCGGCCGCCCTCGAGCTCGCGCACTCTCTCCAGCCCGATCTCGTGCTGCTCGACCTGTCGATGCCCGGCCTCGACGGCCTCGCGGCGCTCCCCCGACTGCGCGCTGCAGCGCCGGGGTGCGAGGTCGTCGTGCTCACCGCGTCCGGCACCGAGGAGAACCTTCTCGCTGCGATCCGGGGCGGTGCCGCCGGCTACCTGCTCAAGAGCGAGCCGCCGGAGCGAATCGTTGCGTTCCTGCGCGGGGTCGCGAACGGCGAAGCCGCGCTTTCGGGCGAGATCGCCCGCCGCCTGCTCGACCAGCTGCGGACGGGTGGACGGCTCGGCGGCGGCGTCCCGAATGGAATCGCGCAAGCACTCTCGGCCCGCGAGGTCGAAGTGCTGCTGCTCCTCGACGACCACCTGTCGACCGACGACATCGCGAAACGGCTGTTCATCTCGGAGCACACCGTGCGCTCGCACGTGAAGAGCCTCCTGCGAAAGCTCGGCGTCTCGTCCCGCCGCGACGCGCTCGAGCAGCTCGCCATCGCCCGGCGCTGACCCTCCCGATCCCCCACCGTGGGGGATACGGATCCCGAAGCGCGGGTGATGAGAAAGCCGCCGGCAGCGACGACTATTCGGGCTAAGCGATTCTTCCGAGGAACGCTGCGGCAGCAAAGAGTGGTTCGAACGGCCGGCGAAAGCCGGCCGTTTTGCGTTCTAGGACGAAAAGCCCTCGTGCGCCGCGCCGACGAGCGACGGGAGCGTCGCCAGGTTGTAGCCGCCCTCGAGCACTGCCGCGATGCGAGGCGCGAGCGATGCGCAGCGCTCGGCCAGCTCGCGGAACCCGCCCGTCGTCACCTCCATCGACGCGAGCGGATCCTCCTCGTGGGCGTCGAAGCCGGCGGAGACGAGCAGGATGTCCGGCGCGAACCCGCGCACAGCCGGCTCGACCTCGCTCTCGAATGCCGCGCGGTAGTCGGCGTCGCCGGCGCCGGCCGGAAGCGGCAGGTTGAGCGTCGTCGCGTCGCTGGTGCCAGGGCCGCCCGTCCCCGGGTAGAACGGCCACTGGTGCAGCGACACGAAGAGAACAGTGTCGTCCCCGCGGAAGCTCGCCTCGGTACCGTTGCCGTGGTGCACGTCGAAGTCGACGATCGCCACTCGCTCGAGCCCGAGCTCCTGCTGCGCGTAGCGCGCCGCAACCGCGACGTTGTTGACGAGGCAGAAGCCCATCGCGCGATCGGCCAGCGCGTGGTGGCCGGGTGGTCGCACGAGCGCGAACCCGCCGCGGTCGACTGCTTCGAGCGTGATCCCCGCCGCAAGCGTCGCCGCTTCCCACGACGTCTCGGAGCAGACGGTGTCGGCGTCCAGATGCCCGGGCCGATCGACGGCGCGGAGGAGCGCGAGGTACGGCTCGGCGTGAACTCGCGCGAGCTGCTCCTCGCTTGCGTACCGCTCAACCGTCTCGCCGCTCAGCCCGAGCAGCCGGTCCTGACGTTCGGGATGGTTCCCCGTTGGATGGAGGTGCGCGAGCGCGGGGTTCGTCAGGAGGTCGACAGCGCCTCCAGCCGGCCCGCGAGCCTCCCCAGCCCCCACGTGTCCGCGAGCGCGGCGGCGCGATCCCACGTCGGGTCCTGGTCCTCCAGCGGCGGCAAGGGCGCCGCTGCGTCCATCGTCGCCACGTGCCGATAGAGCCGGAGCGCGTCCGCCTCGGCGGCGAAGCGGCCCGCCTCGAGTGCCGCCTCGAGGCTCCCGTACTGCGCCAGCAGAGAGGCGGCCGTCTTCGCCCCCACGCCGCGGGCGCCGGGGATCTTGTCGGACGGGTCGCCACGGAGCGCGATGAAGTCGGGCACCTGCTTCGGGTCGACGCCGTATCGCTCGCGCACCTCGTCCGGCCCGATGCGCGCCAGCGCGCCGCCGCCCTTCTGCGGCTGCAGGACGGAGGTCTGCTCGCTGACGAGCTGAAACGTGTCCCGGTCGCCGCTCGCCACGAGCGCGTTCCCTCCTCTGGCCTCCTCGAAGGCGACGCCGGCTGCGAGAAAGTCGTCTGCCTCATACCCGTCCGCTTTCGCCGCGCTGAAGCCCATCGCCTCGACGAGCTCGGGCGCCAGGTCGAGCTGCTCGAGCAGGTCGGCGTCGAAGACGCGTCCACTCTGGTAGCTCGCGAGTGCCTCGTGCCGGTAGGTCGGCACGGTCAGCGTGTCCCAGGCCACGAGCACCGCACGCGGCTGCTCCTCCTCCCAGAGCCGGACGAGCAGGTTGCCGACGCCGGTGAGTAGCCCGGCAGGCCCGCCGTCGGCGCGGCGGATCGACTTCGGCAAGGCGTGGTAGGAGCGGTGCGCGAACGAGTCACCGTCCACGATCAAGAGCGGCTTGTGTTTCAGAAACACAAAGTCCCCCTCGCACCGCTGGGCGGCTCAAACAAGCCGCGGACCCGTTGCCAAGGGAGCTTGTGTTTCAGAAACACAAAGTTCCTCACGCCGAGGCCACGAGATCCTCGATCGCGGCCATCAAACGCTCGGTCGCGACCTGCGGCGCATCCTCACGACCGGCGAGATCGTCGAGCGGGATCGGCGCGCCGTACGCCACGCGCAGCTGCGCGAGCCTGCCGAGCCGGTCGGTGCCGACGATCCCGGCCGGGACGAGCGGCACGTTCGCATCGAGTGCGATCCGCGCGGCACCGGTGTGCGCCCGAGCCTCGTACTTCTTCCGCAAACCCTTCTTCCGCCGCGTCCCTTCCGGGAACATGACGACGATATGGCCTTCGCGGCAGAGCTGCGTCGCCGTCGCCATCGCCTCCGCGTCGGCCTGGCCGCGACGGACCGGGAAGGCCCCGGCGGCGGTCGCGAACTGCTTGAACGGGGTCCA
>JAXIPI010000313.1:0-16085 GCA_045403015.1 Gaiellaceae bacterium | reverse complement strand
CCCAGAGGTCGTCGATCGCGGCCTTCAGCTCGCCTTCGGGCTCACCGCCGCCGTCCGCGCTCATGATGGTCCAGAAGACGCTGTGGTTCGCGTGTCCGCCGGCGTTGTTCCGCACCGCGGCCTGGATCGCGTCGGGGATTGCGGCGAGGCTCGCGAGCACCGACTCGACGTTGTTGTCGGCCCATTCCGTCCCCTCGAGAGCCTTGTTCGCGTTGTCGACGTAGGCCTGATGGTGCTTGGAGTGGTGGATCTCCATCGTCCGCGCGTCGATCGTCGGCTCGAGCGCGTCGTAGGCGTAGGGAAGGTCTGGGAGGGTGAACGGCATGCGCGACTCCTTCGTCTCGGCAACTGGGTGGAAGGATATGCTCCGCGCCGTTCCCGCCGAGTGATGTGCCGAACGATGTGGAGGTATGGATGTCGAGTTACGAGGAGATCAGACCCCGTGAGCTGAAGCCGGCCCTGCTGGAGCTGGACGGGATCTCTCGCGCCTCCGTCGAGGCCCACTACAAGCTCTACCAGGGCTACGTGAACAAGCGGAACGAGATCCTCGGCAAGCTCGCGGCCGCCGATCCCGGCGCAGCGAACCAGATCTATTCCGACTTCCGCGCGCTCAAGGTCGACCTCTCGTTCGCGGTCGGCGGGATCAAGAATCACGAGGTCTACTTCGAGCACCTCGGCGGCGACGGTGGCGATCCGACGGGTGCGTTCGCCGACCTGGTCAAACGCGACTTCGGCTCGACCGACTCGTGGCGCACCGACCTGAAGGCGACGGGGATGGCCGGCCGTGGTTGGGCCTGGACGGCGTACGACTGGGACGAGGGGCGGCTCTTCAACTACCTCGGCGACGCGCAGAACACCTTCCCGATCTGGAACGCGACACCGCTGATCGCGCTCGACGTCTACGAGCACGCCTACTTCCTCGACTTCCAGACCGACCGCGGCGCCTACATCGACGTCTTCTTCAACAACCTGGACTGGGCTGTCGTGAACGACTGGGTTTCGAAGTACCAGATTCCGCTCAAATAGCCCGATGACCGCGGTTCTCGTCGTCCTTGGCGGTTACCTGCTGGGGTCGATGCCGTTCGGGTACTGGGTCGTCCTGCTCGTGAAGGGCGAGGACATCCGCGAGGTGGGCAGCGGCAACATCGGTGCCTCGAACGTGTGGCGGACGTACGGGCGCTGGCTCGGGATCCCGATCGTGCTGCTCGATGTCGCGAAGGGCTTCGTGCCGGCGCTCGTGGGCGCGCTTCTCGTCGGCGAGTTGACGGCCGTACTCGCCGGTGGCGCGGCGATGCTCGGCCACTGGCGGCCGCTCTTCCTCCGCTTCCAGAAGGGCGGCAAGACGGTGGCGACGGGAGGTGGGGCGTTTCTCGGCGCAGCCCCGCTCCTGGGCTTGATCGGCGTCGCGGTCTGGATCGTCGTCTTTCTGCTCTCGCGCTACGCGTCGCTGGCGTCGATCGTGGCCGCGCTCTCATTGCCGATCATGGCGGTCGTGCTCGGCGAGCCGTGGCCGATCGTGGTCTTCGGTGTGGTCGCCGCGGTCGGAGTCGTCCTGCTCCACCGGGCGAACATCGCCCGCCTGCGTGCTGGAACCGAGAGCCGCTTCCGGCTCCGCCGCGCCTAACTCCTAGCTCCGGAGCCAGTCGGCCAGTGAGGTGTGCTGCGCCGGCGGGGTTCCGGACTCGAGCTCCGCGCGCAGCTCGCCCACTGTGCCCTCGCGTTCGGCGAGGACGTCGTGGGCGTGGATCGTCTCGAAGTTGATCTGGCGGGCGAAGAGGAAGTCGCCGTCGGCGAGCTCGGGCATCGTGTCGAGCGCGCCCTTGAGCGAGAGCCGCACCGAGTCCTCGACGAAGCGTGGCTGCAGGTGGGCGTGCTCGACGACGAAGAGCTCGTCTGGGCGCTTCAGCAGCTCGTAGATCGGTGCGCTCATCGAGCCCTGGACGATGGTGACCAGGTCGTTCGCGTCCAGTTGGAGCTCAGTCCCGACGTAGAGAGATCCCTTGCCGCGCTGGTTGTGCGTCGCGAGCGGGACGAGATCGAGGATCCGGTCGACGTCCTCGTAGCCCGCCTCGGTGAGGCGCTCGGCGGCCCGGCCGCGAACCAGCCCCTGCGCGCACGGGCAGGCGTTGATCCCCGTCGCCTCGACCCCAACCACGCGGCGCACTCCGGCTGTGGTTGCCGCCGCGATTCCGACGAGCGAGACCATCTCCTGCGTCGAGAGCTTGCTCACCGGCGTCGTCCGTCGCACCGGCCAGCGCGCCGTGATCCGCGCCTCGGCACGAAGCGCGCTCTGCCGGCCGACGATGTGCTGGGCGATGTGCTCGGCGAGCGACTCGATGTGCAGCGCCTCCGCGCCTACGACGGCCTCGATCGCCTCTTCGAACAGTTCCGGGAAGCGCGACATGTGCACGCCCTTCTGCTCCTGCGAGAGGTCGACGGTGCACTCGATCTCGGCCGCCATCACCGTCTGGTGCCCCTCGTGGCTGACACGCACCGCCTTCTGGACGCCCGTGACGCCGGCACGGGTCAGCGACAGCCGCACCTCCGGAATGGAGGCCTGGAGATCGTGGGCGACACTTGAGATCTCCGTCATGCAGTTACGCTAGCAGCGCTCTGGATGCCGATTTCGCACGTCTCGTCTCTCTCGCCTGTCACGACCTCCGCACACCGCTCGCGACGGTGCAGGGGTTCGCGAAGACGATGGTTCGGCTCGAGGATCTCGAAGAGGAGAAGCTCAAGCGCTATCTCGGCCTCATCGACAGCGCCTCCGACGAGCTCGCGGCCTTACTCGAGCTGTTGTCGCTCGCGGCGCGGATCGAGGGCAGCCGCTACGAGCCAGTGACGCGCGAGGCCGACTCGCTCGAGCTGGCGCCCGCCGGGGCAACCGGCACCGGTGCGACCGTCATCGTCGAGCCCGACGCGGTCGAGCGCTCGCTCGCGGCGCTCCAGCTTGCCGCGGCGCGGCACGGCGGCACCGAGGTGCAGGTCACCGTCGAGGGGCCGAAGGTGACGTTCGAGCCCGTCGTCGAGAGCGCCGCTCCGATCGTCCTCGGCGAGGAGCAGAGGGATCTGGGTGCGGCGGTGGCGGTGATGCTGCTCCGCTCGGTCGGCGGCGAGGTCGCCCTCGACAGCGAACGGCTGACCGTCACGCTGCCGACGAACTAGATGTCGCTTCCGGCAGGCACGCATACGCTCGGGCCCGAGAACGGCACTCTCTCCGTGAGAACGGGGCGCAGCGGAGCCGCCGCGAAGGCCGGTCACGATCTCCTGATCGACGTCGCCGCCTGGCAGGCGACACTCGAAGTCGGTGACGATCCGGCGCAGACCAGCATCGTGCTCGACGTCGATCCCGCGTCGCTGCGGGTGCGCGAGGGCGCCGGCGGGATGCAGGCACTCGGCAGCGAGGACAAGGCGAGCATCCAGACGACGATCGACGACGAGGTTCTGAAAGGGCAGGCGATCGCGTTCCGCTCGACTGCCGTGCAGGCGGCGGCCGGCGGCAGCCGGCTCAGCGTGCAGGGGGAGCTGACGCTGGTCGGCGAGACCCGTCCGGTCGGGTTCGACCTCGTCGTCGGGGACGACGGAGCCCTGAGTAGCAGCGTCGTCGTCAAGCAGACCGACTGGGGAATCACGCCCTATTCGACGCTGTTCGGCGCCTTGAAGGTCGCGGACGAGGTGGAGGTCGAGCTCGTCGCCGGGCTGCTACCGCGTGCGCAGGCGGGGACTCCGGGCTTACCAGGGCTACGTAAGCAAGCGGAATGAAATCCTCGGAAGACTCGACGCAGACCCGGACGAGCTGCGGGCGCTGAAGCTCGAGCTCTCGTTCGCGGTCGGCGGGATCAAGAACCACGAGACCTACTTCGAGCACCTCGGCGGCAAGGGTGGCGAGCCCAAGGGCGCGTTCGCCGACCTGGTCAAGCGCGACTTCGTCCGGAATCCCTCAGTCGCTGTAAACGGTCTGAGCGTCGAGGCCGCCCTCGACGCCCGGCGGCAACTCGCCGGTTCCATGCGCGTACAGCGCGATCTCCTCGACCGTCTTCACCTGCGTGGCGTCGCTCCCGTCGGCGTGGACCCACGCCCCGTTGAGCCACTTCAGACTCTCGGGCGAGGTTCCCAACGCCATGCCCGCCAGCAACCGACCCTTCGCGCGAATCTTCTCGGTCGCGCCGACGATCGCCGCCGAGGTGCCTTCGGACGGGCTGGTGTTGTAGCCGTGACCCACTCCGAAGCGGTCGGTGTCGGCAGGCACGACCTTCACGTCGAGCGCGGGGATGCCGAGCTCGTCTGCGACGAGCCGCGCATACTCGGCCTCCTTCCCGTCGGACTCGGTGGTCAGGCTGAGCACCATCTTGCCGGTGGGGTGGACGCGCAGAAAGACTGCGCGGTAAGCCTCGTTAGCCATCCTTGCCGCTCCTCTCGTTCGCGAGGCGCTCACGCTCCTGGTGGGCGGTCAGCGCAGTGTGCTCTTCCAGCTCGCAGAAGGCAGGCTGCGGACCACCCAGCGGGTTCGCAGGCACCGCGGGCCGCTCGCACCCCGGGTAGATGCACGTCTTGGTCGACGCTTCACTCATCGGTCACCCAGCCCGGTGTGGTCTTGCCCCTGCTCGGCCCGTGCCCGCTGGGCATTCCGACCGAGCTGCCACGCACCGGGATGGCGCTGGCCCACGGCTCGACCTCCTCGGCCTCGACCGGCGGCGAGCCGCGGTCCCAGGACCCTGCTCCGATCGCCTCGATGACCTCGCCGAGCGCATCGAAGGTATGTCCGCTCACGAGCGCGTCGCAGTGCGGCAGCGCGGCCACCATGCCGCCGGACTGCACCGAGAAGTCATCGGCGCCGGCGCGCGGATTGACCCACACAATTCGGTGTGCCAGGCGGGCGAGGCGCTCCATCTCGCGTCCCACGAGCATCGGGTCGCCCCGCTCCCACCCGTCGGAGAGGATCACGATCACAGCGCCGCGCGCCATCCCGCGACGTCCGTGCCTGTCGTTGAACTCCCTCAGCGCATCGCCGATCCGGGTGCCGCTCGACCAGTCAGGTGCGGCGGCGGCGGCGCGCTGGATCGCGAGCTCCGGGTTGCGAGAGGCCAAGGCCCGGGTCAAGCGGGTCAACCGTGTTGCGAACACAAATGCCTCGGCGTTCGGTCCGCTGCCGGCGGCGCAGGCCAGGAACTGCAAGTAGGCACGCGCATAGGGCTCCATCGAGCCGGAGATGTCGCACAACAGCACGAGCCGGCGGGGGGCAAGGCGACGGTGTCGGCGCGCGAGGTGGACGGGATAGCCCCCCGTTCGCAGGCTGGCACGCAGGGTCCGCCGCAGGTCGATGCGCTCCCCGTGGCGACCCTTGTCGTAACGGCGGGTGCTCCGCAGCGGGGTTGCAAGCTCCAGACGCGACATCAGCCTGTAGAGCTGGGCGAGCTCGTGCGGCGCGAGCGCGTCGAAGCTCTTGTGTCCCAGCTGCTCCTCGACGCTGGCCATCGCCAACGGCACCTCGAGCTCGGCCGAATCCTCCTCGTCGCCCTGCTCGCTCGGGGGTGACGTCGATCCGCTCGTGCGCTGCTCCGGCCCAGCAGAATCCCGGAGCACGGACTTGTGATCGGATCTCGGCCGGTCGTCGGCCGGTGAGGCTACGGTCTCGGCGCTTTCGAGATCCAGGTCCTCGCCTTCCGCCCGACTCCCGAAGACCGAGAAGAACACTTCGTCGAAGGCCCTCACCTGCGCCGGGTCCGACACGAACACCGCGCGCGCGGTCCAGTACAGCTGCCGGCGCGCGATCGGCTGGACGAGCGCGAGTGCGCGGGCGAAGTCGGCCGCGCGCGCCGGTGTGACGGGCAGGCCGGCGTCGCGCAGGCGACGGCTCAAAGCACCGACGAACGGCGGAAGGTCGAGGTTGATCGTCTCGACCCCGAACTCAGTCACCGGAACCCACGAGCTGCTCGAGGCCGGCCGCGCGGATCACCTCCTGGTCCTCGCTGTACTTCAACACCGACCCGAGGGTGCGGTCCACCGCTGCGGCGTCGAGCTGCTCGATGCCGAGCAGGCTCAATGCCGCCAGCCAGTCGATCGCTTCGGCGATGCCCGGCGGCTTCTGCACGTCGCTGTCCCGCATGCGCGCGACGGCGTTTGCGACCTGTACCGCAAGCGTCTCCGACGCGCCCTTGACGCGGCGGCGCACGATCTCTACCTCGCGCTGCGGGGTCGGGTAGGCGATCCGGTGGTAGAGGCAGCGGCGCTTGACGGCGTCGTGCAGGTCGCGCGTCCGGTTGGAGGTCAGCACGATGATCGGCGGGTGCGTCGCCCGGACCGTGCCGATCTCTGGGATCGTGACGCTGGCGTCTGCGAGCAACTCGAGCAGGAAGGCCTCGAAGTCGTCGTCGGCACGGTCGATCTCGTCGATCAGCAGCACCGCGGGCCGGGGGCCTGGATGCTCGAGCGCCTGAAGAAGCGGGCGGCGGATGAGATAGTCGGGACCGAAGAGCTCTTCTTCCTCCAGGGTCGAGCCGCTCGACTCGGCGAAGCGGATGCTCAGGAGCTGGCGCGGGTAGTTCCACTCGTACAGCGCCTCCGACGCGTCGATCCCCTTGTAGCACTGCAGTCGGACCAGCGGCGTGTCCAGCACGAGCGCCAGCGACTTCGCGGCCTCGGTCTTGCCGACACCGGCTTCGCCCTCGAGCAGCAAGGGCTGCGGCAGCCGCAGGCTCAGGAACATCGACGTCGCCAGACCCTCGTCGACGAGGTAGTCCACGTCGGCGAGGCGCCGGGCGAGCGTCTCGATGTCGGGCACGAGCTGGCGGATCTCGCCGGCCGCCTCACCCGTGACCTCGCGCGGGCTCACGGCGAGGTCTGAACGCCGGTCATCACTGCGGGGGCCCACTCATTGCGGAGGCTCTGCACGTCCTTGCATCGCCGCCCAGACTCGTGCCGGAGTGCAGGGCATGTCGATGTGGTCGACGCCGTGAGACTCGTGCAGCGCGTCGATGACCGCGTTCACGATCGCGGGTGGAGACCCGACGTTCGGCGACTCGCCGACGCCCTTGGCGCCGAGCGGGTGGTGCGGGCACGGGGTGACGGTCTCCCCGAGCTCGAAGTCGGGGCACTCGAGCGCGGTCGGGATCAGGTAGTCCATGAACGACGAGTTGAGGCAGTTGCCCTCTTCGTCGAAGGTGATGACTTCCATCAGCGCGATGCCGACGCCTTCTGCCAGGCCGCCGTGGATCTGGCCGTCGACGATCATCGGGTTGATGCGCACGCCGCAGTCGTCGACCGCGATGAAGCGCCTGACGGTCACATGGCCCGTATCCGGGTCGATATCGACGACGGCGATGTAGGCGCCGTAGGGATAGGTGAGGTTCGGCGGGTCGTAGATCACCTGCGCGTCGAGCCCACCCTCCATTCCCTCGGGCATCGCCTCGCCGCTGTACGCCCGCGCTGCGATCTCCTCGATCATCGCGCCCTTCTCGGGGTCGCCCTTGACGTACCAACGGCCCTTCTCCCACGCGAGATCCTCCGGCCTGGCCTCGAGCATCGTTGCCGCGATCAGCCTCGCCTTGTCGCGCACCTTGCGCGAGACGACGGCGACCGCGCCGCCGGACACCGGTGTCGAGCGGCTGCCGTACGTCCCGAGCCCGTATGGTGACTTGTCTGTGTCGCCGTGGCGGACCTCGACGTCCTCTGGCGGGATGCCGAGCTCCTCGGCGACGATCTGCGCGAACGTCGTCTCGTGCCCCTGACCCTGCGGCTGGCAACTGATGCTGACCACCGCCTTGCCCGAGGGATGGACCCGCAGGTCGGCGCCGTCGTTCATCGCCAGCCCGAGGATGTCCATGTGCTTGCGCGGGCCGGCGCCGACACCTTCGGTGAAGAACGAGACGCCGATCCCCATCAACTCGCCGCGGGCGCGCTTCTCGGCCTGCTCCGCCCGCAGGGCCTCGTAGCCGGCGATGTCCATCGCCACGCGCATCGTCTCGGCGTAGTTGCCCGAGTCGTACGTCCAGCCCGTGGTTGTCTCATACGGAAACTGGTCGGCTGCGATGAAGCTGCGCATCCGCAATTCGATCGGGTCGACCTTCAGCTCGAGTGCGAGCGCGTCGACCATCCGCTCCACCAGGTAGACGGCCTCGGTGATGCGGAACGAGCACCGGTACGCCACACCGCCGGGCGCCTTGTTGGTGTAGACGGCCTTGACCTGGACGTGCGACGCCTCGAGGTCGTACGACCCGCAGACGATGTGGAAGAACCCGGCCGGGAACTTCGTCGGCTGGGCCGTGCTGTCGAAGGCGCCGTGGTCGGCGATCACGTCGACCCGCAGGCCGGTGATCTTGCCGTCCTTCGAGCAGATCTCGCTGTGCATGACGTAGTCGCGGGCGAAGCCGGTGGACATCAGGTTCTCGGAGCGGTTCTCGACCCACTTGACGGGGACGCCGGCCACGATCGAACCGGCGATCGCGCACACGTAGCCCGGATAGACCGGAACCTTGTTACCGAAGCCGCCGCCGATGTCCGAGCAGCGGATCCGGATCATGTGCTCTGCGAGCCCTGCGACGTGTGCGTAGACCGTGCGGTGGGCGTGCGGCGCCTGGTTGCCGTTGTAGATGTCGAGCTGGCCGGTCTCCGGATTGAAGTCGGCGATCATGCCGCACGTCTCGAGCGGCGCCGGGTGGCAGCGGGGATAGATGATGTCGCGCGCCACGACAGTGTCGGCCTCGGTGAACACACGGTCCGTAGCCGCCCGGTCACCTGCCTCCCAGGTCGGGCTCGCGAGATTGTCGCGTTGCCCGGTCTTGTCGTCACGGATCAGCGGCGCGTCGGGGTCCAGCGCCTTGCGTGCGTTGACGATCGCCGGCAGCGGCTCGTACTCGACGTCGATCAGCTGGAGCGCGTCGTTCGCCGAGTACTCGTCGGTCGCGATCACGAACGCGACTTCCTGGCCCTGGAAGCGGACCTTGTCGCCCGCGAGCACGGCCTGCGTGTCGTACGAGATCGTCGGCATCCACGCGAGTCCCAGCGTCTCGAGGTCCTTTGCGGTGATGACGGCGGCGACGTTGGGGTGTGCAAGCGCCTTCGACGTGTCGATCGAGACGATGCGAGCGTGCGCGTACGGGCTTCGCAGCATGGCCCCATGGACCATCCCGGGAAGGCGGATGTCGTCGAGGTAGGTGCCCTTGCCGCGGATGAAGCGCTCGTCCTCTTTCCGCTTCAGGCGGCCGAAGCCGATCGGACGCTCGGTCCGAGCGCTCGGGAGGTTCTCTACGGTCGCCATGCTCAGGCCTCCTGTTTCGCGGTTGCTTCGTAGTCCGCAGCCCAGCGTACGGCGCTGACGATGTTCTTGTAGCCCGTGCACCGGCAGATGGCGCCCGAGATTGCGGTTCGGATCTCCTGGTCGGTCGGATTCGGGTTCTCGTCCAGCAGCGCGCGAGCCGTCATCAGCATCCCCGGCGTGCAGAAACCGCATTGCAGGGCGTGCGTCTCATGGAACCCCACCTGCACCGGATCGAGCTTGCCGTCGACCTCGAGCGACTCGACCGTCCGGATCTCATGACCCTCGGACATCGCCGCCAGGATCGTGCACGACTTGACTGGCTCGCCGTCCATCAGCACCACGCAGGCGCCGCAGTTGGAGGTGTCGCAGCCCCAGTGCGTCCCGGTCAGGCCTGGCGTCTCGCGGATGAAGTGGATCAGCAGCTGCCGCGGCTCGATCTCGCGGGAGACCTGCTCGCCGTTCACCGATATCGAGACGTGCATGCTCAGGCCTCCTGGGATTGGGCGCGGGCGGCCGCGCGGAGCAGGGCGCGTGCCGTGAGAACACCGGCGAGATGGCGCTTGTAGTCGATCGGGCCGCGACCGTCGGCGTCAGGGTCGCAGTCCGCCGACGCGATCTCGCCCGCTTCGGCATAGAGCTCCTCCGACGGACCCTTGCCTCGCAGCAGCTCCTCGGCTCGGGAGAGATGAATGGTCGTGAGCCCGACCGCGCTGAGCGCGATCCCCGCGTCGGCGATCACGCCGCCGTCGATCCAGACGGCCGCGGATGCGGCGGCGATCGCCCAGTCTCCGGAGCGGCGCTCGACCTTCTCGTGCGCGCTGCCGGCGCCCGGGCGCAGCGGAATCCGCACCTCCGTGACCAGCTCGCCGTCCTCGACCGCTGTCGCCCAGGGCCCGACGTGAAAGTCCTCCATCGCGACCACCCGCTCGCCGCCGGCGCCACGGATTACGACCTTCGCCTTCACGGCCGAACACACCGCCGAGAGGTCCTCGGCGGCGTCGGCCTGACACAGCGAGCCGCCGATCGTGCCGCGGTTGCGCACGACGGGGTCGGCGATCACGTTCTCCGCGTCGCGGAACAGCGGCAAGTGCTCAGCCAGCAGCTCGGACTTCAAGAGATCTACGTGCCGGGTGAGCGCGCCGATCCGAATCTCGTCGCCCTCCTCCCGGATGTAGGACAGCTCCTTCAGGTCGTTGATGTCGATCAGGTGCTCCGGGTTTGCGAGCCGGAGCTTCATCATCGGTAGCAGGCTGTGCCCGCCCGCGATGATGCGCGCTTCGGAGCCAAGGCGCTGAAGCGACGCGATCGCGCCCTCCACGCTGGTCGCGCGCTCGTACTCGAATGGCGCGGGGGTCTGCAACAGAGCTCCTCTCGTCCTAGGCCGTGCGGTCGGGGAGTCGCTTGCGCGGCGCCCCGATGTCTTCACGCCGCTCGTACTGCTCGGGCGCGTCGGTGCCGATGACCGGAGACCTGGGCAACGACTCGGGCCTCGTCTGCCGGATCTCGGGGTAGAGCAGGCGCGCGGCGAGGCTCCCTCGCTCGACGTCTCTCAGCGCGGGTCCCGCCGGGTTCCCGACGGCGATCGGCGCTTCGCGGCCGAGCCGGGCGAGCGTCAGCGTGCCTCGCGTATAGACCTCGCCGATGCGCGGCGCCTTGATCGTGGTGCTCTCCGGGAAGTTCCTGAATCCGTCGGCCGCGGCGCCCGCGTACAGCCCCTCGACGAGGCCGACGGCGTCTGTCAGGCCGGCCTTCTTCACGAGCAGGCCCTCGAGGAGGTCGACGCCCGCGTCGAGCTGCCCGTTGATGTCCGTGACGACGTCGTTGACCGGTGCGCTCTTCTCGACGATCCCGCCGACGTGGGCGATGACCACGTCGAGGCCGGTCGTGATCTTCCGCAGCTGCACGATCACCGAGACGAGGTAGTAGACGAGCGCGGCGACGATGAGCACGACGGCGAGGATCGTGACTGCGCCGACTGCCATGAATGCGAGCATCGGAGTCCCGTCCTCCTAGTTGGCGTCGTCGAGTATTACGTCGAGGGAGCCGCCGTAGTTTGCGACTCCGGCAACGGTATTGGCTACGTGCTCCTGCGTCGTCAGCAAGAGCGCCGTCGCGTCGAGGTCCTGCGAGCCCGCGGCCGCGACGTTGGCGATCTTGTGCACGCTGGGGACGATGCTCCGGGCGGCGTCGAGCACGCCGCGGAGCAAGTAGACGACGACCGGCAGCACGACGACGAGCAGGACGACGTTTCCGATCCACCAGAGGGTCATCGCGGCCTTCTCTCCGCGACGATAGCCGCCTTGCCCGCGATCCCCGGCAACGCGCCGAGGATGACGTCGAACTGTGCGTTGATCGCCGTCACGGCACCCTCGAGCGGACGCAGGTGCTCCGACTCGACGCCCTCGAGTGCACCTGCCAGGGTCGCAAGCCCGGCGGAGGTCCGGACGAGGCTCCTCCGCACGAGGATCAGCGCGACTGCGAGCACGAGCACGACGACGGCGACGAGCACGACCGTCAACAGGGCGAGGAGGTGCGTGTCGCTCATGCCGTCCCGAATCCGTCCGTGAGCGCGTTCATGTACCCGTCCTGGATCACCGCTTCGTCCACGATCAGCGCCAGCACGGGCGCCGTCGCTTCGAGCTGCGGGATGTTCGCGGTGTTCGCGGCCACCTTGCCCGCTGCCTCCAGCAGGGCGCCGACCGACTTCTCGATGCTCCCAACCGCCATCAGCAGGACCAGCAGCAGGATCGCGACGACCACAGCCGCGGCGGCTCCGATTCCCAGCGAGAGCGCCCAGTAGCCGTTCGACGACAGCGCGACGATCATTTCCCGACCGCCACCTTCCGCAGCGAGCGGGCGGCGTGCAGGATCCTCACGCCCGAGTCGTTGATCTGCGCGATGCCGCCGAGCTCGTCGGTCTGCTGCCGCACCACCTCGACCGCACCCACCGCCGTCTTCGCCTGCTTCGCGATCCTCTTCGCCAGCACGACGATCGTGATCACGATCACGGCCGCCACCGCAATCACCGCGATGCCGAGCGCGAGTCCCACCTGCCACTGGGTGGCCGACGCGATCACTGGAGCCCACCTTAGATCGCGCGTCGAAAACGCGTCAAGCCTCTAGCATCCGCTCGTGGCGCCTGACGACGTTCCGTTGGCTTTCGCCAGGGCGGCGGCCGAGGACGGGATCGCGCTCTCGAGTGGGTCGTTCGACTGGTTGTGCGAGCAGGGCCACGTGGGGCTCGAGCGAGTCGCGAAGGCGCGATGCGATCCGTCGCTCGTCGGGCCGGTCACGGCGGCGGTCGAGCAACTCGGCGCGATCTACGCCCGACTCAAGGGCGACGTCTCAGTCCTGTACGCGTCGCGAGAGAACCTGTTGCTCCCGGTCGATCTCGTGCACGAGCCGACCGGAACCCTGATCGAGGTCGACGAGTCGCCTCACTTCACCTCGTTCCGCCTGGCAACCCTCGAGCTCTATCCCGCCGATGCAAAGGTCGCTTTCGGCCTGGCGGAGTACGAGGAGCTTTGCCGCGCCTGGTGCTCGAGAACCGACGGCCTCGACCGCGGCCTGGCCGCCAAGGGCTTCGGCTTCGGCGGCCTGCAGCGGGAACGCGCGTATCACGATGCGCTCCGCGACCTCGCGACGCCGGCGATGGGCCACCCGCCTCTCATTCGGATCGCGGCCGTGGACGGCGACGGGGAAGCCGCCTACCGCCGCCACCGAGCTTCACTCCTGACGCTTCGGGCCTCCTGAGGCGGCTTCGTAGCCGTCGATCACCGAAACGTTGACCGTGGAGCACCGCCCGCAGCGAACCCGAACCTTCTTCGTCATCTGCACCGGGTGCATCGCCCGCGCGAGGACGTTGCCGCATTCGACGCACACGTAGTCGTCGGGTCCGTTGCCGTGGAAGACGGGCCGGTCGGGATCCTCCTGAAGCGCCGTCCCGCCGTCGAACGGCACTTCTCCTTCCCGAATCTGGCGCATGAGGATGGTCGGCATCGACGGACCGAGGTTCAGAGTGCGCCGAGCTTGCCGCTGAAGTCCGTGATCAGCGCATCCAGCACTCGGCCCACGCGCCCCTCGCCCATCGAGGCAGCCTGGCCGGTGATCTGCGCGCTGGTGTGGATCGTCCCGCCGCCCGGTTTGAGCGTGAACACGACTATCGCGTTCGCGTATCCCTGTCCGCCGGCCTCTCTCGACTTGACGTTCATGACTGCGCGATGCGCCGCAGGGTCCCGCTCGACGATCTCCACGGTACCGGTGTACGTGATCGACATCGCTCCGAGCTTGACCTTGATCTCGGCCCTGACGGAGCCCGGCCCGGTCGCTGCGAGCACCGTCCCTCCCTCGACGCACGGGACCACGCGCTCGAGGTCGAGGATCGTCGCGAAGCTCTCGTCAACCGGCTTCGCAGTGGAAAAACGATGATCCAGCTCGATCGGCATTTCGCGAACGGACACTATCGAATGCCTCTATCCTCGTTGCGTGAGCCGAGAGGACGTATTGATCCGTGCCGGCCGGTTGGCCGAGGCCGGCGAGCCCTATGTCCTGGCCACGGTCGTACGCGTCGAACGGCCGGCGTCGACGAGGCCTGGCGACCGGGCGCTCGTGACACCCGACGGCGGGCTCGAGGGCTGGGTCGGCGGCGCCTGCTCGGAGCCGATCGTGATTCGCGAGGCTTTGCGCGCTCTCGCTGAGGGCGAGCCGCGGCTGGTGCGCATCGGGCCGCCCGGCCGAGCCGGTGACGCGCCCGGAGATGTCGTGATCGCGGAAAGCTCATGCGCCTCGGAGGGGGTGGTGGAAGTGCTTGTGGAACCGCAAGTGCCACGGCCGCTGCTCGTGATCGTCGGCGACAGCGCCGCAGCGATCACGCTCGCGGAGCTCGCGCGAACGATCGACTGGCGGGTGACCACCGAGCTGACCGGGGAGGCGGACGCGGTGGTCGTCGCAACGATGGGGCACGCCGACGAGGAGGCATTGGAGGTGGCTCTCGCCGGCCGCGCGGGGTACGTCGGGCTCGTGGCGAGCGCCCGGCGCGCCGCAGTCGTGCTCGGCGCCCTGCGAGAGCGCGGGCTCGGCGAAGACAAGCTGGCGCGGGTGCACAGCCCGGCCGGGCTCGACCTCGGCCCAGCCACACAGCCGGAAATCGCCGTTGCGATCCTCGCGGAGCTCGTGGCCTGGCGACACTCCCGTGCCGGGGGCGAAGCTGTCCTGCTCGAGGCGATCGATCCGGTTTGCGGCATGACCGTCGCGGTCGACGCGGCCGGCGACGCGGTGGTCGTCGAGGGCGTGAGCTACTACTTCTGCTGCCCCGGCTGCCGCAGCCGCTTCGAGGCCGAGCCTTCCCGCTACCTGACGGCTGACCGCTAGCCCTCGTCGGGCGCGGGTGTCGGGCGCGCGACCTGTCGCTTGACGGCCGCAATGCGTAACCGATACGTTACGTGTTGTGGAAGCCGCGGCTGCCATCGCCGACCCGATCCGTCGCCGAGTGCTCGAGCTCGTCCGAGACGAGGAGCTTCCGGCGGGAACCATCGCAGCCGAGTTTCCGGTGAGCCGTCCGGCTGTCTCGCGCCACCTCCGTGTGCTGCGCGAGGCGGGTCTCGTCCATGAGCGCCGCGCGGGCCGCGAGCGGCTCTACCGTGCCGATCCGAGCGCCCTCACCGAGCTGCGCAACTGGCTCGATGGTTACTGGGCGGGGCGGCTCGACGCGCTCCGGCGGCTGGCGGAGGACGGGCGATGACGAGCACCGATGTAACGCAGACCCTCGAGGTGAGTGCCCCGCGCGACCGGATCTGGGAGCTCCTCACCGACCCGGCGGAGCTGCCTCGCTGGTGGCCCGACGCGGCGGAGCTGGAGCCGAGGCTCGGCGGGCGCGTGGTGCTCATGTTCGGACCCGGTGACGTCACGGGCGAGGTGACCGAGTGGGAGCCGCCGCGCGCGCTCGGCTTCACGTGGGAGGCCTCGAACATGCCCGGCGTCCGCCTGCACGTCCGCTTCACGGTCGACGACATCGGCGACGGCCGTTCGCGCGTGGGTGTCGTCCATTCCGGTTTCGCCGACGCGCCTGACGAGGCCCGAGACGCGGTCGCCGGCGGCTGGGCGCACTTTCTGCCTCGGCTCGCCGAGGCCGCCTGAAAGGAGAGCAGCATGACGATCGAGATCAGCCGCACGCTTGCCGCGACGCCCGAGCGCGTCTTCCGCGCCCTCACCGACGCCGACGAGCTCTCGCGCTGGTGGACGACGACCGCCGAGTCCGATCCACGGACCGGCGGCGCGTTCTCGTACGGGTTCGAGTTCGAGGACGCCTCGCGCAACCACACCTACACCGGCGCATACCACGACATCACGCCCGATGAGCACGTCAGCTATCCCTGGCAGACCGGGCTCGGCGAGACAAGCGTCGACGTCAGCCTCCGCCCGGCCGGCGCCGGGACAGAGCTGACGCTCGTGCATCGAGGGTGGGGCGAGGGCGCGGAGTGGGCCGAGGCGGTCTCCATCCACGAGCAGGGCTGGAGCTTCTTCCTCGACAACCTGGTCGCCTACCTCGATCGCGGCGAGGACCTCAGGCCATCCGCACCGATGGGGCAGAAGACGCCGGCGACTACCGGAGCAGGCGCGACATCCGACGGTCCTTGAGGATGCGTCCGCCGGTCTGACAGCTGGCGCAGTAGAAGACCGTGTGCTCCTCGTAGTCGACCTGCCGGAGCGGCTCACCGCAGCGCGGGCAGGGCTCACCGAGGCGGCGGTGCACGAGATAGACGTCCTTGTCGCCCTTGCCGGCCTCGCGCAGCTCGAGTGCGCGCGTCAGGTCGTCGTCGATCGCCGTTGC
>JAXIPI010000107.1:0-6708 GCA_045403015.1 Gaiellaceae bacterium | reverse complement strand
GGAGACCGGTGTCAGGGTCGGCGTGGTACTTCCAAGCACGGTCGGTACTGATGGCCTTGTAGCCACGTCGGATCAGCTCCTCGTAGACCGAGGATTTACCGGCACCAGATAAGCCCTCCACTAAATAGTTCCGTTTAGCCATGGTGATGATTCAAGACGCCCCGTGGGCAGCGTATCTCGCCGATGACCTGGTTCTCGAGGCCTTCGGCAGGAGCGAGTAGTGCGCCAGGCGTCATTCGCGAACACTGGCCCAGGCGACTGCCGATGTCTAACGAGCAGGTGGTGGGTCGAGCAGTTCCCCTTGCTCCGACACGCGAATCGACGTGCCGTCGCAGAAGTTCTCATGCCGATCATGCCGTCCTGTCGGCTCCAAGTCCGTGGGCGCTAGCGACCAGCAGATCCCATCACGCTCATAGATTGAGACCGCGTAGCTAACGATCTCTCCATCGTCCTCAGCCGCTATTCCGAGCACAGCACCTTCTAGGCCAGCGATGTGTTCGCCGGTCGTCGCAGGCGTTGCCAGGACGCGGACAATCTCGTAGTACGAGAACGGCATATGCCGACAACGTACCGCTCTGCGACGGGCGTCATTCCCGAACGCTGGCCCACGCAAAGCTGCTCGCGCCTGCGCGTCGTGTGCGCGCTGCGAGACTGTGGATCGTGGGAGCACGCTCGTAGACCTCCTCCGTCAGCTGAGCTAAGCCGGTGAACGGATGGTGCGGAGGGTGCATGAGCGAGTATGCGATCCGGGCGCTTGATGCCACGACCTGGGATGCCTTCGCCCGTCTCGTCGAGAAGCACAACGGGTGTGGGTTCGGCGGTTGCTGGTGCACGTGGTTCCATTCGCGAGAGGGCAGGCCCGAGGGCGAAAAAGGCCGCCCCTGGAAGGAGCGTCTCGTTCGCGAGGGCAACGCCCACGCGGCCCTCGTCTTCGACGGCGACGCCGCGGTGGCGTGGTGTCAGTACGGCTCTCCGGACGAGCTTCCGAATATCCACCACCGGAAGAACTACGAGGCGACCCGCACGGATGAGCTTCCCGACTATCGCCTCACGTGCATCTTCGTGGACAGGGACTATCGACGGAAAGGCGTAGCCGGTGAGGCGCTTCGTGGTGCCCTCGACCTGATCGCGAAGGCGGGCGGTGGCGTGGTGGAGGGCTATCCGCAAGACACGCAGGGCAAGAGAATTTCGGCGAAGTTTCTCTACAACACCACGCGCAGCCTCTATGAGCAGACCGGCTTCAGCTACGACCGGCCCAAGGGCAAGAACCACTGCGTGATGCGCATGACGGTTTCACCCGTCGAAGCGTCTTGCCCGCGGCCCCGTTGGGGTCGCCGGCGAGTTCGTAGCTCGCTAGTCCTCGCCTTCCCAGTACTCAATCGTGGGTCCGGGCCTCGCAAACATGATGTCTTCGTCCTCGACGCCCTTGGCGAGAACCTTTCCGGTGTCGAGGTACTCAATGATCTCGCCACGGATCATCGAGGAGAGCATGAGTACGCGAATAGACGAGTCTGTTCGGTTGATGATCTGATGCGCACCGTCCTTGCCCCGCGGAAAGCAGGCGACGTCACCCTCTTTCAACACCTGCTCGCCCTCGGGCGTGCGCAGCGTCGGCTCGCCGCGGAGCACGATCACCCACTCCTCGTTCAGGTGGTGCGTGTGGTAGGGCCAGAGCTTGCTGCCGGGCTCGACCTCGGACATGGTCGCGCCGATTAGCTCACCGCCGATGTGTTGGCCGACGAGCGCACCCTTGGCGCGCCAGCTCTCGCGATCCCTCGTCCCGTCCCACTCGTCGCTGTTGAGGTTGAAAGTCTTCATTCGGTATACGCATCAAATCTGCGCCGAGACAGTCTAAGTCGTGCTTGGTCGCTCAGTCTTCTCGGGTGCGCGGAGGAGACCATGAGAAGGGTTAGGCGAAGGCGTTGACCGCTCTCGCGACGACGAGGCCGAAGAGCGCCAGTGCGACAGTCGAATGGACGAGCATCGTGTACTTCCCCCTGAGCGTTAGTGGCATCACGTCGGTAGGGCTGAACGCGGTCGCGTTGGTGAAGCCCAGGTGGAAGTAGTCGGCGAAGACTGGCCGCCAACCGGGCGTGGCGAGTTCGGGGCTCATGTGCTGCGTGAACGCGTAGTCGCGATACCGGTGGTCTCCACGTGCGCGCGCGACCGGTCCGCCGCTATCGAGAAGCCAGTACAGGAGTGCGAACGAGACATTGTTCCCGATGTAGACGAGCGTCGCGGCGGCGAGGAGCATGCCCGCCGATTCGGTCACCTCCGCTCCGGTGATCAGGTGGTAGACGAGCAGTGCCGTCGCCCACAAGGCGCCCGCAACCAGCAAGCCCACGGCGGCGAGCGCGAGCGGACGCGCCCATCTCCGAGGCTTCGTGAGACTGCTGGGGTTGCCGATGAACAGAACGATCAGCGTTAGCAACTCGATCGTCGGAAGCAGCCACGGCACTCCTACGAGCACCTCGCCCGGTAGCCAAAGTCGCAGGCCGACGTTCAACCCCATGAACGCCAGCAACGCGAGCAGAGGCGGCCACCGAGACTCACCGACCAGACGCTTCTGTGTCTCGAGCGGTGACGCCAGTTCGCTCGCGACTTCGCTGTGAGACGCCACAGCCGCAATCGTCGCACAGGGGGCGCGATCCTTTCGGGCACCAGCGCCGCGCGTGACTCTAGTGGGGCGGCGTTTCGCTGAGCGCGATCGCGGCCTGGCGAAAGACATCCTCCAGCGTCGAGACCGCATCCGCGTCGATCTCAGTCTCGCGGAGGCGCGCTATCACCAGCTTGCGTTCCTTGTGGAGCGACCGCAGCATGAGCGCCCAGGCATCCTCGGTGGCCGGATCCTCGTCCGGATTGTGGTAGACGGAGATCTCGAGTATCGAACCGTCCGGGCGCTTCGCGTGGGCTTGCCAGCCCCAATCCTCGTCGAGGAACGAGGCGTCGAGCCCGCGCTCCGTCAGGCCGTCGGTGATGAACGAAGCAACGTCCCGCCCGTAGAAGCGATTGCCGGCATTCGCCTCGGGCGGCAGGTCCGACGAATGGTCGAACCGATCCGAGGTGAACGCGAACCACGCCGCATGCTCTCCGAAGCGCGCCATGCGGCGTGAATCTTAAGACGCAGACGAATCCCGAAGTGCCTTCCGCGCTGCAATGCCTTGCTGATCTACGTACGTTGTGCTTCTATGCGTAGTAGTTCGAGTTGTGGAGGCGGGCATGCGCATCGACAAGGACCTCGTGGCGGCTTCGGCGACGCCGATCGTGCTCGCGATTCTGGCTGAGGACGAAAGCTACGGCTACGCCATCCTGAAGCGGGTGCGTGCGCTCTCCGGCGGCGAGTTCGAGTGGACCGACGGGATGCTCTATCCGCTGCTCCATCGCCTCCGGCGGCTCGGGTACGTGACGACGGAGTGGCGAACGCCACCCGAAGGTCGGCGCCGCCAGTACTACATGCTCACCGACGACGGACGAGCAGCACTCGCGGACCAGCAACGGCAGTGGCTGGCGGTCACACGTGCGCTGAATGACGTGTGGCCGGGCTCCGGTGGGCTGTTGGCGGCTGTCAGGGAGGCCTGAGCGATGGAGAGCGTGGAGTCACAGATCGCAGAGTGGCGGGCGTATGTCGCACGCGCCCCTGGCATCAACGGGCACGACGTCGATGAGCTGGAAGATCATCTTCGCCACGAGATAGCCGAGCTGAACGCGGCCGGGCTCACCCCCGATGAGGGATTCCTGATCGCCGTGAAGCGGCTGGGGGACGTCGACGGCCTGTCCCGGGAGTTCGCGCGCGAGCACAGCGGCCGGCTCTGGAAACAGCTCCTCGTGGGAGGCGACGAAGAGCCCGCGCGCCGGCCCACCGGCTGGTTGGAAGCGCTCGTCTTCGCCGTGGCCGCGGCCGTCGTGGTCCAAGTCGCACGTCTGGCTGCTCAAGGCCCGGAAGAGGTAGCGACCTGGCTGGTGCGGAACGCCAGTCTGTTCGTGTTGCCGTTCCTCGCGGGCTACTTCGCCCGTCGGCGGCAGCTCGACACCCGCGTGTGGCTGCTGGCGGCGGTGCCGTTCGTCCTCGCCGCGCTCGTGGTCAACCTCTACCCGTACAGTCCGGACTCCGCCACCGAGATCCTCGGGATGAACTCGGCCACCGAGGCCCTGGTCGCGCTCCATCTGCCCGTCGTGCTCTGGTTCGCCGTCGCCTACCCGTACATGGGCGGCACGATCCGATCGCACGAACGGCGCATGGACTTCGTCCGCTTCACGGGCGAATGGTTCATCTACTACGTGCTGATCGCCCTCGGGGGTGGCGTGCTTATGGGCTTGACGGCTGCGATCCTCGAGCCCACGGGCGTCGACGTCGATCGGATCGCGGAGTGGGTGCTGCCCTCGGGAGCGGCGGGTGGTGTGATCGTGGCCGCGTGGCTCGTCGAGTCGAAGCAACGGGTCGTCGAGAACATGGCGCCGGTGCTCACGATGCTCTTCACGCCGCTGTTCGCGGTGATGTTGGTCGGTGCTGCCGTCGTCTACGCCGTGACCGGGCTCGGGGACGCCTTCGACCGCGACCTCGTCGGCGTCTTCGATGCGCTGCTGGTCGTCGTGCTCGCGCTCGTCCTGTACGGGATGTCCGCGCGAGACCCGTCCGAGTCGCCGGACTGGATGGACGGCATCCAGTTGGTTGCTGTCGCCAGCGCCCTCGTGCTCGACGTGCTGGTGCTCGGCGCGATGATCGCTCGGATCGGAGACCTCGGGTTCAGCCCGAACCGAACGGCAGCGCTCGGCCTCAATCTCGTCCTTCTCGTGAACCTGGGGGTGGCGGCTTGGCTCTCGGCCCGATTCCTCATGCGTCGCAGCAGGCTCCACCGGCTCGAGCGCTGGCAGACCACCTACCTCCCCGTCTTCGCCCTCTGGGCCGCCACGGTCGTGGTCCTCGTCCCGCCACTGTTCGGCTTCAGCTGATCGCGTCGCTGTGACGTCTAGGGGCGCGTAAGAAACAGTCGCTTCTCCATCGTGAGCTCCGGCGCCCACTCGATGCGCGTCGCGGAGCCGAAGCGCAGGTAGGCACGGAGCGCGTCGCGCATCGCGTCGACGAAGCCCTCGGTGCGGCCCGGCACGAACCCGTCCTCCCACCAAAGGCCGAGCACCTGCACGTTGCCGGCCGCGCGGTCGATGCGCGGCTCGATCCGGCCGACGAGGCGGTCGCCGAAGAGCATCGGCAGCACGTACCAACCCCAGCGCCGTCTTTCCGGCGGGACGAAGAGCTCCCAGACGTAGTCGAACTCAAAGAGCGATCCGAGCAGGCCCCGGTCCCACACCAACGCATCGAACGGGGGCAGAAACGCAACCGAGGGCGCCGGCTCCGGCGGGCGCTCGAGCAGGTCGACTTCAGCTCGGAGCACGAACCGTTTGCCGCGCACGTTCTCGACCTCCACCGGAACGAGCTCGCCGGTGGCCACGAGCTCCTCGCGCAGAGCCGTTCTGCCCGGGTTTCCCGGCCACCTCGGATCAGGCTTGGCCGGGCCGATGCCGCCGAAGATGTCAGCTCCGCCCACACCGAGGAGACCGTGAGCGCGGTAGCGCGAGAGGAGCTTGTGGCGGAGTTGTTCCCTCAACGGGATCTCGCGCTCGAGCACGTCTGCCGGCAGCAGCCGCTCGGCGACGTCGTAGTAGCGCCGGTTGCCATCGCGTCGCGCGAGACCGAGCACGCCATTGACGGCGGACGCCTCGAGCACCGCGCGGACGGTGTTCGTCGGTACGCCGAACCAGTCGGTCGTCGCCCCGCGCTCGTTCTCGAAGTCGAGCGATGACAACGGACCCTCGGCGCGGATGCGGTCGAGCACGCGCTCGGCGACGTCGGCGTTCTCGGCGAGAGTGCGGGAGGCGCTCCTGCTCGACACGCGAAACCACGGAAGCTCGCGGGTGGAGACGAGCGAGAGCCCCTTGTTGTACGCCTCGAAGATCTCGCGGCGCTCGTAGAGCAGGTCGCACCAGGCGGGGTCGTACTCGGCCACGCGCGCGTGCAGCACGAGGTCGTGGCTCCGACCGGCGACGGCGAGCGGATCGAACTGGATCGAGCCCAAGCGGCGGAAGACATCGAGCACGGCGTCTTGTCCTCCCTCGAGCGACCGCGCCGGCGCGAGCGCGTGGCGCGCCACGAGGAAGCGACGTGCGGCCTCGGCACTGACCCTCACGCAGAGGACGCTATCGGGTGGCCAAGGCTCTGGCTCGAGAGCCAGCGTGCGGTGATCTCCGGCGACACGCTCGTCGACTTCGGCCAGGGCCTCGAGATCAACGAGAGGTGGCTCCGCCCCGGCGTGACGCGCGAGGAGATCGCCGACGGGTTGCGCCCGCTCCTCGCATTGCCGGTCGAGCACGTGCTTGCGACGCACGGCGGGCCGTTCGACCGGGCCGCTCTTGAGCGCGCCCTGTCCCCCTCCTAGACCGCTCACACACGCCAGTCGCGATAGCGTCCGCTTGTGGGTGAGCTGCACGCTGAGCGCGAACCGCGCGTGACGCCGCTCGAGCTCTTCTTCGATCTCGTGTTCGTGTTAGCGTTCACGCAGGTCACGACCGTACTGTCGGACAATCCGACGTGGAGCGGGCTTGGGCACGGTCTGCTGATTCTCAGCGTGCTCTGGTGGGCGTGGGCGGCCTACGCCTGGCTGACGAACACGGTCGATCCCGAGGTGGGAGCGGTGTGGGGAGCGATGCTGGTTG
>JAXIPI010000203.1:0-14092 GCA_045403015.1 Gaiellaceae bacterium | reverse complement strand
CTGAAGCTGAATCTCGACGGCTGCCCGCATGCGTGCGGGCACCACTGGGTGGGCGATCTCGGCTTCCAGGGCTCGACCGTTCGCAATGAGGCAGGCGTACGCCGGCAGGCCTACGACCTGCTTCTCCGCGGGGGCCTCGGCCCCGATGCCGCAATCGCCCGCCCTGTCTTCCGGCGCGTTCCCGTCGAGGAGCTCGCCGACACGGTCACCGGCCTTCTGGACGGGTGGCTGCAACAACGCGACGGTGAGGAGAGCTTCCGCGCCTTCTGCGACCGCAGGAGTGACGAGGAGCTCGGTGTTCTCGCCGGTCGCGAGCCCGCCAAGAGCCGGAAAGAGGAGGTAGCCGCGTGAGCACTACTGAGTTGTTGGACGATCTGGAGGCCGGCGAGCTGTCGGTCGAGTTCGAGGGTGAGGAGCCCGAGGCCGTCCTGGAATGGGCGATCGAGCGGTTCGAGGACCGGCTGGCGATCTCGACGGCGTTCCAGGAAGGCGACGTCGCGCTGATCGACATGGCCTATCGGATCGACCCGAAGGTCGTGTTCTTCTCGATCGACACCGGCAGGCTGCCGACCGAAACGTTCGAGCTGATCGAGACGCTCCGCGAGCGTTATCCGGGGCTGGCGCTGACACTCCTCTCCCCCGACGCACCACAGCTGCAGCGGCTCGTCGACCGGCACGGGCCGAACCTCTTCTACCGCTCGGTCGAGCAACGGCTGCTCTGCTGCAACGTCCGCAAGGTGCAACCACTGACGCGGTATCTCGGCGGTGTCGACGCCTGGGTCACGGGCCTGCGTCGCGACCAGTGGGCGGGCCGCACCGACATCCGCAAGGTGGAGATCGACCACGACCACGGCGCGATCGTGAAGCTGAACCCGCTCGCGGAGTGGACGGAGGACGAGGTCTGGGACTACGTGCGCGAGAACGACGTGCCCGTCCATCCGCTCTACGCGCAGGGCTACACCTCGATCGGCTGCGCGCCCTGCACGCGCCCCGTCGCCAAGGGTGAGGAGAAGCGCGCCGGCCGCTGGTGGTGGGAGTCGGGCGCACCGAAGGAGTGCGGGATGCACTGCGCGATCGAGACCGGCGGTTTCGAGCACGAGCTGCACGCGATCCTCGGCAAGGAGGCCGATGCCCAGCACGAGCACTAGCGTGGCCGTGAAGGCCGAGGAGCGCGAAGTCGCGCTCGGCGAGGTGCAGGCCGTGCTGGCGGCCGCCCGCGACGAGGGCTACCGAGAGCGGCTCGCCACACTCGTCACGTCGGTCGAGGAAGGGAACCTTGCCCCCGAGGAGGCTTCGGAGCTCGAGCGCGTGCTCGAGCTCGGCCTCCAGGCGGGCCGGATCCGGGCGGTGTACGGGCCTGGCGGCGAGCAAGCTGCGCTCCGTCTCTTCCGGCGGCTTCCAGCGGGCGCCGAGCTCACCGAGACGGCGCGGTCGGTCTCCGCGGCCCTCACGACGCTCAACGGTCGCTCGCTCGAGTCGTTCCGGATCGAGGTCATCGGACCCGGGATGTACCGAATCGCCCTCGTCGCCGACGGCGCCGAGGTGGCGGTCCGGCTCGACCGGAGCGGCGTCCAGCTGGCCTCAGTCGGCGTTTGATGATGGCCGAGAAGCACCACTACGTTGCGTGTGTCGACCTCGAAGGCCGGAGCGTCCTCGTGGTCGGCGCCGGCCGCGTGGCGCACGAGAAGGCGAGTGGCCTGCTCGTCTGCGGAGCAGCAGTCACGGTCGTCGCGCCCGAGGTCGCGCCCAACGTCGCCGCGCTCCCCGTCGAGCTGGTGCAGCGGCGATATCAGCCCTCCGACCTCGACGGCCGGTACCTCGTTGTCGCCGCCACCGCGGATCGAGCCGTCAACCAGAGCGTCTTCGCGGACGCCGAAGCTCGCGCGCTTCTCTGCAACGTCGTCGACGTGCCCGAGCTCTGCTCCTTCATCCTCCCCGCGCTCCACCGCGAGGATCCGATCACCGTGGCCATCTCGACCGGGGGCGCGTCACCGGCGCTCGCCCAGCGGCTTCGTGACGAGATCGCCCAGGTAGTGAGGCCGGAGCACGCGGCGTTGGCCGTGCGGCTGCGCGACCTTCGGCCGTGGGCCAAGACGCACCTGCCGACCTACGAGGCACGCCGCGACTTCTTCGCCGGCATCGTGCGGGACGAGCTCGGATGACCGTGTACCTCGTCGGTGCGGGGCCGGGCGATCCGGGCTTGATCACGGCTCGCGGGCTCGACCTCATCCGCTCCTGCGACGTGCTCGTCCACGACCGCCTGGTCGCGCACGAGCTCGTCGACGAAGCACCACACCACGCAAGGGTGATCCCCCGCGACGGGCTCGACCAGCAGGCGTTGAACGAGTTGCTCGTCAACTACGGTCGTGCCGGC
This sequence comes from Gaiellaceae bacterium, assembly GCA_045403015.1. Classification (GTDB taxonomy): domain Bacteria; phylum Actinomycetota; class Thermoleophilia; order Gaiellales; family Gaiellaceae; genus Gaiellasilicea. The sequence continues at coordinate 11,718 of JAXIPI010000203.1, read as the reverse complement.
CTCGACGTCGTTCGGCTCAAGGGCGGTGACCCATTCGTGTTCGGGCGCGGAGGTGAGGAGGCGCTCGCCTTGAGCGAAGCCGGCATCGAGACCGAGGTCGTTCCAGGCGTCTCTTCCATCGCCGCCGTTCCCGCAGCCGCGGGGATTCCGGTCACCCATCGTGGCGTCTCCGACCGGGTGACGATCGCCAGCTGCCAGGGGGCCGACGGCAGCGAGGCCGAGTACGCCCGGCTGGCCGCGATCGGCGGCACGCTCATCCTCTTCATGGGCCTCGGCCGCGTCGAGCGCGTCGTCTCGGGCCTGCTCGCAGCCGGTCTGCCGGCGGAGACGCCCGCCGCCGCGATCTCGCGCGGAACGCTCCCAGACCAGGAGGTTGCGAAGACGACGCTCGCGCACCTCGCATCAGCGACCACCGGTCTCGGCAGCCCGACGCTGCTGATCATCGGCGACGTCGTCGCGCTCGAGCTACTGGCATCCCGAAGAGTCATTCCGCGCGCGCTCGATCACGTTGCCTAAACTCAAACGGCCTGGCCAACAAGGGCTCGCCAAACAGGGAGGTATCGATGGCCGTCACGCCTGACTCCGCCCTCCTCGACGACCTCGCCGGCCGCATCTCCGGGCGTGTCCTACGCCCTGCGGACGACGACTACGAGGCGGCGCGCCGCGTCCACAATGGCCTCATCGACCGGACGCCCGCCGTCATCGTCCGCTGCCGAAGCACAGCGGACGTGGCCGCCGGCGTCCGCTTCGCGCGCGCCACCGGGCTCGACATCACTGTCCGAGGCGGAGGCCACAACGTGGCCGGCCGCGCGGTCGCCGACGACGCGGTGATGATCGACCTCGCCGAGATGAAGGGTATCGAGGTCGATCCGGAAGCCCGCACGGTCCGCGCAGAGGGCGGCGTCGTCTGGGCGGAGTTCAACGAGGCCACGGCGAAGCATGGCCTCGCCGTGACCGGCGGTGCGATCTCCGCGACGGGAATCGCCGGCCTGACCCTCGGCGGCGGAATCGGATGGGTCACGGGGAAGTACGGCCTCGCCGCCGACAACCTGTTGGCCGTCGAGCTCGTGAACGCAGCCGGGGACGTCCTCGACGTGACCGAAGCGTCCGATCCAGATCTCTTCTGGGCGCTGCGTGGCGGCGGCGGCAACTTCGGGATCGCGACGGCCCTCACGTACCGTCTGCATCCGCTCGAGCTGGTCACGGGTGGGTTGATAGCGCATCCAATCGAGGCTGCGCCGGAGCTGCTCCGCTTCTATCGCGACGCGGTCGCGGGCTGTCCCGACGACCTGACGGTGTTCGCTGCGCTCGTCCATGCTCCCGACGGGTCAGGCGCGAAACTCTCGGCTTTGGCCGTATGCCACACGGGGACCGAGGAGCAGGCGGAGCAGGATTTGGCGCCCTTCAAGTCCTGGGGGTCGCCGCTGATGATCGAGGTCGGGCGGATGCCCTACCCGGTGATGAACACGCTCCTGGATGAGGGCTACCCGACCGGATCCCTGAACTACTGGCTGTCGAGCTTCACGCGCGGTCTCCCCGACGGACTGCTCGACACTATGGTGGAACGCTTTGCCACCGTACCGTCGCCGATGTCCGCGATCCTCGTGGAGCACTTCCACGGCGCCGTCACGCGGGTCGGCGTAGCCGACACCGCGGTGCCCCACCGCGCGGAAGGTTGGAATCTCGTTCTCCCCTCCGTCTGGGGCGATCCCGCGGCGACGGACGAGAACATCTCGTGGACGCGCGAGACGCATCGCGCCCTCACGCCGCATCTCGACGAGGCCCGGTGGCTCAACTATCTAGGCGACGATCAGGGCCTCGACGCAGTGCGAGGCGCCTACGGGCCGAACTACGAGCGACTGCTCGAGCTCAAGCGGCACTACGACCCCGAGAACCTCTTCCACCACAACCACAACATCGACCCGACCTGAGCGCCTAGTCCCAGCCCGCAGCGGCAGCGCCCGCTTGATACGTCGTCTCGAGGAAGTCGAGTAGTGCGCGACGCGGATCGGCTGCTGTCCTCACCGCCTCGTACGGAAGAATGAACTCACCCATCTCGGGATTCCAACGCGCCGCCTCCGGCTTGATCTCGGCCTGCTCGATACCGGCGGGCCTCGGGTACGTGTAGGCAAAGAAGGCCGGCTCGGTCAGCCTCGCGTCACCGGGCCAGAAGCCGCCGCAGGCCTGCTCCGCGTCGCCGCCGAAGCGGGTGATCACGTCGGCGTCGGGGGGTGGCTCGACCGGCCGTCCGGAGAAGCGCGCATAGGAGAGGTCGAACGCGCCCCAGAAGAACTGCACCGGCGAGGTCTTCCCACGGAACTTCGCCCGATGCTCCTTTAGCACCGCGTCGGCGGAGACGAGCGCGCGCCAGAAGCGGGTTGCAGGCTCGGGCTCGTAGCTCGCATGCTCGACGTCGTCGGGGAACGGAATCGGGTTCGGCACCTCCGAAGGCCGCTCGGTGATCGTCACGGGAACGCCGGCAGCGGCCAGCGCGCCCATCAGCTCGGCGTAGAAGTCGGCGACGCTGCGCGGCTCCAACCGGATCCGCTCGATCGAGCCGAGTACGGTCCGCACGGAGACGACGTGGTCGATGAGGTCGACATCGATGTCGAAGACGGCGGCGGGATGTGGAATCGGAGACGTGTTGAGCCCACGGGCAGTGACATACAGCGGCACCTGTCCCCACTGGGGCTCCATCGGTGCCAGCGCGAGCCGGACCTTCCCGACGACCTGCAGGTACATGTGCAGCGTCTCGCGCGTGGGGCGCCACGCCTCGTACGGCAGCTCCGGCCAGGCATCGTTGGTTGCGGCCATCTCGTCCTGGAGAATTGTCGCAAGCCGAACCCACTCGACTGAGACGCAACCAATGGTTGCTTCTTGTGCTACGCTCATGCGCAATCATTGGTTGCACGTCAGAGAGGAGGCACGAGCATGGTTCCTGAGCGCATCGAACGAGAGGTCTTGATCGACGCCCCGGTGGAAACGGTGTGGGCGATCGTGACCGAGCCGGAGCACGTCGGCGGCTGGTTCAGCGATTCCGCAGAAATCGACCTTCAGCCGGGTGGCGAAGCAACGCTCACCTGGGAGAAGCACGGCACCGCACGCGGCCGGGTCGAGAAGATCGACCCGCCCCACTTCTTCTCCTTCCGCTGGGCACGCCCGATGGGTGCCGAGCCGGGCGAGGGCAACTCGACCCTTGTCGAGTTCAGCCTGAGCTCAGAAGGTGAGAGCACGCGACTGCGGGTCGTCGAGAGCGGCTTCGCGTCGCTGGACGGTTCGGAGGACGAGAACGCGAAGTACGCCGAGGGGAACACGGAGGGCTGGGCGCACGAGCTCGGCGAGCTCCAGGAGTACGCGTCGAAGCGGGTCCAGGAGTCGGCTCGGCGATGAGCCGGCGCGGCGACGAGGGGGACGAGCTTTGGGCAGCAGTCGCCGACCCCACGCGGCGGCGGCTGCTCGGCGTCCTCCTCGCCCACGGCGAAGCGACGGCCACCACGCTCGCGGGCGAGTTGCCCGTCACGCGGCAAGCAGTCGCCAAGCACCTCGCGGTCCTCGATCGTGCCGGCCTCGTCGAGGGGCGGCGGCAGGGCCGCGAGGTGCGCTACGCCGTCCGCCCCGAGCGGCTCGACGCCGCCACACGATCGATGGCGCAGGTCGCAGCGGAATGGGACGGCCGGCTGGCGGCGATCAAGCGTCTGGCCGAGTCCGCTGAGAGCTGAGGCGGGCGCCTGCCGCGAGCCTGGAAACCGGCTCTGGAGAGGCGTATCGTTGCCGCATCATGGCGACGCTCCCTTTCATCGACGTCGGGGACTCCCAAGGCTCCGTCGACTGGGATCGCGCCAGTAAGACGGGCAAGGCCGTGATCGCCGCCTGCAAGGCGACGGAGGGCGAGACCTTCCGGGCGAAGACGTTCTCCGCCGCCCGCGTGAAGTCCATCCACGACGCCGGGCTGCCGTTGATGCCCTACCACTACCTGCGCCCGCGCACGGACCGGCCCGGGTCGAGGGAGGCCCAGTTCGCGGTCGCAGTAATGGTGGATGCGGGCTGGAAGCCGCGCGGGAAGCGCTTCAAGCGCGGCACGGACACGCCGATGGTGCTGGACATCGAGTCCAAGCTGAACGAGAAGATGCTCGCCAAGATGACCGGCGCGCAGCTGCTCCACTACGCGGAGGAGTTTGCCGGGACCGTCGCAGAGCTGACCGGCCGCGACGTGATGACCTACCTCTCTCCGGGCTTCATGCCGGAGCTGGAGAACAAGGCACCCGCCCACGGGGAGGACGTGTGGGTGGCCGCGTTTTCGTTCACCCGCGGGAAACCCCCAACGCCGAAAGGCTTCTCGAAGGATCGTGTCCGAGCTCACCAATTCTCAGACCACGGCACGTTCCCGGGTGTCGCGGTGGCTGTCGACCTCGACCTCTGGCTCGGGGACGCCAAGAGCCTGCAGAAGTGGATCGAGGGCGACCCGGCCCCCGGCGGCGGCGGCCCGATCTCGCCCGAGCCGTCTCTCTCCACGACCGAGGTTCAGACGCTCCTCAAGCAGATCGGCTGGCCGATCAAGGTGACCGGAACTCGGACGCCAGACACCGCCCAGGCGATCAAGGACTTCCAGCGCGGCTACCTCGGCGACCCGCCCGAGAGTCCGCTCCTCCAGGACGGGCTCGTCGACCCGACGACGGAGAAGGCGATGCGCTGGAGCGCGGCGAACGGAGGCCGCTGCTCGAAGAACTTCAAGTTCAAGGAGTTTGCCTCCTCCAAGTCCGGCTGGATCCGGACGCACCGGGAGCTGGTCGTCGGCCTCGAGACGCTCAGGGCTCACGTCGGTCACCCGATCGGAATCCTCTCGGGCTTCCGCGACTTCGACCTGGGCGCATCGATGAGCCAGCACAAGTTCGGCAACGCGATCGACCCGACGAAGACGCTTCCCCACTTCTCGGAGATTGCGGCGCTCAAGGTCTTCTCCGGCATCGGCCACTTCGCGACGACGGGTCTCGTCCGTCACGTCGACGTCCGCCATGTCGGACCGAACCCCACCGGCGGCACGAAAGCCAGGCCGACGATCTTCGTCGACGCGTTCTGAGGGAACAACCGCGCGACGCTCTTCGTTTACATCTTTGACGGACGACGACGCTCCTTACGTGTCCCCCGTCGGTAACCAAGGAGAGCTTCATGAATCAGCAGCCAATGCTTCACAAGGTCGACGTCCGCTGTCCGTCATGCGGAACGTCGTTCGAGATCCGCTCGACCGCCGAGGCGATGTCGATCGACATCTGCTCGAACTGCCACCCGGCCTACACCGGCCGCGAGCGCGCCGTGGCAACAGGCGGCAGGATCGACCGTTTCAACCGGCGTCGCGCGCTCGTCGCCGCCTAATCGGCGGTCTCGCTCGGCGCTAGGAAGGTGGACTCAGCGGCTTCGCCCGCCGCGAAGCTCTTCTCGGCGAGCCAGCCGCCGTCCACCGTCAAGGCGACGCCGTTCACGTAGGCGGACTGGTCGCTGGCGAGATAGAGCGCGGCGTCGGCCACGTCGGCAGCCAGCCCGGCGCGGCCCTGGGGAACCACCGTCCGCAGCCCTTCCTCGAACGCAGTCTCGGCGAAGTACCGCTCGGTCAGCGGTGTCCTGATGAGGCCGGGGCAGATTGCGTTGACCCGGATCCCGGCCGGCCCGAGGTCGCGAGCCAGGCTCTTCGTGAGCCCGACGACACCGTGCTTCGCGGCCGTGTAGGCCGGACGCCGCGCGAGCCCGATCAGGCCGCCGACCGAGGAGATGTTCACGATCACGCCGCCGCCGCTCTCGCGCATCCGTCGTGCTGCGGACTGGCAGCAGTAGAACGTGCCGCTCAGGTTGACGGCGATCACGTTGTCCCACTCCTCGGTCGCCATCGTGTAGACATCGCCGATCTCACGGACGCCGGCGCTGTTCACCAGGATGTCGATGCGGCCCTCCGAGCCCACGACCTGGCCGACGGCGCGCTCGACATCGGCTGGTGAGCGGACGTCGCCGTGAATCGCAGCCTCGCCGTCGCGATCGAAGCCCGTCACGCGCGCGCCCTCGCGCGCGAAGCGCTCGGCGATCTCGCGCCCGATCCCGCTTGCCGCCCCTGTGACCAGCACAACCCGGTTCTCCAGCATCCAATACGTTAACCCTATGAGCGCGTGGACGATCGACGGTCCCCGTCACGCGGGGATCACCGTCTCCAACCTCGACCGCTCGCTCGAGTTCTACTGCGGCCTGCTCGGGCTGGAGCTTCTCTGGCGGCGGCTCTACGAGGAGCCGGCGATCACGGAGATCGTCGGCGTCCCGGAGGCGACGGGGCTCGAGATCGCGATGCTCCGCGTACCCGGCAGCGAGGTCGACGTCGAGCTGATCGAGTACCAGGGCTGCGAGAGCCCGTCCGGGAGCTCTCCGCCCTCCCACCACGGGACCGGCCATTTTTGCGTCTTCGTCACGGGAATCGACGCGCTGTACGAGCAGCTGCGGGCGCGGGGCGTCTCGTTCCGTTCGGATGGACCGGTGGAGATGACCGGAGGGCCAAACGCGGGCGGCAAGAGCCTCTACTCGCTCGACCCGGACGGCTACATCTTCGAGTTCCACCAGCGCCCGCCGGCATGAGTGTCGACGTGACCGTAGTGGCCGAACGGCCTGCCGACCGGCCGACGCTCCTCGAGCAGTACCGACTGATGGCGCTGATCCGGCGGTTCGAGGACCGGGCCGCCGAGCTCTTCGAGCAGGGCGTCATCTTCGGAACCGCGCACAGCTGTGTCGGGCAGGAGGCAATCGCCGTCGGCGCGGCGGGCGTCATGCGCGACACGGACTACCTCGTCGGCCACCACCGGTCGCACGGCCACTTGATCGCGGCCGGGGCCGACCTCCGCCGAATGATGGCCGAGATGTTCGGGAAGCGAACGGGCTACTGCAAGGGGCTCGGCGGCTCGATGCACATCGCCGACCTGTCGCTCGACATCCTGGGCTGCAACGGGATCGTCGGCGCCGGGATCCCGCATGCATGCGGCGCGGCGTTGACCGCCAAGCTCCGCGGGACAGGCCAGGTGGCCGTCGCCTTCTTCGGCGACGGTGCGGCCGGGCAGGGAGCGGCGCACGAAGGAATGAACCTCGCTGCGACCTGGACGTTGCCGGTCGTCTTCATCTGCGAGAACAATCAATACGCGCTCTCGGCCGACTGGCGGGCGCAGCGCGCGGTCGAAGATCTTGCCGACCGCGCGGCCGGCTACGGGATGGCGGGCGAGATCGTGGACGGGAACGACCTGCTCGCGGTCGAGGACGCCGTCGCACGCGCGCTCGCCCGGGCGCGCGAGGGGGCGGGACCCACGTTCCTGGAGATGAAGACCTTTCGGCGGATGCAGCACTCGATGCGCGCGAACCTCCCGGACGTCCGCGACCCGGCGCTCGTCGAGGAGTGGGAGGCGAAGGATCCGCTCCCGCGGCTCGAGCGGCTGCTTCGGGAGCTTGGCGAGCTCAGTGATGACCGAGCCGAAGACGTCCTGCACGAGGTCGAGCGCGATGTCGAGCTCGCGATCGAGACGGCGCTGGCCGACGAGGACGCGAGCGTCGACGACCTCCTCCCCGCGGTGTTCGCCCCGCAGCGGAGCTACGCGGCGCCTGCAACGGAGACGGATCGGAATCTCGCCTTCGTCCCTGCCGTGCGCGAGGCGCTGGAGCTGGAGCTCGACGCAGATCCAGACGTGATCGTGATCGGTGAGGACATCGGCAAGGTGGGCGGGCTCTTCCGCGCCACCGAGGGTCTCTACGAGCGGTTCGGCGGCGAGCGCATCCGCGACACGCCGCTGACGGAGAGCGGTTTCGTCGGCTGCGGGATCGGAGCGGCGCTGACGGGGTTGCGGCCCGTTGTCGAGCTGCAGTTCTCCGATTTCGCCGGCGTCGCCTTCGACCAGATCATGAATCAGGCCGCCAAGCTCCGCTTCATGATGGGTGGGACGCCGAGCATCCCGCTCGTGATCCGGATGGTCTCGGGCGGCGGCGTCCGGCTGGGCGCTCAGCACTCGCAGAGCCTGGAGGCACTCTTCGCGCACATCCCGGGCCTCGTCGTGGCGATGCCCTCGACTCCCTACGACGCGAAGGGCCTGCTCTCGGCGGCGATCCGCGGCGACAACCCGGTCATCTTCCTCGAGCAGAAGCTTCTCTTCTTCGGCGAGCCTGAGCCCGTACCGGAGGAGCGCTACGGGATCGAGCTCGGCACAGGACGCGTGGCCCGCGCAGGAACGGACGTGACCGTCGTCGCTCTCGGCGCCCTTGTCCCACACGCTCTCCGGGCGGCGCACGAGCTGGAGGGAGAAGGCGTCAGTGTCGAGGTCGTTGACCCGCGCACGCTCGTTCCGCTCGACACCGCCTTGATCGCGTCGTCCGTCGCAAAGACGCACCGGCTCGTCGTGGCGCACGAGGCCGTCCAGTTCTGCGGCTTCGGCTCCGAGATCGCGGCGCACGCGGCCGAGCACTGCTTCTGGGACCTCGACGCGCCCGTCATTCGCGTCGGCGCTGCCTCACATCCGATCCCGTACCAGAAGGATCTCGAAGTGGCGACGCTCCCGGGGCCTGCAGAGATCGTGGCTGCCGTACGGTCGCTGGCCTCCGGCTGAGGCCGGGCGTCCTCTCGGTCGTCTGCAGGAGGACCGCAGCAACCACGACGCCGCCGCCGACGACCGTCGTCAGCGCCGGGGTCTCCCCGACGGCCACCCACGCCCAGAACGGCCCGAGCACCACCTCCAGCAGCGTGATCAGCGCAACCTCGGACGCGACGATCAGCCTCGCGCCCATCGTGAAGAGCACGAGCCCGAGCCCCATCTGGCAGACGCCGAGGAGCACGAGGAAGACGAGGTCCCGCTCGCCCACGGTCGCGGGACTGGCGAACGGCGCGGCGACGAGGACGACGAGCAGCTGCGAGAGGCAGATCGCGGGCACCATCGAGATGTCGCGCCGGTGCCGCGTGATCACGATGCCGACGGCAAAGGCGAGCATCATCACGAACGACATGCCGACCCCGAGCATGCCGCCGCTCCCCGGGCCGCCGACCATCACGCCCACTCCGACGAGCGCCACCGCCATCGCCATGCCCGCCCTTACCGTGATCGGCTCGCCGAGCGCGATCCAGGCGAGCAGCGCCGCTGCGATCGGCGACGCGGCCTGCAGGAAGAGGACGTTCGCCACGCTCGCGTGATTCAGCGCGACGATGAACGAGCCCGACGCGATCGCCGTGCAGACCGCCACGCCGAGACCGGCGATCCCCATCGTGCGGAACGCGGCGAACGTGCGCCCGCGGTTCCTGATCGCGACGTAGATGGCCAGCGCGACGAAGGCGAAGAACGCGCGCCCCGCGAGCTGAGTCGGCGTGTCGACTGAGAGCTCGCGCTGCAGCCCGCCGGCGGTCGACCACGCGACCGCGGCCGCCGCGATGTACAGCTGCCCCCGGCGCCGGACGCTCGCGGGAATCAGCGCTTCCGCTGGACGGGATTCGTCAGCGAGCCGATCCCCTCGATCTCGATCGTCACCTCGTCCCCGTCCGCGAGGTACACGGGCGGCTTGCGGCCGAGGCCGACTCCAGCGGGCGTCCCCGTCAGGATCAGGTCGCCCGGCTCGAGCGTGATCCCGTCGCTGATGAAGGCGATCACCTCGGCGACGGTGAAGACCATCTGCGCGGTCGAGGAATCCTGGACGGCCTCGCCGTTCAAGAGGCACCGGATTCCGAGTACCTGTGGATCCGGCACCCGTTCGGCGGGCACGATTGGCCCGACCGGACCGAAGGTGTCGACCGACTTTCCGCGCGTCCACTGGCCGTCGGCGAACTGGATGTCCCGCGCGCTCACCTCGTTGGCGCAGCAGTAGCCGGCGACGTAGTCGAGTGCGTCGGCGACCGGCACGTGCTGAGCGCGCTTCCCGATCACGACGCCGAGCTCGGCCTCGTAGTCCACGTCCGTCGCCTGCTCCGGGAGCACGATCGGCTCGCCGGGGCCGATCAGCGAGCTCGGCCACTTGGCGAAGAGCAGCGGCCGGCTCGGGAGCTCCATGCCCGACTCCTCCGCGTGATCGCGGTAGTTCAGGCCGACGCAGACGATCTTGCCCGGACGGGCGAACGGCAGGCCGTCATCCGACATCGAGGCTCCCTTCGTAGGTGAACACCTTGCCGGGATTCATGATCCCGAGCGGATCGAACACTCGCTTGATCCCCCGCATCAGCGGGAGGAGGTCGCCGTGCTCGAGCTCGAGAGCAGCGATCTTGCCCAGGCCAATGCCGTGCTCGCCCGTGCAGGTGCCGCCGCGCGCCAGCGCGTCGGCGACCAACCGCTCGAACAGCTCGTCGGCAAGCGCCATCTCGGCCGCGTCGTTGGGATCGAGCTGGAGGCTGACGTGGAGGTTGCCGTCGCCGGCATGGCCGAGGATGGCCGCATCGAGGCCGAGCCGCTCGACCTCCGCGCGGGCGAAGGCCACGGCGCCGGCCAGCTCGGAGACTGGGACGCAGGTGTCGGTCGCGCGCTCGTGCCGTCCAGGGGAGACCGCGGCCATCGCGTAGGCGGCGTCGTGCCGGGCGGCCCAGAGCCGGGCGCGGCCGGTCGGGTCGCGCTCGTCGACGATCTCGGTCGCGCCTTCGGCCTCGGCCAGCTCGCGCACGAGCACGAGGTCGGCCTCGACCGTCGCCTCCGTTCCGGCCGCCTCGACGAGCAGGCAGGGGCCTTCGGGGTAGTCCGAGCCGCGATAGGAATTGATCGCCGCGAGCGTCCAGGCGTCGAGCAGCTCCAGCCGTGTCACCGCCGAGCCGGCGGCGACCGCCGCAGCTGCGGTCCGGCAGGCGGCGTCGATCGTCGGGAACGAGATGCGCTGCGCAACGACGTGCTCCGGGATGCCGTAGAGCCGGACGCGCACCTCGGTGATCACCGCCAGCGTCCCCTCCGATCCGACGAGCAGGCTCGTGAGGTCGTAGCCGGCGGACGTCTTCCGCGCCCGGCCCCCCGTCCGCACGATCGTCCCGTCGGCAAGCACCGCTTCGAGGCCGAGGACGTTGGCGCGCATCTTCCCGTAGCGGATGGTCGTCGTGCCGGCCGCATTCGTCGCGGCCATGCCGCCGAGGGTCGCGTCTGCACCGGGATCGACCGGGAAGAAGAGCCCATGCTCGCCGGCCGCGCGCTCGAGCGCGGTTCGCGTCACACCTGCCTGGACCGTCGCGCTGAGATCGTCCGGTGCGATCTCGACGATCCGGTTCAGCCGCGAGAGATCGAGGCTGATGCCGCCCCGGGTCGGGATCACATGGCCCTCGAGGCTCGAGCCGGCGCCGAACGGCGTCACGGCCACACGGCGGTCGCTGGCAATCGCCAGCACGCGGGAGACCTCGTCCGTCGAAGACGGGTAGACGACCAGATCCGGGCGCTGCGGCCGGTGGAAGGTGATGTCGGCGGCGTGGAGGTCTCGCTCCGAGTCGCCGTCCGAGACGCGCGCGTCCTCGCCGAGGGCCTCGACGAGTGCGTCGCGGAGCTCCTGCACGGCGACGCTCAGTTGAACTCCGCCTCCGACGGCAGCCCGCCCGCAACGCTGTCGACCGCCCAGCGAAGGCTGTCCTGCGCAGCGCGCTCGGCGGCGAGCCCGTCGTTGACCTCGCAGTGCGCGAAGAAGGCCGCGTAGCGGCCGAGCGACTCCTGGAACCTCTGCGCGGTCGAAAGGACGAGGCGGTTGTAGCGCTCGGAGCGCCAGTAGAGC
>JAXIPI010000137.1:0-12311 GCA_045403015.1 Gaiellaceae bacterium | reverse complement strand
ATCGGATTCGCGTAGACCGGCGTGCCGCACCGCTCGCACTCGGCCTTCCCGGGCTCGTGCCGGAGCGGTCCGGAGCCGAGAGGGCAGAAGCGCCAGCCGGCGAGGATCCCCACCGGGCTACGGTATCCCGGTGAGTCCACGACACGTTCCGGCGACTGTTCATGAATTGACCCGCGTCGAGCTTCTCTCAGGCCTGCCCGGCGAACGCCTCGCGCAGCTCGCCGGGCGCCTCCAGCGCGAGGAGGTCGCGCCCGGATCGACCGTCGTCCGCCAGGGCGAGCCGGGCGACCGCTTCTACATCGTGCTTTCCGGAATGCTGAACGTGACGCAGGAGGAGCTGGGCGAGCGGCGGCTGCTGCGGCCCGGCGACTCCTTCGGCGAGGTCGCGCTCGCGATGGGGATCCCGCGGACGGCATCAGTCCGGGCGATCACGCCCGCGGTCGTCGCCAGCTGCGACCAGGAAACCTTCGACGAGCTGCTCCGGCCGATCTTCGCCGATGAGTGACGTTCTGCTCCTCCACGCGGGCATCGCCGACCACCGGATGTGGAAGCCGCAGGTCGAAGCGCTCGATGCTGCCGGCCACCGTGCGCTCGCATCCGACCTGCCCGGCTTCGGCGACGCTCCCCTCGTGCCCGGGACGATCGCGTACGTCGACCACGCCGCCGCGCTTCTCGACGCGCCGGGAGCTGTCGTCGGGTGCTCATTCGGCGGCCGGATTGCGATCGAGCTCGCGGCGGCAAGGCCCGATCTCGTCGAGCGGCTCGTCCTGATCGGCGCAGGCCTCGGATCCTGGAGCTGGTCGGAATCGGCGGAGGCGGGCTTTGCCGAGGAAGAGGAGGCGATCGAGCGCGGCGATCTCGCGACTGCCGCCGCGCAGCAGGCGCGAATGTGGCTCGCCGACGACGCCACGCCTGAGGTACGCGAGCTGACGGAGGCGATGACGCTCCGCTCCTACGAGCAGCAGTTGCCGGCCGAAGGCCAGGTGAAGGCGGTCTGGCCGGAGGTCCCGGCCGAGACGCGGCTTGGCGAGATCGGTGCGCCGACGCTCGTCGTCGTCGGCACCGAGGACCTCGACGACATCAAGTCGATCGCCGAGAAGCTCGCCGCAGAGATCCCCGGCGCGCGCCTGGCGACGATCGAGGGTGCCGGCCATCTGCCCAGCCTCGAGCGGCCGGAGGAGCTCAACGGGTTGCTGCTCGAGTTCCTTCGCTGAGAATCGCGTCCGAGAGCGCCGGCCACGCCTCTGCCGCCCACGCTCCGAACGACACGTCTGCCAACGCCGCGCCGACCAGCTGTCGCTCCGGGTCGACCCAGAGGAACGTCGCCGTCCCGGGCCTGGAGCCGAAGTGGCCGTACGTACGAGGGGAGTTCAGCGAGCCCGTCCAGTGCGGCGACTTCGCGTCGCGCAGCTCGAAGCCGAGCCCCCAGTCGTTGGGGCGCTGGCGGCCGAAGCCCGGAAGCACCCCGTCCAGGCCGGGGAACTGCACCGTGGTCGCCTCCGCGAGCGTCTCGGGGGCGATCAGGGTCGGCGCCAGGGCTTCGCGGCCGAACCGGAGCATGTCTCTGAGGTTTCCGACCATCCCGCCGGCCGCATCGCCCTCCAGCGTCGCCTCGAGGCCGAGCGGCGAGAGGACCGCCTCGTCCAGATAGGTCGGGAACGAGATCTCCGTGCGCGCCTCGAGGTACGCCGCGAGCACGAGGTACCCCGTGTTCGAATAGATGCGGCGCTCGCCGGGCCTGGCGAGAGGCTGCGGGGCATCCCACGCGAGGCCGGAGGCATGCGCGAGCAGGTGCCTCGCCGTCGAGCCTTCGGGGCCGGCCGGTTCGTCGAGGTCGACCGCACCCTCTTCGGCCGCGACGAGGGTCGCGTAGGCGACCAGAAGCTTCGTCACGGAGCCCCAGCCGAAGCGATGCTCGACGTCGCCATGCTGGGCGACCACCTCGCCGGCGGTCGCGACGCCGACCGCTGCGTGATCGCAAGGCCACGACTCGATCTGGCGCAGGGCGTCCACGGCGGGCGATACTAGCCGCGTGGAGCGCCGCCTCATCCCGGGGCACTCGCCGATGGAGCCGGTGTTCGGCTACTCGCGCGCGGTCGTCGCCGGGGGAATCGTCTATGTCGCCGGCTCGGCCCCGATCCCGAAGGAAGGTGACCCACCGGATGGCGCCTACGACCAGATGCGGCTCTGTCTCGAGATCGTGCACGAGGCGCTCGGACGGGCGGGCGCCGGGTTCGAGGATGTCGTCCGCACGCGGATGTTCATCGTCCACGCCGACGACTGGCCGGAGATCGCGCGGGCACACGGCGAGGTCTTTGCAGACATCCGGCCCGCGTCGACGGCGATCGTCGTCAAGGGATTGCTCGACTCTCGCTGGCGCGTGGAGATCGAAGCGGAGGCTGTCCTTCCTTCATGAAGCAGATCTATCCCAACTCGATCACGGGCAAAGGTGCGGTCCCAGCTGGTACTGCAGCCGGCAGCGTGCTCGACCACCGATTCGGCGAGTCCGACCCGTACACGCTGGGCGTCGAGGAGGAGTACATGCTCCTGGACGGCGAGACCTTCGACCTCGTCCAGCACATCGACACCGTGCTGCAGGCCATTTCCGGCCACGAGCTCGAGCCTCGGATCAACGCCGAGCTGATGCAATCGGTGCTCGAGATCGCGACACCCGTCTGCCGCAACGCCGGCGACGTCCAGCGCGAGCTGGTGAAGCTGCGCGCGTACGTGAGCCAGGTCGGGCACGAGAGGGGGATGCGCGTCGGCTCGGCGGGGACGCATCCGTTCAGCCTCTTCGAGCGCCAGCGGATCACGGCGCGGGACCGCTACAGCAACCTGGTCGACCAGCTCCAGTACATCGCCCGCCGCGAGCTGATCTTCGGCATGCACGTGCACGTCGCGGTCGACGATCCCGAGAAGGCGATCCAGGTCGTGAACGGTCTCCTCCCCCAGCTCGGCCCGCTGCTCGCGCTTTCCGCCTCCTCGCCGTTCTGGCGCGGCGAGCCGACGGGCCTCGCGTCCAGCCGGCAGATGGTCTTCGCCGCGTTCCCGCGCTCAGGACCGCCGCCGCGGTTCCGCGACTACGCCGACTACGCCGAGGTCGTCGGCCAGCTCGAGCGCACCGGCTGCATCGCGGACTACACCCACATCTGGTGGGACATCCGGCTGCATCCGAGGCTCGGCACGGTCGAGATCCGCATCTGCGATGCGATCACGCGCGTCGAGGACGCGGTGGCGCTGGCGGCGTACTGCCAGGCCCTCGTCAAGCAGCTCTCGGAGCAGCACGACAGTGGCGACCCCATCCCCTCGTACCACCGGATCCTGACGACGGAAAACAAGTGGCTCGCGGCGCGCTACGGGCTCGAGGCGCCGGTGATGGACCTCGGCACCGGCGCCCGGAACAGGATCCCGGTCGCGCAGCTGATCCGGCGCACGCTGAAGGAGATCACGCCGCACGCCCGCGAGCTCGGCTCAGAGCGGGAGCTCGAGGGGATCAGCGAGATCCTCGCGCGAGGGAACGGCTCCGATCGCCAGCTTCGCGTCTTCAACGCCAATCGCGACATCGCGGAGGTCGTCGAGGAGATCGCGAAGGCGACCGAAGCCGATCCCTCCGAAACCGCTTAGCTACGGCTTCGCGTACGCCGTCACCTTGAAGGTGGTGGTGTTGACGACCGCGAGCCGGTTGCCGCCGCGCTTCGCCAGCTCGAGCGAGCGGCCGTCGTCCGCAAGCGACAGACGCACCGCAGCCAGACGCTCCACGCTCGTGCGCCACGGCAGGTCGACGCAGAAGGCGCGCCGCCTGGCGGTGTCGAGTGCGTGGACGAACCCGGTCCCGTTTGGCTTCGCGTAGAGGGTGTAGGCCCAGGCGCCGTTTGCGCTCCGCGTGCGGGCCCACGGCGACCCGTTCATCTCCTCGTCCGGCTCGCGTCTATCGACCAGCGCACCGCCGACCGGCTTGCCGGTGACGAGACTGACCGAGCGGACGTTGTAGCGGGCGTTCGCGCCGCTGCCGAGGTACTGGGTCGCGTAGAGCAGCCGGCCGTTCGGCGAGAGGGCGTCGTAGGCCCAGAGGCCTGGAAGCGTGACCGCCTTCCTGAGCCGGAGCGTCTTCGCGTTCAGGACGGCGAAGCGTGTCTCATCCGGCAGGGCTCCGACATCCGCGAGCACGAGCGTCTTGCCGTCGCTGGAGATCCCCTCGGCAGTGCCGTCGAACGCAACAAGTGGAATCCCGTACGCGCCGCGGATCGTCGCGTAGCGGAGCACGCGGCCGTCGCTCGTGCGCACTGCGGCGACTGTTGTCGTCTTCGCGGATGGCAAGGCGACGTAGCGAACGGCGCTCGCCGCGTCGACGGTGCCGTCCCAGCCGACCGAGACCCCCGGCGACGGGCCGCCTTTGGCGGCGGTGGCGTTGCCCGCCACGAGCGCGAACGGGATGAGTGCGAATGCGATCAATTTGAGCATGGTCGGGCCTCCTTCGGCGGTGTCGTCGTCTCCTCTACGCCTCTCACGCACGTTTGGGTCCCGTCTAAGCGACCTTCGCGCCGGTTGCAGCGTCGAACGTGAGCATCCGGCCGTCTGCCCGCAGCGCATGGACGCGCCGATCGCCGGCAGCGAACCCGAAGCCGGCGATCGCTCCGCCGGTCCGGTAGGGGCCGCGCACGACTCCGTAGGCGGTGTCGTAGGCCCACAGGTCTCGCCCCGGGCTGAAGTAGAGCGTGCGGCCGTTCCGCGAGATCGTCCCGGTGAGCGAGCCGGGGCCGCTGAGATTCCGTGTACCGGCGAAACGTGCGGTGCGGACGACCGTGCGGGTCGCGAGGTCGATCTCGGCGACCGCGCCGAGCGCAGCGTTCGTCGCGTAGAGGCGACGACCGTCCGGGGCGAGCGTCAGCCCGTAGCGCTTGAGGGCATCGAAGGCGCCGTCGGAGGGGAGGAAGATGCAGAGCGGCGAGCTGCGCACGAGGTCGAGCGCGTGGACGAACGCGACGTTGCGCCCCGTGTTCAGGTAGAGCGTCAGCAGCCAACGCCCGTCGGGTGAGCCGACGCCGCTCCACGCAAGGCCGGCCATCACGCTCGGCTCTCCCTTGCCGCGCAACGGCTTCGAGGCGAGCCGGTCGTGCGATAGATCGAAGAGCCTCACGAGGTAGCGCGGCGCGTCCGTCCCCGGCAAGTGCTCGATCAGGAAGAGGCGCTTGCCGTTGCGCGAGACGGTCTCGACCTCGAAGTCTCCGCCCAGGTCGAGCCGGTGCGTGACGCGGCCTGCAGCGATGTTCACGACAACGACGCCCGTCCGCCGCTTGTCCACTGGCTGCCGGGCGAGGGCGGCGAAGCGGCCGTTCGGCGAGACGCCGGCGAGCTCCCAGCGGCCGGCGACAACCATCCAGTCGGCAGTGGTCGAATCGGCGACGCGATAGCGGGACACGACTGTGTCGCGTACGCGCGGCTCCGCCGTCAGATGTGAGACCCCGTCGGCTGAGGTGATCCCGGCCGGCAACGAGAAGACGTGCTCGCCTGTCTCCGGGTCGTAGGCATCGACCGTGCCGCCGACGCCGTCCGGCTGGACGTAGAGGAACCTCAATCCCTCGGGGCTGGAGACCTGGCCGCTGCACGGCGCGGGACAGCCGTTGGTGGGACCGGTCGCGGCATGCGCGGCCGGAACGAGGAGTAGGACGGCGAGCAGGGAGAGGCGGCGCATCGGTTTCCTCCTTCGGATGTCTGCCACCTGTACGCGTCCGAGCACGGCCGGAGTCCCGGACCTCCGCGGCCCCGTTCGACGTAATGAGGTCATGGATCGACGTGACTTCCTGGCGGCCGCTGCTGCTCCGCTCCTCCTGGGAGCTGCTCCCGCGCTCGCCCGTCCGGCGGGCGGCACGCCGCTGGCGCTCGTCACCGCAGACCTCGAGTCGAGCATCGTCGCCGTCAACGTCGCGACCGGCACGGTGGAGCGCCGTCTGCGCACACCGGCCGACCCGCGAAGCATCGAGAGCATCGGCCAGATCGGCGCACTCGTGGCCCATACGGCGAGCGGGAGGCTGAGCCTCGTCGATTCCAAGCTGCGTGTGCACCCGATCGTGGGAGACCTCGGCGCGCCGCGCTACACCGCGGTTTCCCCCAACGGCCAGGTGGCCTACGTCACCGACTCTGCGCGTGAGGAGCTCGTCGTCGTCGCCCTCCCGGCACGACGAGTCATCGGACGTGTCCCGGTCGGGGGGCCATGCCGGCACCTTGGCATCGATCGCACCGGAACGCGCCTCTGGACGGCACTCGGGAGCAAGGCCGACCGGCTCGTCGTCCTCACCCTCCCGGACGCCTGGCATCCACGAATCGTCACCACGATCAGACCTCCGTTCCTCGCCCACGACGTCGGCTTCACACCTGGCGGCCGCCGCGTCTGGGTTACTTCCGGAGACCGTGGCCGCATCGCGATCTACGACGCCCGCACCGGGCATCTCCTCCACACACTCGTTGCGGACGCGCCGCCGCAGCACGTCACGTTCATGGGCGACCGCGCGTTCGTCACGAGCGGCGACGACGCCATGCTTCGCGTCCACGCGCTCGACGGCCGGCTGATCCGCTCGGCGTCGGTGCCCGCCGGGTCGTACAACGTCCAGAACGGCTGGCGCTGGATTCTGACGCCGTCGCTCTCCCACGGCACGCTGTGCACCTTCAACGTACGCGGTGTCGCCTTGGACGAGCTCCGGATCGCGCGCTCCTCCCACGACGCCTGCTTCATCGTCGGAACGTGAGGGACCTTTCGCGCGACGAGCGCCGTACAGTCAGCGGATGGCCGCCGGCCGCGAGGAGCGCGCCTTCGTGCGCGCGGCGCAGCGAGGGTCCGCTTCGGGGATCGAGGCGCTTTTCCGACTGCATTGGCCCAACGCCTACCGCGCCGCCTATCTCGTCGTGCACGACTCCGGCGCCGCCGAGGACATCGCGCAGGAATCGTTTCTCGCCGCCGTCCGCAATCTCGATCGCTTCGACCGCGTCCGTCCCTTCGGGCCGTGGCTGCACCGGATCGTCGTCAACCGCGCGATCGACTGGACGCGCGCGAGGACGCTGCGTGGCGAGAGTGAGCTGCTGGACATCGTTGCCGCACCGGAGCACGCCGGATCGCTCGACGGTTCGCTTCTCGCAGCGCTCGCCGCGCTGCCGCCGGAGCATCGAGCGGTGATCGTGCTTCGCCATCTCCTGGAGTACACGCCCGGCGAGATCGCGGAGCTCCTCGGACTCCCGCGCGGGACCGTCAACTCGCGCCTCCGCCGAGGGCTCGACTCCTTGAAGGAGACGGTGTGAAGCGCGAGCTGGAGCGGATCGAGATTCCCGGCGAGCACGAAGCACTCGACCGGTCGCTCGCAGTCGTACGCGCGGCGTTCGCGGAGCGCGAGCCGCAGCCGCAGTGCCGTTCGTGGAAGCCGGTCGCAGCGATTGCGATCGCGCTCGTCGTCGTCGCCGGGCTGCTGAGCCCGCCCGGCCGAGCGGTGCTCGACGACATTCGCGAGGTCGTCGGGGTCGAGAAGGCGCAGCCGGCGCTCTTCTCACTGCCCGCACCCGGGCGACTCCTCGTGACGGCGGACTCGGGCGCCTGGGTCGTCGAGCAGGACGGCTCGAAGCGGCTCCTCGGCAGCTACCGCGAGGCATCGTGGTCTCCGTTCGGCCGCTTCGTCGTCGCGTCGCGCGCGAACGAGCTCGTCGCGCTGACTCCGGAAGGAGACGTGCGCTGGTCGCTCGCGCGGCCGAACGTCCGCTTCCCGCGCTGGGGCGGCACGAGGACGGACACGCGAATCGCATACCTCTCGGGAGGCGAGTTGCGCGTCGTGGGCGGCGACGGGAAGGGTGACAGATTGCTTGACCGCAACGCCGCCGTCGAGGCCCCTGTCTGGAACCCCGGCAGAGGGCACAGGCTTGCCTACGCGCGCCGTGACGGGTCGGTGCGGATCGTCGACGCCGACACGGCCGCGGTCCTCGATGCCGACGCGCCGACTGCACTCGAGCCTCCGAGCTCGCCCGCGAAGGCGGTGCTGCGAACGATCGGTCCAGGCAGGTTCTCCGAGCCGGTCCTCTCGCCGGACAACCGCTGGTGGGCGGCCGGCTGGCCGGAAGCCGACCAGTTGATCTTCGTCCGCGTCAGAGACGGCCGCCGGATCCAGGCGGTCTCGAACGTGTCGAGCCAGTTCCGCTCGAAAACGTTCCCGCGTGTCGAGGGTTGGTGCTGCGCCCGGTAGATTCGCGGCGTGTTCTGGCTCGACAACGGCGGGGAAGCCGAGCTCGAGGAGCTCCTCGAAGACGGCCAAGTGCTGCTGCTCTTCTACCTCTTCGACTGGTCACCGACCTGAACGCAGGAGCTGCGCCTCCTGCGTGACAGGAGCGACGAGTTCTTACTCGCCGGGGTGCGCGTCTTCGGGGTCTCCCGCGACTCGCACTGGTCGCACCGCGCCTGGAAGCAGTCGCTCGACGTCGACGTGCCGCTGCTGTCGGACTGGAACGGCTCGCTCGCGAAACAGTTCGGCGCCTCACGGGTCTGGAGGTGGATGAAAGGCGTGCCGAGGAGGAGCGCGTACCTGGTTGGGAAGGACGGTACGGTGCTCGGATCGTGGCGGTACGAGGACTCGGAGGTGCCCGACTTCGACGAGCTGCTCGCGGCCGTGCAGGCGTTGCCGGACTAGCGGTCGCCCTCTACCTCGGCGCAGGATTGCTCGCCACTTCGCCGACCGTCTTCGAGACCGATCACTTCCTCGGCTACGGCGCGCCGCGCGAGGGACGCGTCACGCCGGGCGATCATCTTCAGACCGCCTACAACCTCTGGCTGCCGGGTCACCAACTGGCTCGCGGCGAGGCGCCCTGGCTCGATCCGTACAGCTTCCAGCCGGAGGTCGAGCCACGTGTGAACTTCGCCGGCTGGCCGTTCGCGGCCGTCTTCGGCCCGCTCCAGGCCGTATTCGGCACCGTCGTCGGCTGGAACCTCTTCATCCTGCTGACCTATGTCGGCGCCGGGGGATTGACCGCGCTCTGGCTGCGCACGCTCGGACTACCCCTCGCCGCGGCGCTCGTCGGTGGGCTGGCGTTCGCACTCGCTCCCTATCGCGTCGCCCAGTCGACCGGGCACCTGCTCGGTCCGATTTCGATGTTGCTCCCGCTCGCGCTCTACGGGGTCGAGGCACGTCGTGGCTGGCTGGCCGCGGCAGCGCTCGCCTCGATCCCGCTCTCGGGCCAGGTCCACCTCGCGCTCGGTGCGATTCCCTTGGTGCTCGCCTACGCGGTCGCGCGGGGACGGCCGTGGCTCGGAGGGATCGCCGCAAGCGCCGGCGTCGCCGGAGGCGCGGTCGTCTGGGCGCTCTCACTACGCGACGCGGCCGAGCGGCCGTTCTCGGAGGTCGCGCGCTACTCGGCCACGCTCAGCGACTTCGTGTCCCGCCGCCCGGACGAGTTCGAGCGGTTCATCTATCTCGGCTGGCTCCTCCCCGTGCTCGCGATCGCGGGCCTGGGGTGCTTGTGTTTCAGAAACACAATCTCCTCCTCGCGCCGGCTCGCGCTTGTTTTCGGGCTCGGGACGCTTGTGCCCTGCCTCCTCGCGCTGGGCGAGAATCTGCCCGGCTACGGCTTGCTCTGGCGGAATACGCCCCTTCACGCTACCCGTGTGCCAGAGCGGATGCTGCCCATCGCGTGCCTCTGCCTGGCGGCGCTCGCCGCCGCTGCGATCGCTTGTGTTTCAGAAACACAAGCTCGCTCACGCGTCGTCGGTGCGGTCGCGCTGGCGCTCGTGGTGGCCGACCTCTGGGTGCCGCTGTACGACCCGCTCAACGCCGACGAGGGGAACGCCGTCTATGCCCGAGTGGCGGCTGCGCCGCCGGGAGGGTTGCTGGAGCTACCGGTTTTGCCGCCGGACGCCTATGCGGGGAGCGTCTATCTCTACTACGCGATGCAGGCTCCGCGCGAGCGACCGCTCGGGTACTCGACGTCGGCGCCCCCGGAGGCGTTTCGCGTCGCACGTGAGCTACCGAGGCGCGCGAAGGACTTGGGCGTGAGGGTGGTCGTCGAGTACCGGGACGGCGTCCCGAGCGGGCCTGCAATCCTCCCGTGATCGAGCCCCGACGCCAATCGGATCGAGCTCACGGTCTGACTGCCCAGCGCGCCCTGAACTCGCGCGCGCGTTCCTGCAGCTCTCCGAGGAGCGCCTCGAGCTCGTCGAGATCCGGACGGAGCTCGTTCACCTCACGCAACGCCTCCGCGATGTCGGCGAGCGAGCTGGTCGGGTCGGACGCGAGTTCCTCGAGCCGCTGCTCCGAGCGCTGAAGCTGGCCGCCGAGGATCAGCTCGCACGCCCGGCCCTCCTCGGCGAGCTTCCGCAGCTCCGCCTCGGTCACGGGCTCGTCCCGGACGACGGCGCGGAGCCGTTCCTTCAGTGCAGAGTCGAGCGTCTGGTCGATCGTCTTACCCCCTGCGAGCGATTATGGTCGGCGCGCGAAGATCGCGCCCGGCGAGGCGCGCATGAGCGTGAGTCGTGGCAGGTCCGGCACGTTCGTGAGATAACCGCGCCGTGAAGCTCTGGCTCACGGCGGCTCTTGTCCCGGCCGTGCTCTGGGTCGTCGTGCTGGCGAAGCCCGCAGTCGACGGGCGGTGGGAGAACCACGCCGCCCACTTCTGGCTCGTCCTTGCCGCGGCGCTCGCAAGCGTCGGGCTCGGCTCCGCCGTGTTGACCGCCGCGCGGCGGCGGCGCGACGCGCGCCTCCTCCTCGTCTCGCTGGCGTTTCTCGCAAGCGCCGCGTTCCTCGGACTGCATGCGCTCGCGACACCCGGAGTGCTGCTCGGGAAGAACGCCGGCTTCGAGCTCGCCACACCCGTTGGGCTCGTGGTGGGAGCGGCGTTCGCCGCGGCATCTTCGATCGAGTTCTCGGCCCGTGGGGCCGAGCGCGTGCTCCGAGCGGCGCCCTTGATGCTCGGCGCCCTCGCGACGCTTGTCGCAGCCTGGGCGCTCGTGTCGCTGACGACGGTGCCGCCTCTCGACCGCCCGCTCGCCGCCGAGGAGCTCGACGGCTGGCAGATCGTGCTCGCCTTCGCCGGGGTGGCGCTCTACACCGCCGCGGCAGTCGGCTACTTCGTCCTCTACCGACGTCGCGGCGCCCGGTTCGCGCTCGCCGTCGCTTTCGCGTTCGCACTGCTCGCTCAGTCGATGGTCGTGATCGCGTGGGCACGCAACTGGCAGATCTCCTGGTGGGAATGGCACGTGCTGATGCTCGCGGCGTTCGTCGTGATCGCCGCGATCGCGCGCCGCGAGTGGTATGAGGAGCGCTTCAGCGCGCTCTATCTGGACCGCACGCTTGCCGGAGCGCGCGACGTCAGCGTCCTCCTTGCCGATCTTTCCGGCTTCACCGCATACAGCGAGCAGCGCGAGCCTGGCCACATTGCGACGATGCTGAACACCTACTTCGAGACGATCGTGCCGCTGCTCGAGGCAAACGGTGGCGAGGTCCACCAGATCGTGGGCGACGAGGTGATGGCGATCTTCAATAAGCAGGGCGATACGCCTGACCACCCGGAGCGTGCCGCTCGGGCGGCGCTGCTACTCCAGGCAGAGGCGAAGCGGATCGCGGCAGCGCACCCGAACTGGCCGCGCTTCCGCACCGGCGTGAACAGCGGTGACGTCGTAGCGGCGGTCGTCGGCGGTTCGCGCGGGCACCGCAAACACGGTGTGGTCGGCGACACCGTGAACCTCGCCGCGCGGCTCGAAGGGGCCGCCAGCCCAGGCACAGTCGTGATCGGAGAAGCCACGTACCATCGGCTCCCGCCTGGGGTGGTCGCCGAGCGAGTACCACCTCTCCAGGTGAAGGGGAAACGTGAGTCGGTTGACGCATACGTGCTCCTGGCGCTGCCGGCTGGAGCGGATACGTCGAGAGGTTGAGCGCAGACCCGGCTACATCCCCATCGAGTGGTACCCCGCGTCGACGTACAGCGTCGTCCCGGTGACGTTCTTCGCGTCGTCCGAGAGCAGGTAGGCGGAGGCCGCCGCGACGTCGTCGGCGTCGATGTGGCGGCGCAGCGGCGCGCGCTCCACGAACATCGACTCCATCTCCGTGAACCCGGCGATGGAACGCGCGGCGAGCGTGCGCACCGGCCCGGCCGAGATCGCGTTCACCCGGATCTCCTTCTCGCCGAGATCCCAGGCGAGGTACTTGACCGAGGCGTCGAGCGTCGCCTTCGCGACCCCCATCACGTTGTAGTGGGGGACCGCGCGCTCGCCTCCGAGATAGGTCATCGTCACGATCGAGCCGCCCCCGGCCGCAGCCATGAGAGGCTCGGCTGCGCGCGCGGCGGCGACG
>JAXIPI010000286.1:0-2755 GCA_045403015.1 Gaiellaceae bacterium | reverse complement strand
GTCGTGCTCGGCGGCTTCGACTTCGACCGGGGCCTCCAGTTCGAGAACCAGCAGAGCTGGTTCAGCGACCTGGGCGTTTCCTACCACGTCGGCTTCTTCGGCTTCTCGCTCTGGCTCACCGGGCTCGCGGTCGTCGTCTGCGCCGCCGCGATCGGCTACGCGCTGTGGGTCGACC
Organism: Gaiellaceae bacterium; assembly: GCA_045403015.1. Taxonomy (GTDB): domain Bacteria; phylum Actinomycetota; class Thermoleophilia; order Gaiellales; family Gaiellaceae; genus Gaiellasilicea. The sequence continues at coordinate 2,580 of JAXIPI010000286.1, read as the reverse complement.
GCGAGCGCGGTCGCGCCTACCACGGCCTGCTCCTCTTCCTGACGGGCTCGATCGTCGGCGTCTTCACCGCCCAGGATCTCCTCCTGTTCTACGTCTTCTTCGAGGCGATGCTGATCCCGATCTACGTCCTGATCGGCGTGTGGGGCGGCCCTGGGCGCGCACGCGCGACGGCGACCTTCGTCATCTACACGATGGCCGGCTCGCTGCTGATGCTCGCCTCGATCGTCGTCTTCGGGCTCTCGCAGGGCACATTCTCCCTCGTCGAGTCGGGCACGTCGGCGAACGAGTGGGTCTTCCTCGGCTTCCTTGTCGCCTTCGCGGTCAAGGCGCCGATCTTTCCCTTCCACGGCTGGCTCGTCGACGCCTACCGCGAGTCGCCGCCGGAGGTGGCGGCGATTCTCTCCGGCGTCGTCTCCAAGGCCGCGGTGTACGGCCTGCTGCGGATCGTGATCGCGAAGTTCCCGGAGCCGGTCGACAACTTCCAGGCGACGATCCTCGCTCTGGCCGCGATCGGGCTTGTCTACGGGTCGCTGCTCGCGTTCCGCGCGCCCGACATCCGCTCCGTCACCGCCTACTCGTCGATGGCGCAGATGAGCCTGATCGTGCTCGGTCTCTTCTCGCTGAACGCTCTCGGTGAGAGCGGGGCGATCGTCCAGTCCGTCGCGCACGGGCTCGTCTCCGCGACGCTGTTCCTCCTCGCCGGCATGGTCGAGACGCGCACCGGTACGAGTACGTTCGCCGTGCTCGGCGGAATGGCGCGGGGCAGGCCGGCGCTCGCGACGCTGCTCATGACGACGGGGATCATCGCGCTCGCCGTGCCCGGCTCCGCCGCATTCGCAGGCGAGTTCCTGATCCTCGCCGGGGTCTACGGCGTCGGCTGGGGCTGGGCTGTGGTCGGCGCGGGCGCAATCGTCCTCGCGGCGATGTACATGCTGCGGCTGATCTCCGCGGTGCTGCACCAGGACCGCGGCTTCGACGTCGTCGAGGACGCGCCCGACCTCCGCCCGTTCGAGCTGTCGTTGCTCGTTCCGCTCGTGGGGCTTCTCCTGTTCCTGTCGGCGTGGCCGGCCCTGATCTCGGAGCGATTGTGATCCCGACTCCGAAGATCGACTGGCTCGCGCTCTCGCCAGCGCTAGCGCTGCTCGCGGCGTCCGGCGTCGCGCTCCTCGGCAGCGTGCTCGTCCCCAGGTGGATGCGCCGCGCCTTTGCTGCGTTCATTGCGTTCGCCGGCTTCGTGACGGCCGGCGTCATGGCGGCGATCCTCTTCGACGAGAGCGCTCAGGCCAGGTCGCTGATCGCGGAGTCATTCACGCGTGACCGGCTCGGCGCGCTCGCGGCGATCATCATCGCCGGTGCCGGCGCGCTGACCGTGCTCGTCTCGTGGAGTGAGAATCGGCGCGACCACGCAGGCGAGTACTACGCCCTTCTCGCCGCGGCCGGCGCGGGCATGGCGTTCTTCGTGACCGCCGGGAACCTGATGACGCTCTTCCTCGGCTTGGAGTGGTTTTCGATCTCCCTCTACGTCCTCTGCGCGCTCGACACACATCGCGAGACATCGCTCGAGGCGGGGCTGAAGTACCTGATCGTCGGTAGCTTCGGCTCCGCGATCCTGCTCTTCGGCTCCGCGCTCGTCTACGGGGCAACCGGTGAGCTCGGCTTCGGGGCCATCGCCGACGCGAATGCCGGCGACGACTACCTGCTTCTGGCTGGGCTCGCGATGCTCATCGCCGGTCTCGGCTTCAAGGCCTCGGCGGCGCCGTTCCACATGTGGACACCGGATGTCTACGAGGGCGCGCCGACCTCGGTGACGGCGTTCATGGCTGCCGCAACGAAGGTTGCGGCCCTCGTCGTCACGCTCCGGATCCTCGTCGTGGGCTTCCCGGAGCAGGAGCACCTCTGGACGATCGCGATTGCCGTGCTCGCGTGCGTCTCGCTCGCCGTCGGGAATCTGGCCGCGCTCGTGCAGCGGAACGTGAAGCGCCTGCTCGCGTACTCGTCCGTCTCTCACGCCGGGTTCATGCTGATCGCGATCGCGGCGAACAGCGAGCTCGGGGGCACGGCGCTTCTCTACTACCTGATTCCCTACGGCGCGATGTCCATCGGTGCGTTCGCGGTCGTGGCGGCCCGGGAGCGCGAGCTCGGCGTGCCCGTGACACTCGACAATCTCGGCGGGCTCGGCTGGGAGCGGCCGTTCCTCGGCGCCGCGATGTGGGTCTTCATGCTCGGCTTCATGGGCATGCCGCTGACCGGCGGCCTGATCGGCAAGTTCTACGTCTTCTCCGCCGCCTACGAGTCGGGCTTGTGGTGGCTGATCATCGCCGGCGTGATTGCGACGGCGATCTCGCTCTACTACTACCTCGCCGTGATTCGCGCGCTGTACATGCGTCCTGCGGTGGGGCTGCAGCCGGTCATCGTCGGCGGCTCGCCACCGCGCGATCCGCTCCTCCAGAGCGCCGTGTTGCTCGCGGTCGGCGTCACGATCGGCTCGTTCATATTCGTGCAGCCGTTGATCGACCTCGCGCGCGACGCCGCGTCGAGCCTGCCCTTCTAGGCCGTCTCCTTATTTGGCGCGGAAAGCGG
>JAXIPI010000129.1:0-2468 GCA_045403015.1 Gaiellaceae bacterium | reverse complement strand
GCTTCGCGGCCCAAGAGCCCCTTTACATCCAGATCTGGCCGTTGACAGTGGCCGCCGGGCCGTGCGATAGTCGCGATTCGAAACCTGAATCGGGTCTCAGGTTCTCCTGAGGAGGAGGTCACATGCGCAAGGCTCGGTGGTTCACGCTCGGGGCGGCCTCGGTGCTGGCGGCCGTCGCTGCCGGAGCGGCCAGCGGAGGACATCACCCGCCGGCGACCGTCGGTACGTCGTTCCCAGCGGGCTTCCCGACGATCGCGGACGCCTCGCTTGGGACGCCCGTGCTCGGCTTCGGCGCCGCGGGGCGCGTGAAGCGCACGCCGGTCATCTTCCTGCACGGGAACAACGACACGCCCTTCCCGACGAGCTGCAACGCGGGGGCGGGCAAGATCCACGACCTGGCGCAGGCATTCGTCGACCGCGGCTACTCGCCGAGCGAGATCTGGGGGCTCGGCTACCAGGGCGACCAGTGCGATCTCGCGGCGTCGCCGACGAACCGGTCCGCGACGGCGCACACGACGGCGGCGAACGTGGACGACCTCGCGCGCTTCGTGCAGGCGGTGCTGAAGTACACGGGCGCGAAGCGCGTCGACATCGTCGGCCACAGCCTCGGCGGAACGCTCGCCCGCGAGTGGATGCGCCGCGACCACGCGTACCACCTCGTGCGGCACCACGTCACGATTGCCTCCCCGCACCACGGGATCATCGATTGCTCGCCCTCGCCGCTGAACTACTTCGCGCTGGATGCGCTCGGCGGGTTCAACCCGAACAGTGCAATCTGCGTGGAGCTGGGGGCGGCCGACACGCCCTTCCTCGCTCGACTGAACCGTAAGGAGACGCCAGGGCCGACGAAATACCTGGCGCTCAGGAACGCCGACGCCGACTTCGTCTACATCTCGGCGCAGGACGGGCCGTTCTTCCCGCCAGTGCCCGCGGAGGACCGCAATGGCACTCCCCACGACTTCTCGGCGAGCCCGGCGCTCGCGGGCAAGCGGGCGACGAACGTCGCGCTCACAGGCCAGGGCGCGTACGACGCGTTCGGTTCGGGCCACCTCGGCATCCTTGCCTCGCCGCAAACCGAGGAGCTCGCGTACGACTTCGTCGCACACGGCCACTGATTGAGCTGCGGGCGCTGCCGGACCCCGTCCGTGGCGCCCGCTAGCCTCCCGCCGGTGCACCTGCGCTCAATTCGCCTGCGCGGCTTCAAATCGTTCCCGGACGCCCTCGAGCTGAAGCTCGAGCCCGGCGTCGCCGTCGTCGTCGGCCCGAACGGCTCGGGCAAGTCGAATGTCGCCGACGCGATCGTCTGGGCGGCGGGCTCGCTGACACCGTCCGAGCTGCGTGCCGAGAAGCCCGACGACGTCCTCTTCAACGGGGCCGAGGGCCGAACCGCGGCGGAGAGCTGCGAGGTCGAGCTGATCTTCGACAACGAGAGTGGTGGCTTCGGCGAGCTCGACTTCTCGGAGGTCTCGATCGCCCGCCGCTTGCACCGCGGCGGCGAGGGCCAGTATCTCGTCAACAAGGCACAGGTTCGCCGCACCGACCTCGTCGAGCTGCTTGCCGATGTCGGCCTCAGTGGCTCGATGCATTCCATCGTCAGCCAGGGCAAGGTCGAGGCGGTGCTCGCCTCCAAGCCGGACGAGCGGCGAGAGCTGGTGGAGGAGGCGGCGGGGCTCGGCAAGTTCAAGCAGCGTCGCCACCGGGCCGAGCTGAAGCTGAACCGGGTCGCGATCCAGGTCGAGCGAGCCCGCGATGTCGAAGCCGAGGTGCGGAAGCGGCTGCGCCCGCTCGCCTTGCAGGCGACGGCAGCGGAGCGCGCCGAGAAGCTCGCGGAGGAGATCGCCCGGCTGCGGGCCCGGATCGCGGAGCTCGACCTCGCCGCCGCCGAGGCGCGCCGTGAGGCAGCGGAAGAGCGGAAGACTGCCGCCGGGCTCGCTCGGCGCAGCGCGCAGGAGAAGCTTCAAGCGCTCCTCGCCGAGCGGCACGCCGCCGAGGAGGAGCTAGCCGACGCAGCCGGGCGCCGGGAAGCGGCGATCAAGGGTCTCTACCGGCTCCAGGCGGCGACCGAGCGCATCGCGCTCCGCCAGGAAGGCTCCCAGGGGCTGCTCGTCCGGTTCCGCGCCGACCTCGGCGAGGCGGAAGCAGCGGCGAGCGAGCACACGGACGCCTCGGCGCTCGAGCTCGAGCGGACGGTGGCACGAGCGACGGCCGACGCTCGCGCTGCAGCCGCCGCAAGCGGCGCCGGCGCAGAGCGTGCGCGGACAGCGCAGGAGCGACTCGCGGCGCTGGAGCGCCTCGCCGCCTCGCGCGCCGAGGAGCGGCTCGATGCTCTGCACACGCAGCGCCGGGGCATCGAGAGCGAGCTGGCCGACGCAGCGGGGGGACGTGAGGGCGCGACGGCGGCGCTCTACCGGCTCGGCACCGCCCGCGAGCGGATCGCGATGCGGAGCGAGTCCGCCTCCGTGTTGCGC
>JAXIPI010000260.1:0-4924 GCA_045403015.1 Gaiellaceae bacterium | reverse complement strand
GTGTGCTCTTCCGATCTGCATCCGGAGCTAGCGACCGACGACTCTCCGACTCGCAGGGTCGGCGGGCCTCCGTCGGACAAGTTCAAGAAGGTCGAGCATCTCGCTCCGATGGGCTCGCTCGAGAAGGTGACGACCGACGAGGGCCTCCTCAAGTGGGCGGACGACGTGCGCAAGCGGCTCGACTCCGACGAGCCCGTCTCGTACGTGATCGAGCCGAAGATCGACGGCTCGGCGATCTCGCTCGTCTACGAGAACGGGCAGCTCGTCCGCGGCGCCACGCGCGGCGACGGGCAGCGCGGCGAAGACGTCAGCGTCAACCTGCGTACGATCCGGTCGAGTCCACTCACGCTGCGGGGTGAGGCGCCGCCGCTGATGGAGGTGCGCGGCGAGGTCTACTTCCCGCTCTCCGGCTTCCGCCGCTTCAACGAGGAGCAGATCGCGGCCGGGAAGGCGCCTGCTCCGAATCCGCGTAACGCCGCGGCCGGCTCGCTACGCCAGCTCGACTCCCGGATCACCGCGGCGCGCCCGCTCTCGGTCTGGATCTACGGCACCGGCTACCGCGAGGGCGTCGCGCCCGACACGCACTTCGAGACGCTCGAATGGCTGCGCGAGCGGGGCTTCCGGATCAATCCGTACGCCGAGCGGCTCGAGTCGATCGAGGACGTCGCGAAGGCCTGCGCCGAGTGGGAGCGGCGCCGTGCCGAGCTCGACTACGAGATCGACGGGATCGTCGTCAAGGTCGACTCGTTCGACCAGCAGCAGCGACTGGGCGCACTCCACGACCGGCCGCGCTGGGCGCGCGCTTACAAGTGGGCGCCGATGACGGCCGAGACGAAGCTCCTCAAGATCGCGATCCGTGTCGGCCGCACCGGCGCCCTCAATCCCTGGGCGATCATGGAGCCCGTCAACGTCGGCGGCGTGATGGTCTCGCGCGCGACGCTCCACAACGAGGAGGACATCAACCGCAAGCAGATTCGCGAGGGCGACCGCGTGATCGTCCAGCGCGCCGGCGACGTGATCCCTCAGATCGTCGGGCCCGCCGGGCCGCACGCGAAGGGCACGAAGGAGTTCAAGATGCCCGAGCGCTGCCCGCTCTGCGACGCAGAGGTGGTGAAGCCGGAGGGCGAGGTCATGCACCGCTGCCCGAACCGGGCGTGCCCCTCTCGCGGGCTCGAGACGCTGAACAACTGGGTGATGGCCGCGATGGACATCGAGGGCGTCGGCGAGCAGTTCGTCTGGCGGCTCTGGAACGAGGGTCTGCTTCGCTCGATGCCCGATCTCTACCGTCTGACCGCGGAACAGCTGATGGAGCTGGACGGCTACGCCGAGATCTCCGCGCGGAACGCGATCGCGGCGATCGCGCTCTCGAAGCAGCAGCCGTTCTCGCGCGTGCTCTTCGGCCTGAACATCCCCGACGTGGGCTGGGTGACTGCGCGCAACCTCGCGCGCCACTTCGGCGACGTCGACAAGCTCCTCGATGCGAGCCAGGAAGACATCCAGGAGGTGGAAGGGATCGGCCCGGACCGCGCCGAGGCGATCGCGGAGTGGTTCTCGGACGAGCAAAACCGGACGCTCGTCGCGGAGTTGCGAGAGCTCGGGCTGCGGTTCGAGGTCGGGGAGGAGGAGAGGCCGATCGAAGGCCCGCTCACGGGCAGCCAGTACGTGATCACCGGCACGCTCGAGTCCTTCTCCCGCGAGGAGGCGAAGGCCGCGCTCGAGGCGCTCGGCGCCAAGGTCTCCGACAACGTCTCGAAGAAGACGACAGGCGTCTTCGTCGGCGAGAGCCCTGGATCGAAGGCGGCGAAGGCCGAGAAGGCTGGAGTACCGATCCTGTCCGAGGCGGATCTGCGTGAGCTGGTGAAGGACGCGCCGACCGTCGCGTCGGCGAGCACCGCCCCACCGCGCCGCCGCCGCTAGCCGGTGCGCTCAGGAGACGGTGGTGTCCAGACGACGAGTTCGATCCCACGCGCGCGCTCGCAGAAGCGCCCATGCGGCGAGGACCGTCGCAGCAGCGATCGCAGGTCCCGCTCGAACGCCTCGCGGCGCTCGCCGAAGAGGTGCGGGGCCGAACCCGAGCGGGAGTAGACGGAGGCGACGACCTCGTCCTCGGATCGCTCGAGCACCTGGGGTCCGCACGCGTCGAGCCGCAACGGGCCCTCGAAGCCCGCTGCCAGCATCACGTCCTCCTCGCCGCCCGGCGTCCCGTGCGGGAGCGTCCCACGGCCCGCGCGCCGGGTCGGGCCGAGGTAGCTCTGGACGAGCTCGTCGATCGCATCGTGCGGTGGCGTGGGTTCTGGCAGGAGCTGCTCTCCGAAGCCGCGATGTGTGGTCGCGTTCACATGCACCCAGACGCCACCGGGCTCGAGCATCTCGCGAACGGCCGCCGCGACGCGTTCCCGCTCCATCCAGTGGAAGGACTGCGCGAAGGTCGCGACCCGGAAGGAGCCCAACCCGGCCGGGAGCTGCTCCGCACGGAGGTGCACCCAGTCCACGTTCCCGATGCCACGGTTCTCGGCCTGGCGGGCTGCTTCGGCGAGCATCTCGGCGTCGGCGTCGACACCCACGGCTCGCTCGAACAACGGTGCGAGCAGGAGTGTGAGCGAGCCGGGTCCACAGCCGACGTCCAGCAGCCGGCCGCGGCCGTCGAACGAAAGATCGTCCACCAACGCCGTCGCCAGCTCAGGCGGATAAGCGAAGCGGCCATGGGGGTAGTAGGCCGCGCTGCCCGAATAGAGCGTCTCGTCCCACATCGCTGCTTAGCCGGCTGCGGCGAGCGCCGTCGCGAAACGGTCCTGCGCGATCCTCGCCCAGTACGCCGAGATCGGGCGGCCGTTCTGGAGGATCGAAAACGCGTACCGGTCGCGGACGAAGCCCGAGAGCGCGGAGGCTATGCTCGTCGTCCCCGTCTTCGCGATCACCTGCCCGCGCGCCGGGCTCGACCTCAGCCGGTCCGCCAGTGTCCCGTCCACGCCGGCAACCGCGAGCGATTGCACGAACGCATCGCGCACGTCGGTCTCGGCAAGACCCGTTTCCAGAAGGGCGACCACGGCCGTTGCCGTCAGCCGGTCGAGACTCGACAGGCCCGACCCGTCGGCGAGCCGGACGCCGCCGAGCGGGATTCCGGCAGCCGCGAGCGCTTCCCGCACGACTCGCACGCCCGCTGCTGTCGACCCGCGCCCCGCGTAGACAGCCCCGAGCTGCTTCACGAGCATCTCGGCCGTGTAGTTGTCGCTCTCGCGGCCCATGAAGCGAACGATGTCGGCCAGGGGCTCGGAGACATCCCTCGCAAGCGGAAGACCGGTCCGGGTCAGGACGCCCGACCGCGTGCGCTGCGCCACCGTGACGCCGGCGCTCGCCAGAGCCTGCCGGAGGAGTGACCCCGCCGCGAGTGCCGGGTTCCCCGAGGTGCGGTCGCGGTATCGTCCCCGGTCGACGACGAGCGCCGACAGCGGCGGCGACTCCTGGATGTAGAAGCGAGGCTTCCAGCCCGGGCCGACCCGGAGGGCGTCGAACCACGACTCGTCGGCGATCACCGCTCCGTCGACCCGCCGGATGCCCCAGGACGCGACGCTCGTCGCGAGCTCCGCGAGATCGTCCGGCCCGAGCGTGGGGTCGCCGTACCCGCGCAGCCAGAGGTCGCCGTGCCAGACGTCGCCCACGAGCGTGCCGCTGCCAACGATCTCGGTGTGGAACCGGTAGCCCGGTCTGAGCTGCGTGAGCGCGGCGTAGGCCACGGGCAACTTCTGGTTCGAGGCCGGGACGAGCGCCAGCGCGGCGTTGCGGGAGTAGACAACAGCGCCCGTACGAAGATCGACCGCAAGCGCTGCCGTGCGCGCTGGATCGACGTTCGGCACGTCGAGGGCGCGGTCGAGTCGGCCGGAAAGGGTGGAGTCGGCGCCGCTCGCCGGCGAGGCGAGCAGCAGGAGGAGGACCGTCACGGCCGCGAGACATGGGCCGTAGACGCCCCGAAAATAGGCCCGGCGGCCCATGTCGCCGGCCCGCCCGCGGCGGATACTTAAAGGGCTGTGGACGGCCGCCTGCCCGGAGTCCTGACCGAGATTCGGTCGCTTCTCGATGCGCCCGCGAGTGCGGAGCAGCCGCCGCGTGCCGTCGTCGAGGACACGCTGACGAACGGCTACGCATACGCGCTCGCCCTCGAGGGTGACCGGCTGCGGATCGAGCGGCGACTGCGCACCCTCCTGCGTGCCGAGCCGGGTCCGAGCGCGCGCGTCCGGATGGAGGAGATCGCCGAGTTGACGAGGTCGCTCGCCGGCGCCGACCGGGAGCTCGCAGGCCTGCGAGCCCTTCTCTCCTCGCTCCGCGCCCAAGCTCTCTAGACGATACCGCTGCGGACGGCGTACACCGCCGCCTGGATCCGGTTCTCGATCTGGAGCTTCATGAGGATGTTGGAGATGTGGTTCTTGACCGTCTTCGGGCTGATGTGCAGCTCGCCGGCGATCATGCTGTTGTCCTTGCCGTTCGCGATCAGCTTCAGCACCTGGATCTCGCGGTCGGAGAGCTCGGCCCGGATGGTCGCGGCCGCCTCCGGAGCTGCGGTCGTTGCGCGCACGTGCTGGAGCACCTTGCCGGCGATGTGCGGCGAGATCAGCGACTCCCCGACGGCGGCCGAGCGGATGCCGCTCATCAGGTCCTGGATCGAGGCGTCCTTGAGCAGGTAGCCGCATGCGCCCGCGAGGATTGCGTCCATCACGTCCTGTTCCTGGTCTGAGATCGTGAGCACGATCACGCGGGTCAGCGGTGCGTCACGGCTGATGTGCCGCGTGGCCTCGACGCCGGTCATCCCGGGCATGTTGAGGTCCATCACGACGACGTCTGGTGCCGCGAGCCGGACGTGTTGCAACGCTTCCGCGCCGGTCGCCGCCTCGGCGACGATCTGCACGCCTTGCTCCTCGAGCAGGTTCCG
>JAXIPI010000381.1:0-30391 GCA_045403015.1 Gaiellaceae bacterium | reverse complement strand
TCGACGCGATCGAGTTCCACAAGCTCGGGCTCGGCGATCCGTTCCCGCTCTCCGCCCTGCACGGACACGGCACCGGCGACCTGCTCGATCAGATTGTCGAGCAATTGCCTGGAGTGGGGCCGGCGCAGGTCGGCGACGAGGCGATTCGCGTCGCAATCCTCGGGCGGCCGAACGTCGGCAAGTCGTCGCTGCTGAACGCCCTCGTCGGCGCCGAGCGCGTGATCGTCTCGGACGTGCCCGGGACGACGCGCGACACGATCGACACCATCCTGGAGCGCGACGGCCGCACGTATCAACTCGTCGACACCGCCGGCCTCAGGCGCAAGCGAAAGCAGCGGCAGGGGATCGACTACTACTCGGAGCTCCGGGCGCTCGAGGCCGCCGAGCGAGCCGACATCGCGCTCGTTCTGATCGACTCGAGCGAGGGGATCGTCGACCAGGACCTCGCTGTTGCCGACGTCGCGCGCAAGGCGGGCAACTCGACCCTCGTCGTCCTCGCCAAGTGGGACGAGACCCAGGTCACGATCGAAGACGTCCGACCCAGGATCGAGACCAAGCTGCGGCAGCGACCGCCGCTGATCGCCGTCTCCTCGAAGACCGGGCGCGGGCTCGACCGGCTGCTCGAGTACACCGCCGACCTCTTCGAGAAGCACACCGGCCGGATTCCGACCCCGGCGCTCAACAACGCACTCGCGGAGTTGAGGCAGGCGCGTCAGGCCCCCTCGTCGAAGGGGAAGCGGCTGAACCTCCTCTACGGCACCCAGGTTTCGACCCGCCCGCCGCGGATTCGGATTCACGTGAACGACCCGGGGCTCGTCACGCGCGACTACGCGTACTGGGTCGAGAACGAGCTGCGGAAACGCTTTAACCTCGCCGGCGTGCCCGTCTCGATCGACTTCGTCGAGCGTTCGTGAGAGTCGCCATCGTGGGTGGCGGGTCCTGGGGGACGGCGTTTGCCCGTGTCCTGCAGAACCGTGAGCACGACGTGACGCTCGCCTGCCGCGACCCGGAGCAGGCGCGTGTGATCGCCGAGACGGGCCGGAACCCGCGCTACCTCACTCACTGCAACCTCCGTGGCGTGAAGGCGACGACGATCGAGGAGGCCCCGCTCGCGGACGCAGAGCTGATCGTTCTCGCCCTGCCGAGCGCGGTCTACGGCGCAGTCGTCGAGTCGCTCGGAGGCGACGCGCCGGTCCTCTCGCTGACGAAAGGGCTCGACCCGGCGACGGGCGCTCGGCTCTCGACGCTCGTGAAGGGTCGGCCGGTGGCGGTGCTCACCGGGCCGAACATCGCCGACGAGATCTCCCGCGACCTCCCCGCCGCGGCGGTGATCGCGAGCGACGACGAGCAACTCGCGCTCGACCTCCAGGCTGCGATCACCTCGATCACGTTTCGCGTCTACGTCAGCGACGACCTCGTCGGCGTGGAGCTGTGCGCGGCCGCGAAGAACGTGATCGCGCTCGCAGCCGGCGGTGCCGACGGCCTCGCACTCGGCGACAACGCCAAGGCCGCGCTCGTCGCGCGTGGCCTCGCCGAGATGGCTCGCCTCGCCGAAGGCGCCGGCGGCAAGCAGGGGACCTTCGCCGGCCTCGCGGGCATGGGCGACCTCGTCGTCACGTGCTGGTCGAAGTCCGGCCGCAATCGCAGGGCGGGCGAGCTGATCGCGCAGGGCATCGAACCGGACGAGGCCGTCCGCCAGATCGGGATGGTCGTCGAGGGCCTGACGACAGCGCCGGTGCTGCGCGAGCTCTCGCACCGGCTGGGGATCGAGCTGCCGATCACGGAAGGTGTTTGCGCCGTGCTCGACGGCGAGCCGCTGCACGAGCTGGTGGGCACGCTGATGCGGCGAGTGCCGACAAGCGAGTAGGTACGCTTTCGCCCGATGGCTGCCCGCTCGTTTTCGTTCACTTCAGAATCGGTCACCGAAGGCCACCCGGACAAGATCGCCGACCAGGTGTCGGATGCTGTCCTCGACGCCGTCCTCAAGGACGATCCGATGGGCCGTGTCGCCTGCGAGACGCTGATCACGACCGGCCTCGTGGTCGTCGCCGGCGAGATCACGACCGAGATCTACGTCGACATTCCGCGGCTCGTCCGCAAGACGATCGCGGACATCGGCTACACCCGCGCGAAGTACGGCTTCGATGCCGAGACGTGCGGCGTGATCGTCGCGATCGACGAGCAGTCTTCCGATATCGCGCAGGGTGTCGACGACTCGTTCGAGGCACAGCACGGCGACGAGGATCCGCTCGACCGTGTCGGCGCCGGTGACCAGGGAATGATGTTCGGCTACGCGTCGCGCGAGACCAACGAGCTGATGCCGTTGCCGATCCAGCTCGCACACAAGATCTGCAAGCGGCTCTCCGAGGTTCGGAAGGCCGACGTGCTCCCGTACCTCCGGCCGGACGGCAAGGCTCAGGTCACGATCCGCTACGAGGTCGACGAACACGGCCGTCAGCGCCCGGTCGAGATCGAGCGCATCCTCATCTCGACCCAGCACCGCGACGGGCTCGACTCGGAGACGTTGATCAAGCCCGACCTGATCGAGCACGTCCTCCATCCGATCCTGCCGCACTCGCTCTACGACGAGAAGCGGCTCGAGGAGAAGGATTTCGTCTTCGTGAACCCGACCGGGAAGTTCGTGATCGGCGGGCCGATGGGTGACACGGGTCTGACTGGTCGCAAGATCATCGTGGATACCTACGGCGGCGCGGCCCCGCACGGCGGCGGCGCATTCTCTGGGAAGGATCCGACGAAGGTCGACCGCTCCGCGGCATACGCGGCGCGCTATGTGGCGAAGAACGTCGTCGCGTCGGGCATTGCCGACCGCTGCCAGATCCAGGTGGCGTACGCGATCGGCGTCGCGCACCCACTCTCGGTGCTGGTGGACACGTTCGGCACCGAGGCAGAGGGAATGACGCAGGAACGGATCGAGGAGCTCGTCCGCGAGCACTTCGATCTGCGGCCGGCCGCGATCCTGCGCGATCTCGACCTGCGCCGCCCGATCTACGAGAAGACCGCGGCGTACGGCCATTTCGGCCGCGACGACCGCGACTTCACGTGGGAGCGCACGGACAAGGCCGAGGCGCTGCGCCAGGCCGCCGGGCTCGCCACCGCCGCAACCGTCTAGCGTCCCGAGCAGTAGGGTCGCGCTGTGCGCTCGCTGGACGCGATCTGCGAGACGTTCGCGCCCGGAGCGGTCGAGCAGGGTGTCCCGGACGCGGTGCTCGACGCAATCGAGCACGACCTCTCACCGCGCGAGCGCCAGCGGTTGCTGCTCCTCTTGCGGACGTGGCTGCCCGGCTACTCGCGCTTGTCGCAGTCGCGACGGGAAGCCATTCTGCGCGGCTGGCGCGACAGTCCCGTGCCGCTGATGCGGACCGGCTTCCAGGCGCTCCGGAAGGCCGCGCTCGCGTTCGCGTACATGCTGCCCGGCCGCTGGGAGGCGATCGGCTACCCCGGACCGCTCGGGCCGCATGCTGATGCGCCGGAGCCGCGGCTCGACCCGATCGAGCCGGACGGCGCGCTCCAGCTCGAGTGCGACGTCTGCGTGGTCGGGTCGGGCGCGGGTGGCGGGGTCGCGGCGGCAGTGCTGGCGGCGGCCGGACTGGACGTGGTCGTGCTGGAGGCGGGCGGTTACTGGTCGGAGCGCGACTTCGACGGGGCGGAGCGGGCCGGCCTGCGCCGGCTCTACCGCGGCGGTGGCGCCTCGGCGACCGACGACCAGGGAGTCGGCCTGATCGCAGGTTCCTGTCTCGGCGGCGGCACGGTCGTCAACTACTCGACCTCGTTTCGCACTCCCGAGGACGTGCTGGAGGAGTGGAAGGGGCTGGGCTTCCCGTCCACCGAGCTCGGCCCTAGCCTCGATGCGGTCTGCGACCGGCTCGGCGTCAACACCGACCACAACCTGCCCTCGCGGCGCGACGAGGTGATGCGTCGCGGGCTCGAGTCTCTCGGCTGGCACGTCGACGCGATGCCTCGCGACGTCCTCGGTTGCGAGCAGGGTGTCGTGTGCGGCTATTGCGGCTACGGGTGTCCGCTCGGGGCGAAGCAGTCGACGCTGCGAACCTGGCTGGAGGATGCAGCGGCCGCAGGCGCGCGGATCGTGGTCGGGACGAAGGCGCGGCGCGTCCTCGTCGAGAGCGGCCGGGTCGTGGGCGTCGACGCGGGGACGGTGCATGTGTGCACATGCACCGTCGTCGTTGCCGCCGGCGCGATCGAGACTCCCGCCTTGTTGCTTCGCTCCGGTCTTCGCAACCCGACCATCGGGCGCAATCTCCGACTCCATCCGGCGACAGCGGTCTTTGGGATCTTCGACGAGGAGATCCGCCCCTGGGAAGGGACGATGCAAGCGCTCTACTCTGACCAGCACCGGCAGCTCGACGGCGCCTACGGGATCAAGTACGAGACCGTCCCGGCTCATCCGGCCTTGCTCACGGCGGCGCTGCCCTGGGAGGGAGCGGCGCAGCACGCCCGGCTGATGGCGAGCCTGCCGCGTCTGTCGGGGATCGCCGTCATCCCGCGCGACCGCGGGTCGGGAAGCGTCCGGATCGGCCGCGACGGCGAGCCGATTGCGACCTATCGCCTCGCGCCCGACGACGCTCGCCGGCTGGCGACCGGCGTCGACGGGGCGGGGAGGATCATGGCCGCCGCAGGTGCGCGCGAGGTCTTCAGCGCGAACGCGCGCCTGCAGCGGTTCACGGACGGCTTCCCTGCCGGCGCATTCCGCTTCGGCGCCGGCCGCGGGGCCCTCTACTCGTTCCACCTCATGGGCTCGGCTCGGATGGGCGCCTCGCCGGCGATGTCGGCGGCGAACGCGGCTGGTGAGACCTGGGAGGTGCCGGACATCGTCGTCGCGGACGGCTCGGCGTTTCCGACGGCCTCCGGCGTGAATCCGATGATCACAATCGAGGCAATCGCGCACCTGAACGCACGTCGCCTCGCGGCGAGGCTGAGCTAGACCGGCGTCGCAGCGCGAACGTACAGACCGCCGGCTGCCTTCTCGCCGATCGCCCGCTCGTCCTTGCCGCCCAGCAGCACCTTGAACTGGGCTGCAGCCGGTTGGGCCTCGCGGATCACGACCTGCGTCCCCGGTGTGAAGCCCTCGTCGTAGAACCAGTGCAGAAGCTCGCCGTCGTGCTCTGCGAGCCGGACGATCTCCGCCTGCTGCCCGACTTTCAGGTCGGTCAGCGGTGCAAGCTCCTTGTTCTCGGCCTGCTCGAACGCGGGATCGACTGGCCAGCCGTGCGGGCACCGTTCGGGGTTGCCGAGCCGCTCCTCAATCCTTTCGACCATGTCCTCGGAGAACGTGTCGCCGAGCTCGTCGGCATGGACGTGCGCCTCGGCGGCGGTGTAACCCATGAAGTCGGTGAGCAGGCGCTCGATGATGCGGTGCTTCCGGACAACGCGCTCCGCGCGCACCGCCCCGGCCGCGGTCAGGAGCGCCTCCTTGTGGTCGCCGCGCTCGACCAGCCCCTCGGCCTCGAGCCGCTTCAGCATCTCGCCCGCAGAAGCGCGTGAGACGCCGAGCATCTCTGCCACGCGCGACGCGATCGCCGCGGAGCTGTCGGGGTCGGGGCGGTACTCGCCGATCGGGAAAGCGAGGAAGTAGATGGTCTCGAGGTACTCGTCGACCGAATGTCCCTGACCCTGCGTCACGCGATCAGTCTAGCCGGACGAGGGCGCGCAGATCTGCGGTGGTCGCGCTCGCCGCGCGCTCGACGCGGGCGGTCTGCCCCGTCGTCCGCACGAGAACCTGGAGGGCGGCGAGATCGGAGAGCACCCGGCTCGTCCCTGCCGGATCGAGCGTCTCGAGCTCGCCCTCGACCGACGCAATCGTGTCGCGCGCGACGTCCAGCTGGTCGGCCGCCGCGGCGTGGGTCGTCGGGTTGGGCGATCCGTAGTGGATCGGGATCAACTCGAGCGCGGCGAGCGCGGGCTCGACCTCCCGCTGGAGCGACTGGAGCTTCTCCGCCTGCGACTGTGTGCCGCCTGTCGTTGCCAGGACGAGGCCCACGACCACAGTGAGCGCGACCACCACGACGGACGCAGCGATCCAGAGCCGGCGGTGACCCGACCGCGCCTCCCGGTAGAGCGACATCTATCGGGTGACGACGGCGACGGCAGTGCCGGTGTGGCCCTCGAGCGTTCGTGCGGCTGCGGCCGCAACGTCCTCGGGGCGCCGCGCGTCCGAGAGATCGAGGATCTGGGAGCCGCAGACGAGCGAGACTCGGGGGAGGAGGGTGGCGACGCCGAGGTTGCGCGTGGCCGCCTCCACCTCGTCCCGGAGCTGCTCGACGAGCTCGTCTCCGGTCGCCGCCATGATGCGCCGCGCATCCTCGGCGAGCGCGACGGCGCCCAGTCCGTCGATGGCCGCCACGCGCCCCGATCCGTTCTCGGAGTACACGTGGTAGAAGCCGGTCTCGGCGATGAGCTGCAACGCCTCTGGCTCGAGCCCAAGCGCCCGAGCCGCCGCCTGGAGACGGGCCTCGTCGCCGGCTGGTTCGCGATCCGCCGCGCCGACCTCGAGTGCCACGGCGCCGGTCGCGACGGCTCGCAGCACACCCTCGCGCTCGTCGAAGGCCGTCTCGACGGTCACAGTCGCCGGAGCGGCGCCGGAGGCAACGCAGGCACGCTCGGCCTCGCCGGCCAGCTCAACGGCGGCGCCGTTGCTGGTCCCGTTGCGCGTCACCTCGGCGCGGACGAGCGAGATCGCGGCGCCGATCGAGGACAGCACCTCGGGATGCTCGGGGCGGATCAGCGGGCGCCTCAGGCGTTCCGCCACAAGCGGGACGAGCGCCTCGCCGGCGCCGCCGAGCGCCACGAGCGGCACGTCCGCCCGCAGGTCGTGGTGGCGCGCCGCATCGGCAACCGCCTTGACGATCTTCTCGACGGCTCCGTCGAGCAGCTGCCGTGCCGCACCCGCCGGCGTCGTCTTCAGCCGCGCTGCCAGCGGGGCGAATGCGGCCAGAGCCGCCTCCTGGCCCGCGAACGAGTACGCATCCGGAGCCACGAGCCCGAGCGCGTTGGCCGCGCAGGTTGCGGTGAGCGCATGGAGCGTGCCCCTCGCCCGGACACAGGCGTAGAGCTCCGGATCTCCGTCGCGCGGCGCGACCAGCTCGAGCGCTGCCCCGACGAGCTCTGACGGATCGGCGAAGCAGGCGTACGGCAGGCCTGCGATGTGGGCGCTGCGTGGTCCCGTCTGGGCGATCGAGCGGCGCTTGAGGAGCGCCATGCTCCCGCCTGCCGCACCCACGACCCAGCTGTCGACCGCGCGGACGCACGTGGGGCGGCCCATCACGCGGAGCGAGCGCACGACCGGCCGGCCGCCCTTGACGACCGACACGTTCGAGCTCGTGCCGCCGCACTCGACGACGATCGCGTCCGCCAGCCCGAGCTGGTGCAGTGCCGCGGCCACGCCTGCGGCCGGACCGGAGCCGATTGTGAAACACGGCCGGCGGCGGAAGGCGTCGACACTCATCGCGCCGCCGTCGCCGCGGAGGACGAGCAGCGGCACGTCGAGTCCCGCCTCCGAAAGGGCCTGCTCGACGAGGGATGCCGTCCGTTGAACGACGGGAAGGATGCTCGCGTTGACGGCTGCGCTGACGGTGCGCATCTCGAGGCCGTACGCACCGGTCAGGTCGTGGCCGACGCAGGCCGGCAGCCCGCGCGCCTGTGCACGTCGCGCCACGAAGAGCTCATGGCCGGGCTCGTCGACAGCGAGGGCGCCGCTGACTGCGACGGAGGCGCAACCGGCTGCGACGAGGGTCTCGAGCGCGGCGTCCACGTGATCCTCCTCGAGGCCGCGTGTCACGTCGACGAAGGCGTGCTCGGTCTCGAGCGAATGTCCGGGGGCGAGCCCGACAGACCCGACTCGGGTTCGCTTGCGCGCGGCGCGGAGGTCGGGCTGCGAGCCGATCCCGAGGATGCCGACGCGGCCGACGTCGCCTTCGAGCAGCGCGTTCATGGCCTGCGTCGTCGAAAACGCAACGAGTGCGACGCGGCGGCGATCCTCGCCGAGCTCGGCGAGCAGGCCGCGCAGGGCCTCGACGACCCCATCCGCCACGCCTGCCGCCTCGTGGGAGGTCGGCACGACGGCATGCGCCAGCAGCCGAAGCGGCCCGGTCTCGACGGCGACGGCCTTCGTAAACGTGCCGCCGACATCGACGCCGATCCGGATCGCGCCGCTCACGCCCGGACCGCCGCCGCGGCCCGACGGCGCCACGGCCGGATTCCGAAGACCCAGGCGGTGCCGAGGGCGTAGACGACGAGGAGCGTCGCCTGGACCGTGAGGCCCTCGCGGGTGGGATGGATGCCCGTCAGCTCGGCGATATAGACGGGCAGCCGCGCCCAGCCGCCGTCCACCGGCGTGACGGAGACCCAGTCGGCGCCCTGCAGCGAACGCACGGCATTGCCCGCGAACGTGATCGAGAGCAGCAGCAGGATCGAGGCGCCGGCGGTCAGCAAGGGCTTCACCGGGATCCGCCGCCCGAGCTTGAGCACCGCGTAGGCGACGACACCGAGGGCGGCCGCGGCCGTCGCGAATCCGAGCGCCACGTAGATCCCAAGGCCCTTCGCGAAGATCGCGAGCGCCTGGTAGAAGAGCACGGTCTCGAAGCCCTCGCGGTAGACGGCGGTGAAGCCGAGGCCGGCGAACGCAACGGCGCTCCCGGCCGAAATGGCCGAGGCGACGCGGGCGCGCATGAACTCGAGCCAGTGCTTGTGGTCGAGCCGGGAGACGAGCCAGAAGCTGACGGCGAACAGCACGACCACGGCGGCGACGGCGGTCACGCCCTCGAGCAGCTCGCGTTGGACCGGCGCAATCTCCAGCACGACCGTTGCAAGCACCCACGTGAAGGCGGTCGCTACCAGCGCCGCGACGACGCCGCCCGCGAGCGGCTTCCGGTACCCGCTGGCACGACCGGCGCTGAGCGCGCCGAGCAGGATCGCCAGCAGCAGCACGACCTCCACGCCTTCCCGGAAAAGGATCGTGAAGGAGAAGAGAAACGCGAGCAAGGGCGCGGCGAACCCCTTGTCGGCCAGCGTCCGGTCGACATCGACGAGCCCGGAGTGGATCTCGGCGGCGCTCGACCGGATCTCCGAAAGCGGGGCGCCGTCGCGGATCCCGTTGCGCAGCTTCGCAAAGCTGAACTCCAGGTCGAGCACGAGGTTGGGGTCGCGAAGCCGGAGCGGCACTTCCGCCAGCTCGAAATGGTCGAGATAAGCAGTGCGGGCCAGGTCGTACGCGCGGTCGCGATCACCGGACTCCGCCGCAGTGACGGCCTGGTCGACGAGCCCGCCGGCTTCGGCGACACGTGCCCGGACCTCCGCGAACTGTTCGCTCGACGAGGACGCGAGCGCGGGGGCGGCGAAGGCGCCGGCGGCGATCAGAGCGAACAGGAAGGAGAGCCTGCGCATCAGCTCTGGAGGAGTTCCACGGCCTTGTCGAGATTGGCGTCGATTGCGTCCACCATCGTCTGAACCTCGTCCGCGCTCTTCCCGTCCTTGATTTCGTTCCGGAGGGTGGTCGAGATCGCCTCCTCGAGCTCCTCCATCAGGTCCTGGTCGCGCTCGCCAAGCGGAGCCTCGACCGACTCGAAGTGGTCGACGTAGGCGTCGCCGACTGTCTCCTCGGCGGTTTCGAAGTCTCCCGCGCGCACCTGGGTGACGGCGGTCGCAAGCAGCGTCTTGATCTCCCCGATCTCTGTCACAGCCTCGGCCGGCGTGGCGGAGCCCTCGTCGGCTTCGTCGGAGCCTCCGCAACCGGCGGCCACGCCGAGCGCAAGGGTGGCAAGAAGCACAGGAAGCACGCGAAGCACGGCAGACAGTCTAAGCATGGCAGACCTTTCTGGTGAAGGTCGAGAAACCTGACAAGATATGTAAGGTTGACCTTACAGAGCCTTTGACCATCGTGTCCCACCTCTACGCTGGCGCGGTGCTGGCCTCCGTCTATCCACTCGTCTCCTCTCGCGCTGTCGCGCGGCCATTCACCTACGAAGTGCCCGAGGGCGTCGAGAAAGGAGCGGTCGTCGCGATCCGCTTCGGACGCGGTGCGGCGCGTGGTGTGGTGGTCGAGACGGGAGTCGAGGCGCCGCCCGGGATCCAGACGGCGCCGATCGAGTCGGTCCTCTACGAGTTGCCTCCCGCGCTCGTCGATCTCGCGCTCTGGGTCGCCGACTACTACGGCTCGACGCCGGCGCGAGCGCTCGAGCTCGTGGCGCCCAAGCTGCGCGTTCGCCGAGGAGAGCGGCGCGTGACCGGTGCGGGGCTTGCAGGCGAGGCGGAGCCGGGACAACTGACCCAACCGCAGGAGAAGGCGATCGCTCGGATCGTCGAGGCGCTCGATGCCGGCGGCGCGCATCTCCTCCTCGCCGGCGCAACCGGCAGCGGCAAGACCGAGGTCTATCTCCAGGCGTGCGCGGCGGCGCTCGAGCGAGGCCGGGGAGCAATCGTCCTCGTCCCCGAGATCGCGTTGACGCCGCAGGCTCTGGGTCGGTTCCAGGCCCGCTTCGGCGACCGGATCGCCGTACTCCATTCAGGCCTGACAGACGCGGAGCGACGGGACGAGCGTGAGCGAATCGTCTCGGGAGAGGCGTCGGTGGTCGTGGGGGCGCGTTCGGCCGTCTTCGCGCCGGTGCTGCGCCTCGGCCTGATCTGCATCGACGAGGAGCACGACTCCTCCTACAAGCAGGAGTCCGACCCGCGCTACGACGCACGCACGGTGGCGGCGAAGCGGGCCGCGCTCGAGGGTGCAGTCGCCGTCTACGGGAGCGCGACCCCGCGGCCCGAGAGCTGGGAGCGGCTCGAGCGGCTGCAGCTCGGAGCTCGGCTCGGCGCGCCGATGCCGTCGGTGAAGATCGTCGACCTGCGCCGCGAAGCGGGCTACCCACTTTCGGCGCCGCTTCTTGCGGAGCTCGGCCGGATCTCGGAGCACGGGGGCAAGGCGATCCTGCTCCTGAACCGCCGCGGGCTCGTGCCGGCGATCCACTGCCGCGCCTGTGGAGTCTCCCGCCGCTGCGAGCTCTGCGACGTCTCGCTGACGTTGCACCGCGACCAGCGGCTCCACTGTCACCATTGCGGGTACTCGGAGGCCGTCCCCGAGGCATGCCCCGCCTGCGGCTCGTCGGAGCTGGCGCGCATCGGCGCCGGCACGCAGAGGCTCGAGGCCGAGCTGGAGAAGCGCGTGCCCGAGCTGGAGCGCATCCGGCTCGACGCGGACACCGCGTCGAAGCCGGGAGCGTTGCGCGAGGCGCTCGACCGATTCGTCGCGTCGGATCGCGCCGTCCTCGTCGGCACGCAGATGGTCGCAAAGGGCCATCACTTTCCCGGCGTCTCGCTCGCGGCTGTCGTCGACGCCGACACCGGCCTTGCGCTTCCCGACTTCCGCGCCGACGAGCGTACGTTCCAGCTCGTCACCCAGCTGGCCGGGCGCAGCGGTCGCGACGCGCCCGGGAAGGTGATCGTGCAGACGTTCCAGCCCGATGCGACGCCGCTCCGGTACGCGGCTCGCCATGACGTCGCAGGCTTCCTCACCGAGGAGCTGTCGCGCCGGCGTGAGCTCGGCTACCCGCCCTTCCGCCATCTGATCTCGATCGTCGCCTCCGGAGCGGACGCCGATGCCCCGTCGCGGCTGCTCCGCGAGCTGAACGCGGGGCTCACGGGAGCCGATCTGCTCGGACCGGCGCCGTTGCTCCGGCTCCGCGGCCGGCACCGGGCGCAGCTCATCGCCAAGACCGATCAGCCGCGCGCGCTGGCGTCGCGGGCCGGTCAGCTTCTCGCCGGAGCCGCGGCCGCGATGCGACGGGCGGGCGTGAGCGCGGTCGTCGATGTCGACCCGCAGTCGCTCTGATCCCTCCATTGAGTGACGGCTGCCCCGTACAGCGTCACTAGACTCGTGTCATGGCGACGGAGGGCGGCGGACCCCCGGAAGGAGTAGACGAGGGCGAGGAGCGAGACGAGCGGGAGCTCGACGCGCAGGAGAGAGCACGCCGTCGTGTCGCCCTGGCGCAGATTCGCCAGTACCCGGACGCAGTGCTGCGGATGCGCGCCAACGAGATCGAGCAGTTCGACGACGACCTCGCCCGTCTCGCCGACAAGATGGCCCACCTGATGCGCGATGCCCAAGGGGTCGGTCTCGCCGCGACGCAGGTCGGCGTGCTCCAGCGCCTGTTCGTCTTCCAGGCGAGGGATGAGGAGGAGGTCACGGCAATCGTCAACCCCGAGATCACCAAACGCTCCCCGGGAGTGGCGGTCGCCGAGGAAGGGTGCCTGTCGCTTCAGGGAGTGCTCGTGCCGGTGGAACGGGCGCTCGACGTGACGGTCGAGGGCCAGGACGTCGCGGGCGCACCGCTTCGCCTGGAGCTCGACGAGATGGACGCCCGCATCGTCCAGCATGAGATTGACCACCTCGACGGCGTCCTGATGCTCGAGCGGACGACTGACGAGGCGCGCCGCGAGGCGCTCGCAACGCTGCGCAAGACGCTCTTGCCGTAGCCTCCAGACGTGAGGATTGCGGTTGCCGCCACGGCCCCGCTCGGCGCGGACGTGCTCGAGCGCCTCGCCGCCCGTCACGACGTCGCAGCGCTGCTGACTCGTCCCGACCGGCCCGCGGGCCGCGGTCGCAGGGTCGCCGCTCCGCCCGCGAAGGTCGCCGCTGAGCGGCTCGGGATTCCCGTCCTGCAGCCCGACCGGCCGACGGCCGAGCTCGAGCTGCCTGCCGAGACGATCGTCGTCGTCGCCTACGGGCTTCTGATCCCGGAGGATCTCCTCGAGCGCGGTCTGTGGCTGAACGTTCACCCGTCCTTGCTACCCCGCTGGCGCGGCGCCGCGCCGGTCGAGCGCGCCCTGCTCGCGGGCGATGCCGAGACCGGCGTCACGATCCACGAGACCGTGAAGGAGCTCGACGCCGGCCCGATCGCGGCGCAGCGTGCGTTTCTCGTGACGCCGGAAGACGACTCGGGGACCGTCTACGAACGCGCCGCCGAGCTTGCGGTCGAGTTGCTCGACGAGGTGCTGCCCGCGCCGGTGTTCCGGCCGCAGGAGGGCGAGGCGAGCTATGCGGCGAAGATCGAGCCCGACGACCGGGTGCTCGATCTCTCGCGCCCGGCCGAGAGCCTGAACCGGATCCGCGCGCTCTCGCCGCACATCGGTGCGCGTGGCGAGCTGCACGGCCGGCCGGTCACGATCTGGCGGGCGCGGCTCGAGGACGGCGAGCTCGTCCCGGAGCAGGTGCAGCCCGAAGGCGGCAAGCGGATGGACTACGACGCCTTCGTCCGCGGCCTGCGCTGAGGAAGGGCCGCGGCTAGGATCACGAGTGGGAGACGCAAGCAGCGGCTTGGCATCGCCGGGTCCCGTCCTGCGCATCGGCCTCCCGCTCAGGGCAAGTCCCTGGCCGGACTTGGGTTCGACTCCCACTGATGGTTCGGCCGCAGAGGGTCGGCGGGAAACCGCACCGTAACGACGGCCCTGTAGGTTAAAACCTCCGTCGTCGTTCCGGGACCCTTTGCGACCGAGCCGAAGGAGGGCGCGTGGACGTCTTGCTTGGTGTCGTGATCGTCGTGCTTGTCGGGCTTGCGTTCGCGTCCTGGCTTCTGCGCCGATTCGTAGACCGCGTGACGGTCTTCGAGTTTCAGCGCGGGTTGCGATACGACCGCGGTCGGTTCACGCGAGTCGTTCCCCCCGGGCAGTACCGGCTGCTGAGGCGTCGCTCTTCGATCACGTTGCTCGATGTCCGGCCCCGAGTCGTCACGGTGCCCGGGCAGGAGGTGATTACGTCCGACGGTGTCTCGGTTCGAGCGAGCCTGCTCGCGGAGTACGAGATCTCCGATCCGGCGGTTGCAATCAATGAGCACGCGGACTTCAGGGACGCCTTCTATTCCGCGCTGCAACTCGCTCTGCGCGAAGTCGTCGCGAAGAAGGAGATCGACGTCCTCCTCGAGGAGCGGGTTTCAATCGGCGCAACCCTGACCGAGATGACTCGTGCCGAGGCGTCACGCCTCGGGCTCGAGCTGGCGCGCGTCGAGCTCAAGGACTTGATGTTCGCGGGCGAGCTGAGGCGGATCTTCGCCCAGGTCGTCACGGCGAGGAAGGAAGGTCTCGCGTCACTCGAGCGCGCACGCGGCGAGACAGCTGCGCTCCGGAGCCTCGCAAATGCCGCGCGGGTGATGGACGGCAACCCATCGCTGATGCACATCCGGTTGCTGCAGGAGCTCGGCGGTTCCAGCGGCAACACGATCGTCGTCGGGTTCCCGACGTCGTCGACGCCTCTCCCGCTCCGCCCGGGGGGCGAGGCAGTGGAGATGATCGAGCCGCCGGGGGACGAATAGAAGTCGCTCCCGCCCGCAAGGCCGCCTACGACGTCCTCCTCCGGGTCGCCGAGGAAGGCGCCTACGCCGACCGGGCGCTGCGGTCCGCCTCGGCGGGCCTCGACGATCGCGACCGCGCGCTCGCACGCCAGCTTGCGTTCGGCTCGGTGCAACGTCAGCGAACGCTCGATCATGCAATCGAGACCCTCGGGAAGCGCCCGGTGCGAAAGCTCGACCCGCCGGTGCTCGCGGCACTGCGCCTCGGCGCATACCAGCTCGGCTACCTCGGCGGCGTCCCGCAGTACGCCGCGGTGAACGAATCGGTCGAGCTCGTGCGCCGCGCGCGGCTCGAGCGTGCTGTTCCCTTCACGAACGCCGTTCTGCGTCGAGTCTCCGATGGCATCGCGCCGCTCCTTGCGGGCCTGCCGGAAGGACCGCTCAAGCACTCCTATCCCGACTGGGTCTGGGACGTCTGGCGCCGCGACCTCGGAGAGGAAGGAGCGCTCGCCCTGATGCGCGCGCAGAACGAGCCACCGGAGACGGTTGTCAGGCTCGTCCGCGGCGAGATCGCCGGGGAGCCGACCGACATTCCCGGCGCGTGGCGCGTCGACCGGGTCGACGACCAGGCGCTCGTCGAGGGCCGGATCTGGCCACAGAGCCGGGGCTCTCAGCTCGCTGGGCTGTGCGTCGGCTCGTACACGGGGGAGCGCGTGCTCGATCTCTGCGCTGCCCCCGGCGGTAAGGCGACGATGCTCGCTGGCGACGTCGTGGCCGTCGAGGTGAACGAGGCGCGGGCGCGTGAGCTCGAGGAGAACGTTCGCACGCTCGGCGCGGCGAATGTGCGCGTCGTTCACGCCGACGGCCTGGCGCTGCCGCCGGAGCTGACCGGATTCGACCGAGCCCTCGTCGACGCGCCGTGCTCGGGCCTCGGAGTCCTGGCTGCGCGGCCCGATCTGCGCTGGCGCTCGGCGCCGCTCCCCGAGCTCCAGCTCGGCCTCCTCCGTGCGGCAGCCGAGCGCACGCGAGCCGGCGGCACGATCGTCTACTCCGTCTGCACTGTCAATGCCGACGAGGCTGAGGCGGTAGTCGACGCGTCCGGGCTCGCAGTCGATCCGATCACCGAGTGGACGCAGTTTCGCCATCCGTCCAGACCGGAGTTCCTCCAGACGCTGCCGCATGTCCATGGCACGAGCGGCTTCTTCGTCGCGCGGCTGCGCGTCTAGCAGCCGCCGGGCCTAAGATCGGCGTGTGGCGTGGCGGGAGTGGGTTCGCACGGTCGAGATCGAGCCGTCCATCTACGCGGCGGACTTCACGCGCCTCGGCGATCAGATTCAGTCCTTGCTCAACGCCGGCGTCCGCATCTTCCATTTCGACGTCGGCGACGGTCACTTCATCCCGCCGGTGACAATCGGGCCGATCGTTCTGCAGTCGATCGCGCCGATGATCCACCGGATGGACGGCCGGATCGACTGCCATCTGATGGTCGACAACCCGCGGCATCACTTCCAGGAGATCGCAGCGTCGGGCGGGGACAGCGTCACCTTCCACGTCGAGGCCACGAATGACGTCGCCGGTGTCCTCGCGCAGGCTCGCGAGCACGGGCTCGGCGTGGGCGTCGCCTTCAACCCGGGAACGGCGGTCGAGGTGGGTGCGGAGGCGGCGAACCTCGGCGCCGACCTCTGCCTCTGCATGTCGATCGAGCCCGGCTACTCGGGCCAGGAGTTCCTCGAGGAGTCCTATGAGCGGATCGCCCGGACGCGTGAGCTCGTCGACTGCTTCGTGCAGGTCGACGGTGGCATCCACCTGGACAACATCCGCCAGGTGCGAGAGGCCGGCGCGGACCTCATGGTGGTCGGAAACGGGATCTTCTCGCACGAGGATCTGCCGCGGGCCTACAGACGGCTGGTACAAGCACTCGCATGAGTCTGGAGCGGGCGTTGGAGCTCGCGGCTGGTGCGAACGGCAGGGCCTATCCGAAGCCGACGGTCGGCGCGGTGCTCGTTGTCGGCGGGAAGGTCGTCGGCGAGGGCGCGACCGAGGAAACCGGCCGCCACGGCGAGATCGTGGCGCTCGAAGCCGCCGGCGAGCGTGCCCGCGGCGCCACGCTCTTCGTGACGATGGAGCCGTGCGCCCACCACGGCACGACGCCACCTTGCGTCGATGCGGTGCTGGCGGCCGGGGTCTCGCGCGTGGTCGCCGGCTCGCTCGACCCGAATCCGGAGGCGCAAGGCGGGCTGGAGCGGCTCCGAGCGAGCGGGGTCGAGATCGAGGTCGCCGACAGCTTCGAGGCGCGCCGCCAGAACGAGGCGTGGCGAACCTGGGTCGCGCTCGGCCGGCCGTTCGTCACCTACAAGGCGGCGATGACGCTCGACGGGCGGGTCACCGTCCCCGGTGAGCGCTGGGTTTCGGGCGAGGCATCGCGCCGTCTCGTCCACGAGTTGCGCGCCGTATCCGATGCGGTCGCCGTCGGGATGGGGACGGTGCGGCTGGAGAATCCGCGGCTGGACGCGCGCGACGTCGACGCGAAGCGGCAGCCGCGGCGGCTGGCCTTCGGGAGCGGTCCGCTGCCGGACGGCTCGGAGCTCGAGCTGCGCTCCGGCCCGCTCGAGGACGAGCTGCGCTCGCTCGCCGCCGAGGGCGTCCAGTCGCTGCTGCTCGAAGGCGGCCCGACGCTCGCGCGAGCGTTCCTGCAGGCGGGCCTCGTCGACAAGCTGCTCCTCTTCGTCGCACCGACGCTTTCGGGTGCGGGGCTGGGCCTTCTCGAGGCCCTCGAGGAGCCGTTCCGCCTGACGCGATTGTCGAGCCGGCAGGTCGCCGAGGACGTTCTCCTCGAGGCGTACCTCCGCGAGCCGTAACCTCTGATCATGTTCACCGGGCTCGTGCGGGAGGTGGGAAAGGTCGCGTCCTCCGAGGACGGGAGGCTCGTCGTCGAGGCGACGACCGCTGCCGAGCTCGGGGACTCGATTGCGATCGACGGCGTCTGCCTAACGGTCGTCGAGAGGTCGGCCGGGTCGCTCGCGTTCGACGTCGTGCCCGAGACGTTGTCGCGCGTCAAGTCGTTCGGAGACCGCGTCAACGTGGAGCCGGCGCTTCGGGCGGGAGATCCACTCGGAGGCCACCAGGTACAGGGCCACGTGGACGGGACCGGAACGGTTGCCTCGGTCGCAACGACGGGGGACGGTGTCCGGGTTCGGATCGAGGCGGAACCGGAGCTGCTCCGCTACTGCGTCGAGAAAGGGTCGATCACCGTCGACGGCGTCTCGCTCACCGTCGCGATGGTCGACGAGACGGGCTTCGAGGTGGCGCTGATCCCGCACACGCTCGAGGTCACAACCCTTGGCGACCTCGTCGCCGGAGACGACGTGAACCTCGAGACGGACGTCCTCGCCAAGTACGTCGAAAAGTTGCTCCCGGGTAGCATGCGGCCGTGACGATGGCAGCCGACCCCCGCACCGAGAGCCCTTTCGCAACCGTCGAAGAGGCGATCGAGGAGATCCGCGAAGGCCGCTTCGTCGTAGTCGTGGACGACGAGGATCGCGAGAACGAGGGCGACCTGACGATCGCCGCCCAGTTCGCGACGCCCGAGGCCGTCAACTTCATGGTCACGCACGCGCGCGGCCTCGTCTGCCTCTGCCTGACCGAGGAGCGCTGCGACGAGCTGGGGCTGCGCCAGATGACCGACCAGAACGAGACGCCGTTCGGCACCGCGTTCACGGTGTCGGTCGAGGCGCGCGAGGGCGTCACCACCGGCATCTCCGCGCAGGATCGCGCCAAGACGATCCAGGTCGCAGTCGACCCCTCGTCCGGCCCGCGCGACCTCGTCCAGCCGGGCCACGTCTTCCCGCTCCGAGCGCGTCGCGGCGGTGTGCTCCAGCGCTCCGGCCAGACCGAGTCGGCCGTCGACCTCGCGCGGCTTGCCGGCCTGATCCCGGCGGGCGTCGTCTGCGAGATCATGAAGGACGACGGCACAATGGCCCGCGTCCCCGATCTGATCGGCTACTGCGCGACGCACGAGCTGAAGATGATCACGGTCGCCGACCTGATCGAGTACCGGCGCCGGCACGAGAAGCTCGTCGAGCGCATCACGACCGTCAACCTGCCGACCGCCTACGGGAAGTTCACCGCGGTCGCCTTTCGCGAGACGCTCACCGGCAAGCACCACGTTGCGCTCGTCAAGGGCGACGTCGCCGGCGAGCAGGACGTGCTCGTGCGCGTCCATTCCGAGTGCCTGACCGGCGATGTCTTCCACTCGCTCCGCTGCGACTGCGGCGAGCAGCTGGAGCTCGCGCTGCGCCGGATCGAGCAGGAAGGGAAGGGCGTCGTCCTCTACCTCTCGCAGGAGGGCCGCGGAATCGGGCTCCTCAGCAAGCTGAAGGCCTACGAGCTGCAGGAGCAAGGGCTCGACACAGTCGAAGCGAACCTTCGTCTCGGCTTCGCCGCCGACCAGCGCGAGTACGGAATCGGCTCGCAGATCCTCGCCGACCTCGGCCTCTCGACGATCCGCGTTCTGACGAACAACCCGAAGAAGATCTCGGGCATCGCCGGCTTCGGGCTCGAGGTCGTCGCCCAGGAGCCGATCGAGGTCGTCCCGAACGATGAGAATCGCCGCTATCTCGAGGCGAAGCGCGAGAAGCTCGGCCACACGCTCCATCACCAGGATCTCCGCTTCGACCCTGAGCTCTACGAGGGAGCAGAAGCGTGAGCGAGCGCGACAGCTGGCCCGAGGCGCCTGAGCTCGACGAGCCAGCTGAGACCGAGGAGCCCGCCGCCGAAGCCGCGGTCGACGAACAGGTGTCAGACGCGGTGCCAGACACGGTGCCAGAGACGGTGTCAGAGACCGTGCCTGACACCGCTCCCACGGCGGAGCACGCCGAGGGCGACTTCTCGGTTCCCGACGGCTACGGCGTGCTGCAGGGGAGCGGCGAGGGTGCCCGCCGCGCTGTCGGGATCGTCGTCAGCCGCTTCAACGGCGCCGTGACCTCGAAGCTCCTGGAGGGCGCCCTCGCCGAGCTCGAGAGTGCCGGCGTCGCGCGCGAGGCGATCACCGTCATGCCGGTGCCGGGCGCATTCGAGCTGCCGATCGCGGCCATGGCGCTGGCGAAGACCCGCCGCTATGCCTGCATCGTCGCGCTCGGGTGTGTGATTCGGGGCGACACGCCGCACTTCGACTTCGTCGCCGGGGAGGCCGCGTCGGGGCTCCAGCTTGCGGCTCTCGAGACAGGCGTTCCGGTCGCCTTCGGCCTGCTCACGCTCGAGCAAGCCGACCAGGCCGACGATCGCCTCGACAAGGGCGCCGAAGCCGTGCGCACCGGCCTCGAGATGGCCGACGTCTTCGCTCAGCTCCGCGCAGCGGCGCAGCGTTAACAGCCGGGGTAGCCGTACTCGACGGCCTTCGCGCAGAACTCGGCTTCGTCGGCTGTGAAGAAGTGGTGCACGCCGTCCGGCTTGCGGACGTAGTAGAGGTAGTCGACGTTCGCGGGTTTCGCAGCAGCCCGCATCGAGGGCAGGCCGGGATTCGTGATCGGAGTCGGCGGCAGACCTTTGAAACGGTGCGTGTTGTACGGCGTGCTGCTCCGGAGGTGCGACTGCTTGAGCGGGCGCGTGCCCTGGACGCCGAGGCCGTAGCGCAGGGACGCGTCGATTGCCAGCGGCATGCCGAACTCGAGCCGGTTCTCGATCACCGCGGCAACGAGGGCGCGCTCGCTGGGCGCTACGGTCTCCTTCTCGATCAGCGAGGCGATGGTCAGGACGTCGTACGGCGTCCGCTTGCGCGCCTTTGCCCCGCGCAGGTCGAGCGACGCCCAGCGCTGCTGGAACGTCTCGAGCTGGCGCGCGACGAGGCTCTCCGCGCTCGACGAAGGCTGGAAGAAGTACGTCGATGGGAAGAGGAAGCCCTCGACGCTGCGCCGCTTCAAAAATGGCCTGAACGAGGCCGGGGCCTTCGCCGCACGGGTCGCGGCGGCATAGCTCGAGCCGCTCAACAGCGGCGTGACCCCGCGCTTCCGGATCGCGATCTGGCGCACTTCGGCGGCGCGGTCCGCCATCTGCCCGGCCGACCAGCCCTCCGGAAAGATGATCTTCAACTCGGGCTCGATCGCTGCGGGAGCGGTGGTCGAGGCGAGCCCGGCGGCGGCGACTGCGAGGAGAAGCGAGAGGCGTCGCATATGCCCGCAAGGTAGCGGGCCGCAATCCGATGGCTGACCGTGGCCGTAGCTTCAAGAGGGCGATGCCGGCAGGAGTGCGGCGTCGAGGGCCGAGGAAGCCAGGGATGGAATGCAGCTGACGGACCGTGAGATCTGGGCGCTCGTGCACGGACTGGTGATCGGCGGCCCGTTCCTGCTTGCGTTCACCGGTGCCCTGGTTGCGCTCACGGGGCTGCGCAGCGACTACATGACGGCCGAAGGCGTTCGGATCCAGGTCGCCCGACTGCGGATCGGGGCCTGCGTGATGGCTGCGATGGCGTGGGCGATCGTGCTCATCGGAACGTGGGTGCTCCTGCCCTGGTACCGCGAGGACGTGCGCGATAGTCCGCAGTCGATCCTCCTCTCAGACCCCGACACGAGGCAGTGGCACGAGTTCGCCGATGTCTGGAAGACGCATGTCGCGTTCATGGCGCCGATCCTCGCGACAGCGGCCGCTGCCCTCGTCGTGTACTACGGCCGCTCGCTCGCCCGTGACCGCACCGCCCGCAACGTCGTCCTCGTGCTGTTGCTCGGCGCCTTTGCCGTTTCGAGTCTCGCGGCGCTGATCGGATCGCTCGTGACCCGTGTCGCGCCCATCCACTAGGGAGCATTCGTGAGGCGCGAGGCAACTCAGAATCCGGCCCCGACACTGCGGACGGCTGCCGCCGAGGCGCCGAAGGCGCCGCTCTCGATCGCTGAGCGTCCGCGTCCTTCGGGGCCTGCGGCGGCGGTCATTCTCGCCGCAGGTCTCGCGTCGTTCACGCTTGGACTGCTGTCAGTCCTGACTGCCGCAAGCACGTCGATTTCCAACGCGTTGACGCTCAGCGACCGCGTCGGTGACATCTCGGGTCTGACGACGGCGGCCACAGTCGTCTTCTTCGCCTCGTGGGGCCTGCTCGCGATCGCCTGGCGTCACGCGGATCCGCCACTCGCCCGCGTCGCGGCGGCAGCCGCTGGCCTGATCGCACTTGGCCTACTCGGCACCTTTCCGCCACTCTTCAACGCCATTGGGGGCTGAGCTCCAACCGGTATCTGGCCGTTGCTACACTCCGCGGCCGATGTCCAAGGTCTGCGCATCCTGTGGCAAGAAGCCGTCCTTCGGGAACAACCGGAGCCATTCGATGGTGGCCACGCGCCGCCGGTTCAACCCGAACCTCCAGAAGGTTCGCGTCCTGATCGACGGTGTCGCCAAGCGCGCCTACATCTGCACCCGGTGCCTCAAGGCCGGCAAAGTCCAAAAAGCGGTTTAGCGCAACCTTCCGTGTGATCTGCAGCGTCTAAGCTCGCGGATCGTGGAGCGGGAACACCTCACAGAGCAGTCGCAGTACGGGACGATCACGATCGCGCCGGACGCGATCGCGCAGATCGTCGGGCACACAGCCGCCGAGTGCTACGGCGTCGTCGGCATGGCCGGCAAGGGACTCAAGCGGCTGCTGACCCGCGACAAGCTGACGCAGGGGATCGGCGTCTCGGCGGACGGCGACGGGCTCCGGCTCGATCTCCACGTTGTGGTCGAGTACGGGCTCAATCTCGCCGAGGTCGCTGCCACGGTCCGCTCGCGTGTCGCCTACGAGGTCGAGCGGCTGACGGGGCTCCAGGTCGCGGCGGTCGAGGTGCACATCGAAGACGTGCGGCGATCGGCATGAGGTGTTGGTTGTTTCGCACAATTCAGACGCATGACGTTTCGCGGCCGGAGCCGGGCTTCGCCCGGCGGGAGGCCCGGCAAGTGTCGATGACGGAGCGAGGAAGGAGGGGGCTCATGGGGGAACCATGGGTTCCCCCATGTCAGTGACGGAGCTCGAGCGCGCCCGTGAGCTCGGTCGAGCGGCGCTCCAGACACTCGAGGCGAATCGCCGCCGCATCGACGATCTCAACGTGTACCCCGTGCCGGACGGCGACACCGGCACAAACCTCACGGAGACCGCGCGCGCGATCATGGACGTGCTCGAGGCGTCGACGGCTGCCGATCGCGCCGTGCTCGCGAAAGAGCTCACGCGGGCGGCGCTGATGGGCGCGCGCGGCAACTCGGGCGTGATCTTCTCCCAGATTCTGCGCGGCGCCGCCGAGGCACTGGGGGAGGCCGGACTGCTCGATGCGGCGACGATCCGCCGCGCCTTCCGCGCAGCGAGCGACGCCGCCTACCGTGCTGTGCGGCGTCCGGTGGAGGGAACGATGCTGTCGGTGATCCGAGAGCTCGCCGAAGAGGCCGAGGACCCGCGCAATGCGGATCTCGAGCCCGCGGCGCTGTTGAAGAAGCTGATCGAGCGCGGCGAGGATGCGCTGGCGCGCACGCCGGACCAGCTCGCCGTCCTCAAGGAGGCCGGAGTGGTCGACGCGGGCGGTGCCGGACTCCTCGAGATCGTTCGCGGCGTCTCTGCGGCGCTGTCCGGCGAGCCGCTGCCCGACGCCCCCGCCGACGACGCGCACGCGGCCGGCCTCGAAGCGGTCCACCAGGAGCTGTCGGAGTTCACGTACTGCACGGTCTTCGTGATCGAGGGCGAGGGCCTCGACGCCGAAGTGCTCGAAGCCGAGCTCGAGCAACTGGGCGACTCGCTGCTCGTCGTCGGCGATTCGAGCGCGCTCAAGGTTCACGTCCACACCGACGAGCCCGGCAAGGCGCTCGCGTTCGGGACCGCGGTCGGAACGATCGAGGGAGTCGAGATCGCGAACATGCGAAAGCAGGCGGAGGAGCGCACCGAGCGGATCCTCGAAGCCGTCCCCGACGCCACACTGACGCTCGAGACCGGTGTGGTCGCGGTCGTGCCTGGGACCGGCAACCGCCGTCTCTTCGAGAGCTACGGCGCGACGCGCGTGATCGAGGGCGGCCAGACGATGAACCCATCCACGGCAGACATCGTCGCCGCGATCGAGTCGACCCCCGCGACCGAGGTCCTCGTGCTGCCGAACAACTCGAACGTCATCCTCTCCGCCGAGCAGGCGGCGAAGCTCACCGACAAGCCGGTCCGCGTGATCCCGTCGCGCTCCGTCCCCGCCGGGCTCGCCGCGATCGTGCGTTACCTGCCGACGCTCGACGCCGCCCAAAACGAGGCGGCGATGCTCGAGGCGCTCGAGCAGGTTGCCACCGGCGAGGTCACGGTAGCCTCGCGCGACGTCGAGCTCGACGGGGTCGATGTGCGCAAGGGCGCCTGGCTCGGACTCGCGGACGGCGCAGCCGTCGCATCGTCGTCGGACTTCGAGGAGGTGGCGTTCGCGGTGGCCGACCGCTTGCTTGGGGACGGGCGCGAGGTGCTCACGCTCTTGACCGGCGAGGAGGAGCCGGATCTCGAAGGCTTCCTGCGCCGGATCCAGACGCGGCATCCCGACGTCGAGCTCGAGGTGCAGCCCGGCGGCCAGCCTCACTATCCGCTTCTCCTCTCGGCGGAGTAAGCCGTATGGTGGCGAGCGTGGAGGCCGGCCCCCAGCCTGTCCGCGTCCTGCTCGTCGAAGACAACGACGTCTTCCGGCAAGCGCTGATCCTCCTGCTCGAGCTCCAGGAAGGGATCGAGGTCGTCGGAGCGGTCTCCGAGGGGAACGGCGCCGTCGCAGCCTGCCTCGCGCATGACCCGCACGTGTGCGTGATGGACTTCCGGCTGCCGGGTATGGACGGGGTCGAGACGACCATGGCCCTGACCGAAGCCTGCCCGGCTGTGGCGGTCGTCTGCCTGACCGCGTCGGCGAGCCCGCGAGAGCTCGACGCGCTCATGGCCGCGGGTGCCGTCGACTGCCTACGCAAGGACCAGCCGCTCGAGGAGATCGTCGCCGCGATCCGCAAGGCCGGCTCGCACAGATGAACCTCACGACCGAGAACACGGCGATCGTCCTCGACTCCACGGCGGACTTCCCGGACGCCCAGATCCGCTTTCCGAACATGCGCGTCGTCCCGCTCTACGTCCGCTTCGGCGAGGAGAGCTTTCGCGACTACGTCGAGCTCGACCCACACGACTTCTACAGACGGTTGCGCACCGTCTCGGAGCTGCCCACGACCTCGCAGCCGACGCCGCAGGACTTCCTCTCGACCTACCACGCGCTCTCGAGTTACGAGCGGATCTATTCGCTCCACATCTCGTCGAAGCTGTCGGGCACGTTTCAGAGCGCGTCGCTCGCTGCGTCGGAGGACGCCGGCGACCGGATCCGCCTGGTCGACACCGAATCGGCCTCGGTCGGAATCGGGATGCTCGCGCTCGCGGTCCAGGAGCTTCTCGCCCAGGGGACGACCGATGAGGAGGTCGAGGCGCTCGCCGCGCGCCACCGCGAGCGCGCCGCGATCCTCTTCACCGTCGACACGCTCGAGTTCCTCGCGAAGGGCGGTCGCATCGGGCGCGCCCGGGCGCTGATGGGCAGCCTGCTGAACGTGAAGCCGATCCTCGCGATCGAGGCCGGGGAGGTGGTGCCCGTAGGCAGGGTCCGCGGACGTGCGAAGGCGTTCGAGGAGTTCCGCAAGCGTTTCGAGGAAGCGACCACCGACGGCCCAGGGCTCGGGGTCGCGATCGCCCACGCCGAGGCCGAGGAAGCCGTCGAGCAGCTGCAGTCGATCGTCCTCGCGAGCCGGCCGCAGGCCGAGGTCAAGCTGGTGAGCAGTCTCGGCGCGGTCGTCGGCACTCACGCCGGCCCCGGCACCGTGGGCTTCTTCTGGTTCCAGGAATGACGCACCGCTTCGCGACAACGCTGCAGCCGAGCGGAACGGGCGGTGGCTTCCTCGCGGAGATTCCGCTGGACGTGCCCGAACTCCTCGGCGGCAAGCGAGTCCCCGTCCGCGGCACGGTGAACGGCACGCCCTTCCGGACGACGATCGCGGTGTACGGCGGCCACTACTACCTCGGCTTTCGCAAGGAGATCCGCGACGCCGCGGGGATCTCCGCCGGCGACGAGCTCGCGATCGAGCTCGAGCGCGATGACGAACCGCGCACGGTCGACCTCCCGACGGACCTCGCGGCCGCGCTCGGCTCCGACGAGCGCGCGTTCTTCGACTCGCTGGCGTTCACGCACCGCCGCGAGTACGTCGAGTGGATCGAGGAAGCGAAGCGCGAGGAGACGCGGCAGAGACGAATCGTGAAAGCCGTCGAGATGCTGCGCCGCGGACGACGCACACCCCAGTAGCAGAGCCGCGACCGCCGGACCGGCTGCCATACTCGGACGATGAGCCGGCCACAGCCCGGTTTCGCCGCCGTGGACCCGCCTGACCGCTGGACGCCCACGCGCGGCCGCTTCCGCCCGGAGCGCCTCGAGGCACCGATCGACTCGCTCACCGGTGTCGGGCCGACATTGAAGAAACGGCTCGCGAAGCTCGGCCTCGACCAGGTCGGCGACCTGCTCGACCACCGCCCGCGCCGGTACGAGCGACCTGCGCCGGAGAAGCGGATCGCAGATCTGTTCGGAGACGAGGAGGTCTTGATCCAGGGCGACATCCTGAGGACCTCGCTGCGTCGCGGGCGCGGGCGGCTCCAGATCCTCACCGCCCAGGTCTCAGACGGCAGCGGGCAGATCTCGGCGACCTGGTTCAACCAGCCATGGCTGAAGGACAAGCTGACCCCGGGGACGCACGTACGCCTTCGGGGTCAGCAGAACCGCTTCGGCTTCGCCGTCCGCTCCTTCGACCTGAACGGCGGCTCGGCGACCGCAGACTTCGCGCCCGTCTACCCGGCGAGCGAGGAAGTCTCGGCGGTGAAGCTCCGCGAGCTCGTCGAATCGGCGCTGCCGCTCGCAACCGACCGCCCAGATCCGCTGCCCGCCTCCCTGAAGGCCGAGCGCGGGCTCCCGCTCCGGGGCGACGCCCTCGCTGCTCTGCACCAGCCGCGCTCGCTCGACGAGGCCGAGCACGGCCGGCGAAGGCTTGCGTTCGACGAGCTGCTCGTCCTCCAGCTGGCGCTCGCGCGCCGGGCGGCGGAGCGCGAGGAGCAGGTGGCGGCGGCGCTGCCGGGGCCGGGGGAGCTGATCGAGCGCTACCGCGCCGTGCTGCCGTTCGAGCTGACGGAGCACCAGGAAGGTGCGATCGCGGAGATCGACCGCGATCTCGCGCGGACGACGCCGATGCAGCGGCTGCTGCAGGGCGACGTGGGCTCCGGCAAGACGGTCGTTGCCCTCTACACGCTGCTGCGCGCCGTCGAGGCGGGACGCCAGGGCGCGCTGATGGCTCCGACCGAGACGCTCGCCGAGCAACACTTCCTGACGATTGAGGGCATCTGCGCCGAGCTCGGTGTCAGCTGCGCGCTCGTGACGGGCTCGGTCAAGTCGAAGATCGGCGGGCAGGCCGACGTTGTGGTCGGCACCCATGCCCTGATCCAGAAGGGGTTCGAGTTCCGCGACCTCGCAGTGGCGGTCGTCGACGAACAGCACCGTTTCGGCGTCGAGCAGCGCTCCGCACTGACGGAGGGCCGCGCCCCGCACGTTCTCCACATGACCGCGACGCCGATTCCGCGCACGCTCGCACTCACCGTGTACGGCGATCTCTCCGTCAGCGAGATCGCAAAGCCGCCCGCAAGCCGCAAGCCGATCGTGACCGCGTGGGTGACCGACGAGCGCAGCTCTGAGGCGTACACGCGACTCCGAGCCCACCTCGCGGAGGGCAGGCAGGCGTATGTCGTCTGCCCGCTGATCGAGGAGTCGGCCACGTCCACGGCCCGCGCTGCCGAGCAAGAGGCCGAGGCCCTTCGGGCAGGCGAGCTGCAAGGCTTCCGCGTCGGCTGCATGCACGGGCGCCTCAAGCCGGCGGAGCGGCGGGAGCTGATGGCGCGCTTCAACGCGCGCGAGCTCGACGTGCTCGTCGCGACGACCGTGATCGAGGTCGGCGTCGACGTCTCGAACGCGACGATCATGATCGTCCAGGAGGCCGATCGCTTCGGCCTCGCGCAGCTGCACCAGCTCCGCGGACGGGTCGGGCGTGGGGCGGAGCAGTCGTACTGCCTGCTCATCTCCGGCCCGAAGGAGCAGCTGACGGAGAGTGCGCACGACCGGCTCGAGGCGCTGGTGGCGTCGACGGACGGCTTCGAGCTGGCCGAGAAGGATCTCGAGATCCGGGGCGGCGGCGCGCTCCTCGGCGCGCGCCAATCGGGGCTCTCCGACCTCCGCTTTGCGCGGATCACCAAGGACCGGGAGTTGCTCGAAGAGGCGCGCGACACGGCGCGCTCGCTGCCCTCCGAGACGATGGCCGCGGAGGTCGAGTCACTGCTCGGCGGCGCCGAGCACCTGGGCCAGTCGTAGGAAGGTTCGGCGGAATGTCGCTCGTCGTCGGGGTGCGATGCTCGTTCCGAGGCAAGGACGCAGGGAGCGCCGATAGCTGAAGCTATCGGCGCGACTGAGGACGCGGCCTCGGGGCGAGCAGCGCGGCCCGGCGGCTCAGCCGATATTTCGTCGAGCCTTCCTAAGGAACCGGTTCGCCCCTGCCGGTGTAGAGGGGACATGAGGCTGGCCGCCATCGTCCTGGCCGTCCCTGCTCTTGCCGCGGGCGGCGCCGCTCCTACCCCGGTGGCTCCGAACGTCCCGCGCGCAGTGCACTCCGCGACGCTGCTTGACTCGGGTGACGTCCTCGTGGCCGGTGGCTGCACCGTCGACGGGTGCGAGCTCGACGATCGCGGCGCGACAACGGAGATCTTCGATGCCGAGTCGCTCAGCTTCGGCCCCGGGCCGCCGCTCGCGCGGCCCCGCGTCGGGCTGGGGGCGGTCAGGCTCGCGGACGGTTCGGTGCTCGTCTTCGGCGGCTGGACGGGGAACAACCCGACGACCAGCGCCGAGCGCTGGCGACCGGGCGCCGATCGCTTCGAGCCGGCGCCGCCGCTCCGCGCACCTCGCGGGGGCTTCACCGTCACGACCCTGCGTGACGGTCGCGTCCTCGTCACCGGTGGCAGCGACGGCAGCCGGACGCTTCGCAGCGCCGAGCTCTTCGACCCCGCCCGCGGCCGCTTCGTCGCAACAGGATCGATGCGCGCCGCCCGTGAAGCGCACACGGCGACGCTCCTCCCTGACGGCCGAGTCCTCGTGGCGGGCGGCAGCGCCGAAGGGAAGGGCGTGCTTGCTTCCGTCGAGATCTGGAGCCCACGCACGGGCCGCTTCACGCCGGCCGCGCCGCTCTATTACAAGCGCCACAAGCATGCGGCGGTCGCCGTCCGCGGCGGTGTTCTCGTCCTCGGCGGCTCCGACGAACGCGACTTCCGCGGCCGCCGCTTCTCCGCCGAGCTGTATCAGCTGGCCCTGCGCCGCTGGGTGCGCGTCGGCTCGCTCACGGCGCGGCGTTTCAAGCTCGGCGATGCGGTCGTCGCGCTCCCCGACGGCGGTGCGCTCGTGGCAGGCGGGGCCCCGGCGGCGGATCGTTACGACCCGCAGGCCCGCCGCTTCAGCGCGGAAGCCGGCACCGGGCGCGTTCTCTCCTTTGCGACGGCGACGCTTCTGAAAGACGGCGAGGTGCTGGTCGTCGGCGGCTATAACGACCGGATCGCGGTCGCCAAGGACGCCTGGCTCCTGCGACCCTAGGGCGTCGAGCAGATCTCGCGCAGCTGAGCGTCGACGCTCGCGGCAAGATCCGCGGCCTCGGCCGATTCGCGGACGAGCCCCGACACGGCGCTCGCGAGCGCGCGACGGAGCTCGTCCGGCCGCAGCGAACGCACGAGCGCGTCGTCGAATTGTGCGAGCACCTCGAGCGGCAGGTCGTCGAAACCCCGGCCGTGTGCGCCGTCGAGCCCTTTGCGACGACAGGCCAGCGCAAGCGCCTGGTCGCGGACGCCGCTGATCCAGAACTCCGCCTGCCACCAGCGGCTGCGCTCGATGCAGAAGCGCGCGCGAACAGCGTGGTGAACGCCGAGTCCGAACAGATCGTTCGCCGACGAGGGCGGAGCTTGGGGCAGTTCGACGGCGTTGCCGAAGAGCAACCTGAACCTCGGACCGCGTGCGCCGAATGCGGAGGCGGGCGTGAACGACAGATCGACCTGCAGGCAGCCGGGCAGCAGAAACACTCGATAGATCGAGGCCGCGGTCGGAAGGTCGAACAGGTGGACCGCGTCGCACTCCGCGGCGAACTCCCGCGTCCAGTCGCCCAGGACCTCGCTCAACGGCACGTCGTCGGCCACGGCAAAGGTCAGGTCGAGATCCGACCAGCGATCTCCGCCGCCGTCCGCAAGTCCGCCGACGGCAGCGGCGGCGACCACGCGCGGATCGGTCGAGGCCAACGCCAGCACGCGGTCACGGACGCGGTCCCGTTGGTCGACGCTGAACACGAGCGCCATTTTGCGGTTTCTGTGTCCGATGCGACACTACGGCGGTGACCGCTGTCGGTGATGCGATCGAGATCGACGAGGCTGCGTTCCGTGGGCCCGTCCTTCGTCCCGGGGCTCCGGACTACGACGAGCACCGCAAGATCTGGAACGGCTCGTTCGACAAGTACCCGGCGGTGATCGCGCGCTGCGCCGGCGTCTCCGACGTGATCGCTGCCGTGAAGCTCGGGCAGGAGAGCGGGTTGCCGGTCGCGGTGCGGAGCGGCGGGCACTCGTTCCCGGGCCTGTCGGTCGCAGACGACGCGCTGATGATCGACCTTTCGCCGATGAAGGGCGTCCGCGTCGATCCTGAGAAGCGAACGGCGCGCGTCCAAGCGGGCGTTTTGCTCGGCGAGCTCGACAAGGAGACGCAGGCGTTCGGGCTCGCCGTACCATCGGGCATCGTGACGCATACCGGCGTCGCCGGGCTCACGCTCGGCGGTGGGATCGGCTGGATCATGCGCAAGCATGGTCTCTCGGTCGACCAGCTCGTCTCGGTCGATCTCGTCACGGCCGAGGGCGAGTTCGTCACGGCGAGCGCGGACGAAAACGCAGATCTCTTCTGGGGCGTGCGCGGCGGCGGCGGCAACTTCGGGATCGTCACGGAGTTCGAGTTCCGCTGCGTGCCGCTGGGGACGCAGGTGCTGGCCGGGCCGATCTTCTGGCC
>JAXIPI010000196.1:0-12415 GCA_045403015.1 Gaiellaceae bacterium | reverse complement strand
GAGGACTGGGCGAGCGTGCACAGGAAACCTCCATGGGGGAAATTTGCTTCAGACCGTGCCGCCAAGACGGATCGTGCGCGGGGATCAAAGGGCGGGCATCCCCCATCTGGGTCATCTCTCCTCGTTACAAGCAATACGCCGAATCGGGGATCCCCCCTGGGCGAACGTGGGCATCGACGCGGAGGTCAGTCCGGCCGACTATCCGACCATGACGATCGAGCCTGCGGCGCTCACCTTGTCGGCTTCCACCGACCTCCAGCTTCCACCCGTGACCGACATCGGTCGCGACGAGGACCTCGCGCTGCTCGAGACGCGGGTCGTCGCCGCCGAGGAGGCGGTCGAGGAGTCCCGCTACGACGATGTGGTCGCCTTGCTCGGTGGCCTGCCGATCGCCCCCGCTCTCTACCCGGATCTCGCGCTGCGCGCCCTCTTTGCGGGCTCGTGGGCACGGATGTACCGCGGCGAGCTCGACGAAGCGCTGACGATGCTGCAGACCGCGAAGGAGGTCGCGCACCGTCCAGGCTTCAACGACGTCGACCGCGCACAGGTCCTCTGCCGGATCGGCGCTGTGCGCGTCAAGCGCGGAGCGATCTCGAGAGCGGTCAACGATCTTTCGCTCGCACTCGAGCTCTGCACCCGTTCAGGACGGCCGTGCGACCGCCTTCGGGCCGAGATCTACGACTGGCGCTCGCGCTGCTACCAGCGTCAACGTGACTTCAAGGCGGCCAGCGCGGACGTCGAGGCTGCGCTGGAGCTCGCCGACCACCTTGGCGACATGACCGTTTCGGCCGACATCAACTTCCGCGCCTCCTCGATCGCAGAGCGCGAAGGCAAGTGGCTGCTCGCACGCACCTACGCCGAGCGCGCCAAGGTTCTCTACGAGGAGGCCGGTGACCGCGCCAACGTGGGCCGGGTCCTCAACGATCTCGGTGGGATCACATTCCTCCTCGGCAAGAACGACGAGGCGATCGCGTACCTCAAGCAGTCCGTGTCCGTGCTCTTCGAAGCCGCGGGCGACGTGGAGACCGGGTACGCCGTCTCTTCGCTGGCGCAGGTGTATCTGCGAACCGGCGACGCGACCCGCGCAGAGGAGCAGGCGCAGATCGCTCTCGGCCTGCTCGACGGCAGGGAGGACGTCCTCGAGGAGATCGGCAACGTCCAGCTCGTCCTCGGACGGGCGCTGACCGAGCTCGAGCGGCCCGAAGAGGCCGAGGACGCGTTCGCAGCCGCAGAGGCATCGTTTTCCACCCGCGAGT
Source organism: Gaiellaceae bacterium (assembly GCA_045403015.1). GTDB lineage: Bacteria > Actinomycetota > Thermoleophilia > Gaiellales > Gaiellaceae > Gaiellasilicea. Next base: position 11,159 of record JAXIPI010000196.1, on the reverse strand, counting down.
CCATGAGCTTGCTTGCCGCCGCCTGGATGGCGCGCGGCGAGCTCGCCTCGGCCCGCAACGACTCCGTCAGCGCAGCCGCGCTTTACCGCAAGGCCGCTGAAGCCCTCCAGGACTTCTACTTCTAGGAAGGAGGTATCAACTTGCGAAAGATCACACCTCTGTCCGTGCTTATCTTCCTCGTCACGAGCGCCGCCTTCCTCGCGAAGGTGAAGTACGGCTTCTTCGGCGGCAAGTAGCCCCACGTTTGCTCCGCGCGGGGTCGGGATTCTCGGAAGCGGATCCCGATCCCGCGACCCCCCTCTTGACCACCTCGCAGCCTGCCGGTCACGACTCGCGGTCTATCCGAACTCCCCCAGGAGGTTCCTCACGTGCTTCGCAACTCCATTCGCACTGCGCTCTTCTCGCTCGCTGCGGCTCTCACCGTGGTGACGACGGCCGCAGCGATCACCGGCTCGACCCCGGACGGTGAAGCACATCCGTACGTCGGCGCGCTCGTCGTGGACGGGTCGGTGGCCTGCTCAGGCGTCCTGATCGCTCCCACCGTCTTCGCGACCGCGGGGCACTGCGGCGCGGACGGTACTCGCGTCCAGGTCAGCCTCAACTCCAAGCTCGACAGCACCTGGGCCCTCGTTCCGGGCACGCTCCAGGTGGACGCCTCGCGGCGCTCCGATCTCGCCGTGGTGGTGCTCGACGCTGCGTCGGGTGTCACTCCGGCGACACTGCCCACGGCCGACTCGGTGGCCTTGCTCCACCGGAGGGACGTCGTCACGAGCGTCGGCTACGGCTACTCGAGTCAGGCCGCAGACGGAAGCTGGGTCTACGACGGCCTTCGCCGCGTCGCCGACTCGCCTGTCGTGGACGTCACCAGGAAGACGCTGAAGATCTCGACGCGACAGGCTGGGCCGTGCATGGGCGATTCCGGCGGGCCTCAGCTCATCGGGAACACTGTTCTCTCCGTGACGTCCGGCGGTCCGAAGGACTGCTCCGGCCGCACGGAGGGCTATCGCGTCGACACCCTGTCCGCGCGCCTGTTCCTCGCCCGGTATGTCCTGCTCCCGTAAGACCGGCGCGAGCAGCATCGTCGAAGCGGCATGGAGACGCTGCTGACGGTGCTGCTCGTGCTGATGATCCCCGGGCTCCTGACCTTTCTCGCGCCCGAGCGCCGACGCGACAACGTCCAGGACTAGCGCGCCGGCGCCTCTGTGTCGCAGTGCTGCGGCTCACCCTCACAGCAGCCGAGCTTCAGGCGGCAGCGCGGGCACTGCCAGGTGCCGTGGCGCCAGTCCATCGCCGCGCTGCAACGGAGGCAGCGCTCGACCGCGATCGCTTTCTCCATCGCCTGAGCGTAGAAAAGGCCCCGGACGGGGTCTCAGAGAAGCCGGTCGCTACGATGGCGCGGCGGCGCCGTGGCCGAGTGGTTAGGCAGAGGCCTGCAAAGCCTCGTACAGCGGTTCGAGTCCGCTCGGCGCCTTCGATGGCTTGAACAAGCCGTTTCCCCTGAGAGGACATTCTGAGGCGACGCTAGGGCCTTCGGCAGACGATCTTGCCCGCGTACGGCCCGGTGCCGGGCGACGCATCCGTCTGCGTCACCAAGCACGTTCCGTATTTCGTTTCGATCGTCTCGCCTACCGCCGGAAGCCGCGGTAGCTCGATGTCCTGGAAGTCTTCCCAGTCCGGCGTTTCAATCGTGACCATGAACCGTTTGATGACCACATCATGCAGGACGGCGTAGCCGGGCGTTCGGCCTTCCCGCAGCCGGCCGCCAGACGCCTTGGCGCTCGCGCACGCCGCCAGCGAGAGCTCCTCGACCACGCGTCATTCGTTCGGACCGACGCGACTGCTCCATCCGTCCCTCAATCGAGGGATGGCAGCCGATTGGACGTTTGCCGAGGCTGGAAAGACCTACGTTTCTGCGGCGGAGGGGGTCGCAATATGTGGTCATTCAGATCTGTTCGCGCGCTCGGGCTGGCGTTGGTCGTCGGAGCGATGCTCGCGGGATGCGGGAGCGAAGTCGCGCTGGAGAAGCAGTCGGCTGCGAGTGCGCTCGCGCAGCCGAACTACGCGGGGCTGTCGGTCTACACGCTCATCGATGATGGATTCAGCATCGGCGTACCGTCCGGCTGGACGGCGATCACGGCCGAGGACGCATACAGCGAGAGCATCGACGCCATCGTCGAGTCCAGCCCGAGGCTCGCCAAGTTCCGCGACCTCTTCGCGGGTCGCGACTCCCCGTTCAAGCTCTTCGCGAGCGAGTACGACCCTGACGCGTGTATCTGCTCGACGATCATGGTGATCGCGATGCGCCTCGACAAGACGTGGCGAGCCCGCGACTTCGAGGCCGTGGACTCTCAGGCGCCAGGAAGATCGCGCTCCCGGGGACGAAGCCGAAGGTCACGCGTGCCAAGACGCCTGCCGGCTCGGGCGTTCGCATCACGGTGCGGACGAAGGTCCCCGGCACCGACATCGAGGTGATCAAGACGAGCTACCTGCTCCACACCGACAAGGCTGCGTACATCCTGAGTTACACGGCGAGCCCAGACGTGACGAAGACTTACGCTCTGCTGTTCGTCCGCTCAGCGCGGTCGCTACGGGAAGTCTAGGCCAGCCGGCCGGGCCTGCCGCCGTGTCCGCGACAGGCCCGGTCGTGGTCTCGGTCACCGGCTCTCGACGCTGACCACCTTGTACGACTTGTCGACGTAGACCGTGACGGGCGTGCCGTCACTCTTGGTCATGTGCGCCTCGTAGGCGGCGTGGCCGTCCGCGTCGGTCTCGACCCGGATGATCGTGCCCCCCGAGACCGCGGCGAGCGCTGCGGCGCGTACCTTCGACTCGGCGTCGCCGGTGAGGAGCGTCTCGTCCGAGCGCTGGCCGCCCCAGGGCTGCGAGGAGGCGGCCGGCTGGGTGGCCGTGGCCGCATTCGAGCTGGAGCTCGAGCTGGAGCCGTTGCCGCTCGCGGCGGCCGCGATCCCGTAGCTGCCGCCGGCGATGCCGATCGCGACGGCGAGGGCTGCGAGGGCTTTCGGAAAGCCCTGGCGTGTGCTGCTCATGGTGGTTCTCCTTCCTGTCGGTGCCCCCCGGCGGGGGCGTCTGACAGCAGGGTCGCCCGCGGCCCTAAGACCCCCCTGAGAACCGCCTGTGCAACGGCTAAGAAGTCTGTGAGGAAAGGAAGCCGGCAACCATCGGCAGCAGGCCGGGGGCGAGCTGCTCGGTGCGCGGCACGGCAGGATCGGGGTCGGCGGTGAACAGGCCGTGATCGGCGCCAGGGAAGACCGCGATCCCGTGCGGGTCGCCGGGAAGCTTCGGCAGGTTGGCGACATAGGCCGCGACGCTCGGCGCGATCGGGACGAGCGTGTCCGCGGCGCCGAAGAGCGCGAGTACGGGGCACGAGACGCGCTGGAGCACCGGAACCGGGTCGAAATCGAGCAGATGGCTGAGGAACGTGAGCGCCGGCAGATTGTCGAAGTACTGCGTTGTGCCGGCGTACCAGCTTCGGTCCGCGAGGCGCTGCTGGTCGGCGAGTACGTCTTCGACCGGCTCTCCGGCGAGCAGCCGGCGGGTACGCTCGTCGATCCACTCCATCGCCTCCGCGATCGCAGCGGGTTCGGTGGCTCTGGCCTGCAGCTCGCGCTCGATGCGGTCGCGGTCCTGCTCGGCGGGAGTGACCCCTGGCCCTGACACCGAGATCACGAAGTCCACGTCCCCTTCGGTCGCCGCGAGCAGCGAGACCCAGCCGCCCTGGCTGAACCCGAGCAGTCCGACCGGTTGGCCGCTGCAGGCGGGGTGGGCGCGCAGCACCTCGAGGGCTGCGAGCGACTCCCGGGCGCGGTCCTCGAAGGTCTGCTCCAGCCAGTTGCCCGGCGAGCCGCCGCTTCCGGGCTTGTCGTGTGAGAGAACGACGGCGCCGCAGGCCGCGAAACGCTCCGGCCAGCCGCCCCAGTCGTCGCAAGCCCCGTCGCCGGAGCCGTCGACGAGGACGACGCCCGGCAGCGGGCCGGGTGCGTCCGGGATCCATGTGAGCGCCCGCAGGTCGCCACTCGCCGTCGGCACGGATGTCCACTCTTCGTTGGCGGTCGTCGTCATGCGCTCTCCTCGGGTTGGTCGTCTGTCGGGTCTGTGAGCTCGTCGAGCGGCGTGCCGGCGAGCAGGATCCGGACGAGGCGTGCGTCGGTCGGCCAGTCACTTCGGTCGCCGAGTCGCCTGACGTACGGCTCGAGCGCGCCGCGAAGCTCGGCTCGAATCGACTCCAGCTCGTCGACGGTGAGGGGAACGGTCGCACCGCCTACGAACGACGACTTCCGCCACGCCTCCGGCGCGTCGTCTGAACCGACCCAGCCGAGGATGCGATCCGCCTCCCGCTGGACGAAGACGCGCTCGAGCTGGTCGGCGGCCGGGCCTGCATCGGCCGACCAGTTCTGCTCGAGATCGGTCAGCCGCCACGGACGCTCACGGGAGTCTTCGCTCGGCTGCGCCTCCTCGACGAAGCCGTACTTGGCGAGCTGGCGCAGATGGAACGAGCAGCTGGCCTGGCTCGTGCCGAGGCGACGCCCACAGTCAGCGGCCGTCGCCTGACCGAGCACCCCGAGCAGCTCGACCAGGTCGAGGCGGAGTGGATGGGCGAGGGCGCGGAGCGCGCGCGGGTCGGTGATCTGCATGAAACCAAAGATATCTTTGATATTCAGGAGTGTCAAACAACTCTTTGGTTTTCCTCCTCAGCCGCCGAGAGCGACCAGAAACAGGGCGACGAGCACGACCGCCGGCAGCAGGATGCACATGACGGCCGAAAATGCGGCGAGGGCCAGGAACCCGGGGGTGAAGACTCGCAGCGGCAGAGCAACCCCGGCCACGTCGCGGACCGAGCCGACTGTCCCCCGCAGCCGCCAGAGGAACACGGGCAGGCCGCGGGCGCGTCTCGTCCCGGTCTGGCCCGTGAGCCGGGTGAGTTCGGCAAGGCGCTCCCCACCGTCTGCGGGCATGCGGCTGAGTCGCTCGGGGAACGAGAGCAGCGCCTGGACGCCTTGCGCAAAGACGAGGAGGATCGCCGGCGGCGCGAGGAACAGGATCGCCAGCAGCGCTTCTTCGACCGCAAAGCCGCCACGCTGCAGCAGGGCGACGAGCACGACAGCTGCGCCGACGGCGACGAGCGACAGCCGGCGAACGAACCGAACGAAGGCACGGATCGGTCCGCGGAAAGCGGCAAGCTGGTCTGTCGAGACCGTGATCCGCGCCATCGGTCGGGACGTTAGCGCGCTAGTTCGTTGCGAGGTCCTCGGTCACGCGTGTGACGGCGAGCTGAGCGGGGCAGAGCCAGTAGCGGACCTCGCCGCGCAAGTCGCCCTGCCTGCAGGACTCTCTGGAGAGGTCGGGATACACGCTCGCGGTCCCGGGCTTGCATTCCCACCACTGAGTACCGTGGGGAGCCTGGACGACGAGCGGAGCGCATGAACCGAGCGTGGCGGCCCGGTGGAGGAGGCCGTGGCTGTTGGCGGCAGCGGCGGCGGAGACGATCAGGGCGGCGGCGACTCCGTAGCGAAACACGGGGGAGCTCCTTGTCTGCCGCAGACCTGGGAGGTTTCGGTGCCCATCGGCATCCTCGCGGGAGCGCTCGATCACTCGTTCAGGCATTGTCGAGCCGCTTGCGCCACCCCTCGCCCGCGGCACGGCCCTCTGGCGTGGCGAGGAAGTGGTCGAGCGGGACATGCAGGAACACTCCGTCCGCCTCGGCCAGCAGCTCCTCGCCGTCTCGAAGCGCGGCCGAGATCTCGATTCTGCGTCCCCGCTCGCCGGTCACGCGGGACGAGATTCGCAGTGCGCGGTTGATCGGTGCTGGGCGACGGAAGCGGATTGCGATCCGGGCGGTCACGGTCGGGAAGCGGTGCCAGGTCGCAAGGAGGCCGCACGCCTCGTCGAGTGCCGCTCCGACGATCCCGCCGTGCGCGATTCCCGGCCCACCCTGGTGGTGGATGCCGAACCTGACCTCCGACTCGTACGTCTGCGCGCCCTCCTGCTCGGGCAACGCCAGCCGGAGCCCGAGCTCGTTGTCGCCGCAGCCGAAGCAGGACGGATCGTGATGCGGTGGGATGCGCCTCGCGCTCAGGCCGCGAACGGAAGCTCGATGTCGCTGACGTCGAGGCCCATGCTCGAGGCCATGCGAATCCCGTCGCGGACGTCGTCCTGCAGCCGCCGGATGTCCGTCTCGCGCATCACGTTGCCGATCCACGCGCGCTCCTTCGGCCGCCAGAGCGCGTGCTCGACGAAGATCGGCAGCAGCCGGTTGGCGGCCTTGACCAGCCGGTCCTTCTGCTTCTTCGAAGCTCCCTCGAGGAGGACGCGCTCGTAGGCGACGCCGGCGCTGTGGTGGATGCCGTCGTCGATCGTGAGCCGGTTGCAGAGATCCTCGAGGAGCGTCCCGCGCGACGAGCGGGCGATCAGCCGAAAGCGGGGGATGATCAGCCGCTCGAAGAAGACCTGCATCTGGAACACCTTCTCCTCGAGTGTCTCCGCCTCGAGCGTCATCTTGGCCAGCTCGTCCAGGTGGGGGTCGCGCTCAGCGACGCCGCCGGCCTGCTCGACGAGCTTCAACCACGCCTCGACATGCCGGGACTCGTCCTGCACCATCGTCGAGTAGTAGAGCTTCGCCTCGTAGTGCGGCGCGAGATTCAGCAGCTGGCCCGCCATCGAGACCGCCAGCTCGTCGGCCTGCAGCTGCTGGGTGATCACAGACCGCCAGACCGCGTCGCGCCGCTCCTTCCGCTCGCGCGAGGCGCCGGCGCGGGTCTCGGGGATCGGCGGGATCTCGCCCCAGGGCATGTCGCGCACCTGCCATTCCTGCTTCTTCGCCAGCTCGTAGAAGCGGAGCACGCCGCGACCCTTGTTGTCGTTGGCAGCGTCGTCGGCTGCGGCCCGCTCGGCTTCGATCAGCGGCTCGTACGTTGCGTCCGCATTGATCGGCTCCTCGATCTCTTCGACCGGCATGGGGCCTAGTTTATCGCCGTTCACCGCAATCCCCCGCGCTCGTGGTGGGCTTTGAAGAAGTTCTCCGAGCCCGCCGTCGCCATAGCCGAGGAGGCCGAGATCTCGAGCGCGAGCGCTGCAGCCGCGATGATCTGGGCAAACCGGTGCACCTTGCCGCTGCCGGCGCAATCCAGGAGGGCGAGCCAGGAGCGGGCGTAGGGGAGGGTGGTGCCGCCGCCGACCGTGCCGACCTCGAGGCCGGGGAAGCGGATCGCGGCCTGCAAGCCGCCGTCCTCTGTTCGGTGCGCGGTGCCGTGCGCCATCGAGCTCGTCCCGATCATCCCGAGGTCCTGACCCGTGCACGCGAAGATCGCCGCAATCGCCGAGGCCGGCGTGAACGCGACCGACTGCATCCCGGAGGCGACGGCTCCGTGCGTCCCCGCCCATGAGAGCTCGAGCAGGTCGTCGACCGTCGTTCGCAGCACCCGGCGGACGGTTTCGGCGCTGAGCGTCGCCTCGGCCAGCACCGTCTTGCCGTGACCGGACTGGAAGAACTCGAACGAGGGCTTCTTGTCGCCGCCCATGTTCGCCTCGAGGATTGCGCGCTCCGGCTTCACGGGTGCCTGCTGCAGCACGAAGCCCATGTTCAGCGCGTAGCTGTTGCGCGTCATCATGTTCGGCCCGCAGGCGTCGCCGGTCGTCCACGCCCAGAGCACGTGGCACATCGGCCCGACGACGTGCGTCTTGACCTCGCGAAGCTTCGCCCGCTTCGAGAGGGACGGGTCGTCGACGGCCGCGAGAAAGGAGCGCAGGTCGTCGACGGAGCCTTCGAGCCATCTTGCAAGAGCGATGGCGTCCTCGGTGTCTTTGCAAACAAAGCAAGATGCACGTGTCATTCTGTCGTAAAGCACGTATGTTCTGAATCCGCCGGAGGCCTCGGCGGCCTTCATCCCGCGCGACATCGAGGCGGAGAGGCCTCCCTCGGTGTGAGCCAGCGGCACGAGGATCTCCTCCTGTGCGCGGCCGGTCTCGCGGAGCGTTCCGTCCGGCTCGTCGAGCTCGTAGGCACCGAGCTCGACGACGAGCGGCCCGACGACCGAGACGGGGATGACGGCCGCGCCGGTGTGCGACTCCTGCGCGCGGCTCCAGGCTTCGTCGTCGAGGGCGAGCGGCTCGTCGCCGACGACGCCGCGGATCGCATCGCGGCGCGCGCCGATCGACTCTGCGTCGTTCTTCCGGGGCCAGGCCATCGAGAGAGCTTATTCTCGCGTCCGTGACGGCGACGATGATGGACGGGAAGGCACTCGCGGCGCGGATCCGCGCGGAGGTCGCGCGCGAGGTGGCGGCGTTCCCGGGGCCGATCGGCCTCGCGACCGTGCTCGTGGGCGACGACCCGGCCTCGGAGGTCTACATCCGGCTGAAGCACAAGGCGACGCTCGAGGTCGGCATCGAGGCGCGCGATCTGCGCCTGCCCGCGTCGACGAGCGAAGAGGAGCTGCTCTCGCTCGTCGCCGAGCTGAACGCCGACGATGCGATCGACGGCATCCTCGTCCAGCTGCCGCTGCCGGATGGACTCGACGAGCATCGCGTGATCAATGCGATCGATCCGCTGAAGGACGTCGACGGCATCCACCCCCTCAACGGTGGGCTGCTCCTTGCCGGCACGCCCGCGCTCGTGCCGGGGACGCCGCTCGGCGTGCTCGAACTGCTCGACGAGTACGGGGTCGAGCTCCAGGGAGCACACGCGGTCGTGATCGGCCGCAGCAACATCGTCGGGAAACCGGTGTCGCTGCTGCTTCTGCACCGGCATGCGACGGTCACGATTTGCCATTCGCGCACGCGGGACCTCGGAGCGGTGACCTCGCGCGCAGACGTCCTCGTCGCCGCGGTCGGCGTCCCGGGGCTCGTGCGGCCCGAGATGGTGAAGGAGGGTGCGGCGGTGATCGACGTCGGAATCACGCGGACGGAGGACGGTCTCGTGGGTGACGTGGCGCCTGAGGTTGCGACTCGCGCGGGCCTCCTGACGCCGGTTCCCGGCGGCGTCGGACCGATGACAATTGCAATGCTTCTGAAGAGCACAGTGCGTGCTGCGCGATACCTCCGGAAGGAGCTTGCACATCCCGTCACATGAGGCTATGGTTCGCGCGCTTTATCAAGGTCGGCGGCTCGGTGCCCGGGCCGTCGCTTCACTGCAAGGAGGAAACACAGTTGGCTCAGGGCACCGTTAAGTGGTTCTCGAACGAGAAGGGTTACGGGTTCATCGAGCGTGAGGGTGGCGAGGACGTCTTCGTGCACTTCTCCGCGATCACGATGGACGGCTACAAGTCGCTGACCGAGGGTCAGCGTGTGGAGTTCGAAGTCGTCCAGGGCCCCAAGGGCGCCCAGGCGGCGAACGTCACAGCCGCCTAGTACCTCTTTCGGAATCGAGCTTGCGAAGGGCTCCCGAGAGGGGGCCCTTCTTTTTGGAAGGATGAATGATGGCCATCACGCGTGAAGAAGTGCTCCACGTGGCGAAGCTGGCGCGGCTCGAGCTGACCGACGACGAGGTCGAGCGGCTCACCGAGCAGCTCGGCGCAATCCTGGAGGCAGTCTCCAAGGTCAGCGAGCTCGACCTCTCCGACGTGCCTCCGACCTCGCACCCGCTGGAGCTCGTCAACGCCTCGGCGCCCGACGCGCTGCAGGAGTCACTGTCGCTCGACGAGGTCTTCGCGAACGCCCCTGCACGCGAGGGTGATCTCTTCAAGGTGCCGCCGACCTCGTGAGCGCCGAGCTCGACACCCGCCGCCTCACGGCAGAAGACGCGCTCGGCCTGCTGGAGCGGAAGGAGGTCTCGGGCGCCGAGCTCCATCGCGCCTACCTCGACGCGGTTGCGGAGCGCGACGGTGAGCTGCACTGCTACCTGCGCACGGTCGACGCACCCGTCGGCGACAGCGTTCCGATCGCGCTCAAGGACGTGATCTCGACCAAGGGGATCGAGACGACGGCGGGCTCGAAGATCCTCGCCGGCTACGTGCCCGTCTTCGACGCGACCGTCGCCGCGCGTTGCAAGGACGCAGGCCTACCGCTGATCGGAAAGACGAACACCGACGAGTTCGCGATGGGCTCCTCGACGGAGAACTCGGCCTACGGGCCGACGCACAACCCGTGGGATCCGGACCGCGTACCCGGCGGCTCGGGTGGCGGTACCGCGGCCGCGGTCTCGTCCGGGCTCGCCCCGTGGGGGCTCGGCTCCGACACCGGCGGCTCGATCAAGCAGCCCTCCGCGCTCTGCGGCAACGTCGGCCTGCGCCCGACGTACGGCACCGTCAGCCGCTTCGGCGTCGTCGCCTTTGCGTCGAGCCTCGACCAGGTCGGCCCGGTCGCGAAGAACGTCCGCGACTGTGCCCGGCTCTACGACATCATTTCGGGCCGCGATCCCGCCGACTCCACCACTGTCGACGTACCCACAGTCGAGCTGCCCGAGGGCGAGAGCCTGAAGGGGCTGCGAATCGGCGTCCCGAAGGAGATGAACGAGGCGGAGGGGATCGAGCCCGGCGTCTCGGCCGCCGTCCAGAGGGCGATCGGGCTGGCGCGCGAGCTCGGCGCCGAGGTGGGGGAGTGCGAGCTGCCGCGCTCGGTCGACTACGGGCTCGCCTGCTACTACCTGATCGCTCCCGCCGAGGCGTCCTCGAACCTGGCCCGGTACGACGGGGTCCGTTACGGCATCCGCGCGGATGCGGACGGCTACTACGAGATGGTCGAGCGGACGCGCGATGCGGGCTTCGGCGACGAGCCGAAGCGCCGGATCATGCTCGGAACCTACGCGCTCTCCGCGGGCTACTTCGAGGCGTACTACGGACAGGCGCAAAAGGTCCGGACGGTGATCGCGCGCGAGCACGCCGCCGCGTTCGAGCGCTACGACGTGCTCGTCTCGCCGACCTCGCCGACGGTCGCATTCAGGCTCGGAGAGAAGGCCGCCGACCCGCTCGCGATGTACCTCTCGGACCTGCTCACGATCCCGTCCTGCATGGCCGGGTTGCCCGGTCTGAATATCCCGTGCGGGCTCTCGCAAGGGCTGCCCGTGGGCCTGCAGCTGATCGGGCCGCAGCTCTCCGAGAACGCGCTGTTCAAGGTCGGCCACGCGCTCGAGGGTGCGCTCGGCTTCGATCCCGTCCCGGAGCGGCTCCGATGAGTTCCTGGGAACCGGTTGTCGGGCTCGAGATCCACGT
>JAXIPI010000321.1:0-19431 GCA_045403015.1 Gaiellaceae bacterium | reverse complement strand
CCCTTCTAGGCCGTCTCCTTATTTGGCGCGGAAAGCGGCGCGGAGGCGCTCGCGCGGGACGGCTGAGGTCGCAGCGAGCAACGCCTGCACCGCAAAGACGGCGAGACACGCGACGACGGCCGTGATTCCGATTGCCGGCGGCGGCCCATCGGCGAGGAGCGGCGCCCGCACCGCGGCACCAAGGAGCACGAGAGGGAGTGCGAGTGCTGTCAGGGCGGCCATCACGCGATCGTGCGGCTCCGCGGCTGTCCCGTCGAGCACCTCGCCGAGCGCGGACAGTGCTGCCACCGCGACGAGCGGGACGGCGACGACGAGTGCGTAGTAGGCGAGCGAGTGGCTGCCGGCCGCGTCTGCGAGGGCGGCGCCGACGACGAGTGCGATGGAGGCGAGCCGCATAGTCATGCGCCGATGTTCGCCGCCGCACCGGACGGTCCTTCGCACGGGGGAAACCATGTTTCCCCCGTGAGCCCCCTTCTTCTTCGCCAGCGCGAGAGAAGCGGGCCAGGGCTCCCGGCCGGCAAAGCCGGCCTCCGCCCGCAATAGTCGGGCTCTCTGGCTGACGGTCCCCCCTAAGATCCCGTCATGGCGGCGACACTGACCTGGCTCGGGCATGCGGCATTCCGCATCGACACTCCGGGCGGCAAGCGGATGTACATCGATCCGTTCCTGAACGGCAACCCGAAGGGTCCGGACTCGGAGAAGGCACCGGAGCGGATCGACGCGATCCTCCTCACGCACGGCCACAGCGACCACGTCGGCGACACGGTCGCGCTCGCGCAGAAGTTCGGCTGCCCGGTCGTCGCGCAGGTGGAACTGCGCGGTTGGCTCGCTGGACAGGGCGTCGAGATGAACATGGCTCATGCGGCGAACAAGGGCGGAACACTCCACGTCGAGGGCATCGACGTCACCCTCACTCACGGAAACCACTCGTCCAGTGCGGACGACGGTACGTACCTCGGTGAGTCCTGCGGGCTCGTCCTGAGACTCGAGGACGGCTTCACGCTCTACTTTGCGGGCGACACGAATGTCTTCGGCGACATGGCGCTGATCGCCCGGATTTATGAACCGGACGTTGTTGTGATTCCGATTGGAGACCACTTCACGATGGGTCCGCGTGAGGCCGCGGTCGCGCTCGAGCTGCTCGGCGCCAAGCGCTGCATCCCGTCGCACTACGGCACGTTTCCGCTCCTCACCGGCACCCCCGAGAAGCTGCGCGAGCTCGCGCCTGACGTCGAGATCATCGCTCCGGAGCCCGGGGGATCCGTCGAGCTGTGAGGGAGCGTTGGTTCGGCAATACCGGCAGGCGCGTTCCCGAGCTGGCGCTGGAAGGCACGCTCGAGCTCGAGGGCGCGCTCGTGCTGGACGGTGTCGAGGACGACGCCAGCCTTCGCGAGGCTCATGCCCAGGGGAGACCGGTGGTCGTGCGTGCGGTGACACCGGAGGCCGTCAAGGCCGCGCTGGCCCGGCCTGAGGTCGCGTCGGTGCTCGTACCCACGGCTGAACTGCTGGCCCTGGATCTCACGGAGCTGACCTACGGCTAGGCCTATCTCCACATATTCGCTCGTCGCCTGTGACCTCGACGCGGGGCAGTGGGGCGTGGCCGTGGAGTCGAAGTTCCTCGCTGTCGGGTCGGTTGTGCCCTGGGCGGAGCCGGGGGTGGGCGCTGTCGCGACGCAGGCGTACGCGAACCCGCGCTACGGCCCCGATGGGCTCGCGCTCCTCCGACAGGGATTGTCGGCCGACGAGGTCGTCAAGCGCCTGACCGAGGCCGACGAGGGCCGCGACCAGCGTCAGCTGGGGGTCGTCGACGCGGCCGGCCGCGGCGCCACGTTCACCGGCTCCGGTTGCCACGATTGGGCAGGCGGCCGGACCGGCTCCGGCTATGCCGCCCAGGGGAACATCCTCATCTCCGGCGAGACGGTCGACGCGCTGGCCGAGACGTTCGAGGCGACGGAAGGCTCGTTGGCCGAGCGGCTGCTGGTGAGCCTCGCGGCGGCTCAGGCTGCGGGCGGCGACAGCCGCGGCCAGCAATCCGCGTCGCTCCTCGTCGTCGAGCGGGACGGCGGTTACAACGCGCTCTCGGACATCCTGGTCGACCTTCGCGTCGACGACCACGAGACCCCGATCGATGAACTGCGGCGCCTGTACACACTGCACGACCAGCTCTTTGGGAAGACCCCGCGCGACCAGTGGCTGCCGATCGACGACGAGCTGCGCGTCGAGATCGGAGAGCGCCTGGCGAGGCTCGGTTACGAGCGTCTCGAGGACTGGGCCGGTGCGGCCAACCTCGAGGAGCGCGTTGACGGCGACAACGACATCGACCCGGTCGTGCTGAACGAGCTGAGGAGGAGCGAGTGAGCGGTTATGAGATCGCGAGCCTGACGGAGATCGAGTCGGTGAAGGCGGTGGGCACTCTGCGGTGGACGCCGCTGCGGAAGCACTTCGGCATCACCGCTTTCGGGACAAGCGCGTACACGGCGAGCGAGGCTGGACAAGACGTCGTCGAAGAGCACACGGAGGAGCAACTCGGCCACGAGGAGCTCTACGTTGTGGTTGCCGGGAGGGCGACGTTCGTGCTCGACGGCGAGGAGAAGGACGTGCCCGCCGGTTCGGTCGTCTTCCTTCGCGATCCCAAGGTGAAGCGCTACGCGCGCGCCGAGGAGCCGGGTACGACTGTGCTCGCGATCGGCGGCAAGCCAGGCTCGCACGAGATCTCCGCCTGGGAGTACTTCTTCACCGCGTATGGCGTCGTCGACGAGGATCCCGACCGAGCCGTCGCCGAGATCCAAGCGGGGCTGGCGGAGAAGCCGGATCACCCGGGGCTGTACTTCCACCTGGCGTGCATCTACTGTCGCGCCGGCCGGCTCGAAGACGCCGGCGTTGCGCTCGACCGAGCCCTCGAGCTCGATCCCAAGCTCCAGAAATGGGCGGACGAGGACGAGGACCTCGAGCCCCTACGCGTCGCCCGGAAGACGTAGCCCGGCCGCGCGCGCCCGCAGCGCCGGGACCGGATCCGCCTCCGGGCGGGCGACGACGAGCACCGCGCCGTAGCCGTCGCCCCCGAGCGCGCCGACGAGCAGTTCGAGTCCGAGCGCGAGCGCGAACGCCTTGTGCGCCTTCTCGCCGCCGAACGGCACGAGCTCGTCAGGTGTCGCGGTGCCGCGCAGAACGTCGCCGTGGGTGACCGCGCCCATCGAGACGTCCGTGACGAGCGGCTTGCCGTCGGAGCTCGGAACCGCGATCGCGAGTGGATTCGTGCCCGCGAGTGGCTCGCCTCCGTCGGGATGGGAGAGCCGCGCGGGTGACGTCGCCGTCAGGGCAGCGACGAGACCGCCCTCGGCCAGTCGCCGCACGTACCAGCCGAGCGCTCCCGTCGGGAAGCAGTTGGAGGCAACCACGACACGGGCGTGCGCCGGCGGCTTCGCGAGCTGCGCGTCGCAGACAGCGGTCAGCGTCAGGTAGCCGAGCGCGCCGGCGCCGTCCCAGCGCTCGTAGCCGGGCTCTGCGTGCAGGCGGACTGGCCGTGCGTTCGGCTTCAGGTCGGGCAGCGTCTCGAGCCAGTCGATCCGTGCGAGCCCGTGTCCGAGCTTGCCGCGCGACTCGGCGTCGAGGAAGTGAGCGGTGAGGGTCCCGGTGTCCGCCTCGGAGAAGCCGAGGGCGGCGATTCGTTCTTCAGGCAGCACGCCTGCGGGCCACCCAGACCGCCGCGCCTGCGCCGAGCACGAGCGGGATCCCGAGCAGTGCCGGCCGCAGTCGCGGCGCTGAGGGGTAGGCGGGCTCGTTGAACTCGAGCATCGGCCAGCCGCGGTCTTCCGCGATCCGTCGCAGTTGCCGGTCAGGGTTGACGGCAACCGGGTTCCCGACGGCCTCGAGGAACGGCAGGTCGGTGTGGCTGTCGGAGTACGCGGTCGATGCGTCGAGGTCGAAGCCCTCTTGCACCGCGAGCTCGCGGACGGCGGCCGCCTTGCCGTCGCCGTGCGCGCCGCGGAGCGAGCGGCCGGTGTAGACGCCGTCCACGATCTCGCACGTCGACCCGAGCGCGCCGTCGAAGCCGAGCTCGCGCGCGATCTCCTCAACGATCTCCTGCAAGGTTGCAGAGACGATGTAGACGGGCTCGCCACGCTTGCGATGCCGGTCGACGAGGTTGAGCGGCTCCTGATAGACGAGCGGCTTCAGGATCGGCTCCATCGCGCCCGCCACGAGATCGCGAAGGTCGTCGACCCGAAACCCCTTGAGGACCATCAGGCCGTCCTCGGCTGCCTTCCGGACGGTCTCGGCGCCCGCTCCGCGCGCGGCGAAGAGCAGCTGCCAGGCGGCCGCCTTCGCGAGCTGGCCGCGCCCGATCACGCCGTGCTCGCGGAAAGGCCCGGCGAGCGCCAGCGCACTGGAGCGGCGCAGGAGCGTCCGATCGAGGTCGAAGAAAGCGGCGGCGGTCACGAATCGAGTCTACGTGCCGCCTTGGGGGTGCCTCCGGTGCGGAACTCCCTCACGAAATCCTCACGAATTCCTTACCCGTTGCCACGCTGGAAACGGGGCAATCGGGCATCTAGGACATCACAGTCCTACAAAGGAGCCGGACGACTATGAAACGACTCATCCTGTTCACTGCAGCGCTCAGCGCCCTCGTGGCGGCAGGCGCCGCCGTGGCGCACCTGAAGGCCGGTGACGTCACCCAGGTCAGCGCGACTCTGTCTGCGGCAACGGCGGCGAACGTCCAGACTCGCACGCTCACCTGTGACGGCCAGACGATCGAGATTACGCTCGGCCACTACTCCGGCACGGCGACGAGCACGACGACCGAGCTCAACGGCCCGGTCGACCTGTTCGTGAAGAGCACGTACAACGCGACGAAGAAGCTTGGCTGGGTCGATGGTTGGCTCAAGGTGCGCGCGTCCGACAGGCGCACGCGGGCGAGCTTCACGGCGATCAACGTCGACGGAAAGCTTGACGGCTGGCTCCGTGGCTCCGCGCATCATCGCGGCGGCCTGCTGTTCGGCAGCCTGGCGGGCTCCTTCTCGAAGACCGGCGGCCTGACCGACGGCACGCTCGGCACGGGCACCGGCACGAACGCCGCTGTCCTCGCGAAGCGGGTCGACTGCAACGGCGACAAGCCGACGCGCCCCAGCGTCTTCCTGTTCGTCCGCGGCTCGGTGGACTCGATCAGCCCGACCGCCATCACGGTCAAGCCGAAGGACGGTTCCGCGAACCAGACGTGCACGGTCAAGAGTGCGGATCAGGTCAACGGCATCGACGCGAACGACCAGGTCGAGATGTCCTGCGTCCAGGTCGCCGGTGTCTGGACGCTCGCGAAGGTCCGCGAACGTCACTAGCTCGACGAGGGACGACCAACCGCGAAGGGCGCCTACGGGCGCCCTTCGTCGTTTTAAGAGAGAACGGTGAGGGGCTTGCGGATCGCGCCGGGCCGAGAGGAGAGAACAGACTCCGCGATGGCGACGATCGCGCGGGCGGATTCGGAGTCGGGGTCGGCCTCGACCACCGGCACGCCAGCGTCGCCCGCCTCTCGCAATGCTTTGTCGAGAGGCACCGTGCCGAGCAGCGGGACGCCGAGATCGTCGGCGAGCTTGCCGCCGCCGCCCGTCCCGAAGGCTTCACCGCTCATGTTCTCCACCACGCCGAGGAGCTTCTGGCCCGTCTTCTGCGCCATCATCGCGGCGCGGGCGGCCACCTCTTGGGCGAGCGGCTGCGGCGTTGTCACGACCAGCACCTCGGCGCGCGGCAGCAGCTGGCCGAGCGAGATCGCCACGTCGCCTGTGCCGGGCGGCATATCGACGACGATCGTGTCCAGCTCGCCCCAGTGAACGTCCGAGAGAAACTGCTCCAGCGCGCGGTGGAGCATCGGCCCACGCCACATCACTGGAGCGTTGTCGTCGAGGAAGTTGCCGATCGAGATCAGCTTCAGCCGGCCGCGGACAGGGGGCACGATCATCTTGTCGACCACGATCGGGCGCTGATGGACGCCGAGCATGTGCGGGATCGAGTGGCCGTAGATGTCCGCATCGATCACGCCGACCTGCTGGCCCAGCTCGTCGAGCGCTACCGCGAGGTTGACCGTCAGCGACGACTTGCCGACGCCACCCTTGCCGCTCGCGATGGCGACCACGCGCGTTCGCGGGTCGAGGGAGATCGACTTCTCGGGACGACCGCCGCGGAGCTTGGTCGTCAGCGCGGACTTCTCCTCCGGCGTCATGACGCCGAAGCGAAGCTCAACGCGCTCGACGCCCGGAACGCCGCCGACATGCTCCGCCACCTGCTCCTGGAAGGAGTTCCGGAGCGGACAACCGGCCACGGTGAGGGCGATCGTGACCGACACGGCTCCTCCCTCGATCGTCAACTCGCGAACCATGTCGAGCTCGGTTACCGGCTTGCGCAGCTCCGGGTCGATCACCTGGTCGAGCGCTCGGAGGATCGCGTCGCGATCGGGAGTCATGCTAGGAGCGTAGCGGCAGACTGTCTAGCCGACGAGCCTGAGATTAGCCGACGAGCCGGAAGACCATGCGGTCGCGGACCGGGTGCACGCCCATGCGCGTGACGACGAGTGAGCCCCGGGCATTGTCGTAGAGCCCGGTACCTCCCAAGACCGCGAGCTCGTAGAACTGCCGGTACAGGAGCGACCCGCCAACGACGATCTTCCCCTTCGGCAGGAAGTACGTACCGCGGCAGACGCGCGAGCGCCGACGGTCGACGAACGTGCAGACCAGCTCGGAGCGGCCGATCGAGCGCGTGGTCACACGCTGGTTGTAGAGCTTCTGTCGGATGATCTCCATGTCGCCGGGCGACTTGCCTCTCGCGCCGACGTCGACGCGGACCACGGTGTCCTGGACGTTCGTGATCCGGATCGTGGCCGGGCCGGTGGCGGCCTCCGAGCTCCCCTCCCACGGGCTCACGACAACGATGCCCACGAGCACCCCCGCGAGCAGGTAAACGGTTTTCGTCTTCATCTGGGCGTCTCCTTGAAAGTGTTCGCGCTTACCTCACCTGGTTCCTCCGGCAACTCGACCCAGAACGTCGATCCCGTCGAGGGATCGCTGTCGAAGCCGATGCTGCCGCCGTGCGCCTCGACGATCTCCCGCGAGACCGCGAGGCCGAGGCCTGTGCCGGTAATCCCGGTTGCGCCGGCATCACCGCGGAAGAACTTCGTGAAGATTCGTTCCTGCTGGTCTTCGGGGATTCCGAGCCCCTCGTCACGCACGATCACACGTACCCCCGCTCCGCTCCGCTCCGCCGCGAGCTGGACCGTGCCGCCGTCCGGTGAGTACTTGATCGCGTTCGAAAGCAGGTTACCGACGACCTGCGCCAATCGGTCCGGGTCGCCCCGCACAGGTAGCGGGCGTTCCTCGAGTGCGACCTCGACGGTGTGCTTCGGACTCTGCTCCGCATAGAGCTCCGCCTGCTCGTCCAGAAGCGCAGCGAGGTCGACCATCTCGGTTGCCAGCTCGAGACCCTCGTGCTCGATCCGCTGAACGTCGAGGAAGTCCTCGAGCAGCGCGGCGAGCCGGCGCGCCTGTGCATCGACGATCCCGAGGTAGTGCCTCCGGATCGGCGGGTCGAACTCGCGCTTCAGCAGGAGGGCGGTGAAGCCGAGCACGCTCGCGAGCGGTGTCCGAAGCTCGTGGGAGACGATGCTGACGAGCTCCGTCTTCATCCGCTCGCTCTCGCGGAGCTCTGTGTTCTGCGCCTCGAGCGCCGCGTGGTTCTGCTCGATCCGCTCGGCCATGTCGTTGAACGCCCGGGTGAGCTCGCCGATCTCGCCAGGGCCCTCAGGGGGGAGTCGCAATGACCACTCGCCGGCGGCGAGCCGGGTCGCGCCCGAGGCGACTGCTCGTACCGGCCGGCCGATCGAGCGCGCGAGGAAGGCGCCGAAGAGGATGATCAACGCCGCAGAGGCGCCGATGCCGATAGCGCCGACGATCACGGCGAGGTTCGACCGTCTCTCGGCGTCGCGGCCTGCGTCGGCGGCGAGAGCGTCCTCTGCCGTGAGGAAGCGATCGAACACGTTGTGGACCGCGTCGGTCAGCCGCTTCCCCTCTTCTGCGACGAGCGGGTCACTGCCGATCGAGGGCGTCTCCTTGACGAGCTTGACGAGCGGGTCCGCGAACTCGACGTACTCCCGAATCCGCTCCTCCACCTCCTGGGCGCGTCGGCGCTGTACCGGGTCGCTGACGACGAGGGCCTGCAAGGCGGCTCGTTGTGCGGGCAGTGCTTTGCGTGCATTCGTGTAGGGCTCGAGGAAATTGGGGTCACGCGTCAACGTCAGGCCGCGGATCCCGTTTTCCATGTCGACGACGAGCTTCTCGAGCCGCAGCGAAGCCGCGGTCACATCGCGGGAGCGCGCCTCACGTGCAGTCGCCTCGCGTTGCGCGCTGATGGCGACGATCAACGCCGCGAAGGCGGCGACGACGATGAAGGCGAGAATGACGCTCGCGAGCCACATCCGGCGGGCGAGCGTCATCTGAGCAGCTCCTCGACCGCGTTGCTGAGCTCGTCCGGGTCGAACGGCTTCGAGACGAAGCGATCGGCGCCCGCGACACGTGCATCGAGCTCGGCGTGACTCCATGCCGTGATCACGACGACGAGCATGTCCTTCAGGTGCTCGTCGTTCCGGATCTCCTCGAGCACCTCGATCCCGCTGAGGCCCGGCAGCATCACGTCGAGCACAATCAGATCCGGGTCGAGCTCCCTCGCGGCGACGAGCGCCTCGGTCCCGTCCGCGGCTTCGATGAACCGGTACCGCGGGCCGAGCACGGCCCGGACGAGCTCCCGCAGGCTCGGGTCGTCGTCGCAGACGAGAATCGTCGCGGCGTCAGGGTCGGGTGTGGGCTGAGATGCTCGGTCCACCGTGTGGGAGAGGCGGTGGGCGGCGTCAGGGTTATCAAGTTTAGTCAGGTTACGTTCTCTTCCAGTAGTTCGCGAAGCCGGAGCGCGTTCCTGGGCGCCAGAGTCACGAACGCCTGTTTCGTGGCCGACGAGCGTAGCCGCTATGACTCCTCTCGCGTTACGCAGTCAGTGCGGCTTCCAGCGTGCGGCACAGCTCGGTCGTTCCCGCGGCAACGACTCGTGAACGTCCGACGAGATCGAGCGGAGCCGACTCGAACGGTGGGTGCTCGAACAGCTCGATTGCGAGGCCGCACTCGCGCACGAGCAGCTGGCCGGCCGCGATGTCGACCGAGCGGGCGGGCTTGAGCGAGCAGACAGCGTCGACACGGCCCGCGGCCAGGTGGCAGAGCGAGATCGCGAGCGAGCCCATGATCCGGAGGCGGTGTGCGGTGCCGACCATCGCGGCCGCCTTGTCCGCGACCTGGGCGGTCGTCGTCGCCTCGAACGAGAGGATCTCGATCGCGTCCTTCGGCCGCACGGCTCCCAGCCGTGCACCGTTCAGGAACGCGCCGCCGCCCCGCTCGGCCGTCCACTCCTCGCTGTTACCGAAGTCGTAGACGTAGGCGAACACGACGTCCCCCATCGCGGGGCCGTCTGCGACCGCGAGCGAGAGCGAGAAGAAGGGGATGTCACGCTTCGCGTTCAGCGAGCCGTCGATCGGGTCGCAGACGACGCGCCACGGTGTGCCGGTTCCGAAAACGCGCTCCCCGAGCTCCTCCGAGACGAGTGTGAAGTCCTGGTCGAGCGTCTCGAGCCGGTGCACGACCGCGGTCTCGGCGGCCGCGTCGATCGCCGTCGTGTCGTCGCCGCCCTCGCCCTGCGCGAGCACGGGCTCGCGCTCGATGCGAGTAGGCAGCTCGGCGAGTACGCCGCGGATGTCCCCGACCGCATCGCGGCACACCTCGAGCCACGGAGTCATCGAAACAGTGTCATCGAGACAGCGTCAAAGCGGGTGGAAGAGGAGGCCGCTGATGAGCTTGGGGAAGAAGTACGTCGTCTTCTGCGGCAGCACCTCGCCTCGCCGGGCGAACGCAAACACGTCCTCGATCCGGGTCGGCCGCAAGAGGTAGGCGACGGCGGCCTCGCCGTCGCGGACGCGCCGCTCGGCCTCCTCCGGGTCGGGGGTGTACGAGATCCCTTCATGACCCAGGGCGTCGACGAACTGGACATCGAGGATCCCCTCGGGGCCATGGATGACCCGGGAGCCATCTCGCGTTACCTCGGTCACCTCTGCGCCGCCGTTTGCTTCGCTCTCGAGGTGTTTGGGCTCGGCGAAGAGGCGGTGGGTGGGGAAGATCTCGAGCCCTGGGTCCTCGGTGGAGACGAGGACGACGGGCATCTGGGCACTGGCCGGGAATCCCTCCTCCTCGCTGAAGGCAACCGCGGTCTCGTACCGGTGATGGCCGTCGGCGATCAGGAGCTGCTTGTCGTCGAAGTAGCGCACGAGCATCGGGTCGTCGATCCGCCAGAGCTTTGCGCCTTCGACCTCGAGGTCCGCCTCGCGCTCGGGCCGCTCCACTGGGGCGGGGCCGTCGTAGAGCAGGAAGATCGGCTCCAGCTGGACGCGCGTTGCCCGCAACAGGCGGAGGCGTTCCTCCTTCGGCCCGGCGTGAGTGCGCTCGTGCGGCAGCACCGTTCCGCTCGCGTACGGCTCGACTTTGAGCGAGGCGACGAGCCCGAAACGCTTGCGGGCGACGCCGTCCGGGCCGACGTAGTCCTGTTCGAGCGCCCAGACGGCCGGCGGCTCTTCGACCAGGACGCCGCTCGATCGCCACTCCTCCAGGTCGCGGGCCGCGTCCTCCTCGGAGTCGGGCAGCGTGAGGTGGACGACGTTGTACGGGCTTCGCGCCAGCAGCTCCGCTCGCAGCTCGGCCGAGATGACGTCGTACGGCGGCGCGACCAGGTTCTCGAGCGGTCCCGCCAGCGCCTCGTCGTAGCGAAGGGCGCGGAAGGGCTTGACGACGGCCATCGAGCGAGCCTACCAACGCCCTAGACTCAGGCCTGATGAGCACCATCGCGGAGTTGACGGCGGACCGAACCGTCGAGGGCGTGTACGCCGTCGCACGCAAGCAGCGGCGCACGACGCGAAAGGGGGCTCCGTACCTCGTGCTCGAGCTCGTGGACCCGACGGGGAGGATCGAGGGCCGGATCTGGAACGACGTCGAGCTGCTCGACGGCCGTTTCGCCGAGGGCGACGCAGTTCGCGTGCTCGGACGCGTCGAGAGCTTCGACAACCGCTTGCAGCTCGAGATCCGCTCGGTCGAGGCGACCGATGACGATCCGGCCGGGCTTGCCCCGCGGATGCGCCGCGATGCCGACGAGCTCGACGGCTTCCTCGAGTTTCTCGCCGGCGAGGTGTCGCACCCCGGACTCGCGGCTTTGGTGGGAAAGTTTGTCGGCGATGCGGAGATCCGGAAGGCGATGCGCGACCTCCCGGCTGCGGAGTCACACCACTCGTACGCTGGTGGTTTGCTCGAGCACACCGTCGGCGTCGCAACGCTCGCCCGCGAGACCTCCCAGCTCCACCCGCGGCTCCGCGCCGACCTCCTGCTCGCGGCCGCGCTCCTGCACGACGTCGGCAGGGCTCGCGAGCTGACCCGAGGCCCCGCATTCCGCGCGACCGAGGAAGGTCGCCTGCTCGGCCACGTCCACCTGGGGCTGCGGCTGATCGAGGAGCGGGCGGCCGGGCTCGACCGGGATGCGCTCACCGAGCTTCTGCACGCGGTCGCGTCGCACCACGATCGCAACGCTGCCCGCACCGCCGAGGCGGCCGTCCTCTACCACGCGAACCAGCTCGACGCAGTCGCGGCGACCAGACCCGTCGGAGACTGATTGATCGCAATTGCGCTTGCCCTGGGCGCGAGCGTCGCGTGGGGGCTCGGCGATTTCCTCGGAGGCCTGACCTCGAGGCGGTTGCACGTCCTGACGGTGCTCGTGGTGTCGCAGGTTTTTGGCCTGGCGGCGGCGTTGACGTGGGTGGTGGTGTCGTGGGACGGCTTTCCCGGTTGGTCGGCAACGGCGCTGGCGGCGGCCGCCGGCGCGAGCGGCTGCCTCGGCATCGCGACGCTCTACCGCGGGATGGCGATCGGCGCGATGGGGATCGTCGCGCCCATCTCCGCGGTCTCGGCCGTGATCCCGTTCGCGGTCGGAGTCCGGTCCGGTGAGCGACCGAGCGCGCTCCAGATCGCAGGCATCCTCGTGGCGCTCGTGGGCGTCGCAGTCGCGTCACGCGAGCCGAGAGAGCAGGGCGGTGGCACTGCGGCCGGGTTCGGTCTGGCACTCACGGCCGCACTCGGGTTCGGGCTCTACTTCGTCTTTGCGGATCGCGCTGCCGACGAGAGCGTTCCGTACGCGGTCGCGACGGCGCGTGGAACGGCGCTGCTCCTCGCGTTCGTTGCGGCTCTGATCGCCGGCGCAGCCTTGCGTCCGGAGCGCGCGTCACTCCGGGTGCTCGCTGTGGTGGGGCTCTGTGATGTCGGAGCGAACATGCTGTTCTCGCTCGCGGCGACGCGGGGGTTTCTCAGCATCGTCTCCGTCCTTGCAGCGCTCTATCCGGTGGTCACGGTCGCCCTCGCGGCGGTCGTCCTGCACGAGCGCGTCGCGCGGACGCAGCGATTCGGCGTCGCGGGCGCCCTCGGCGGCGCGGCAATGATCACGGCCGGCTGAACCGGCCGGTGCGAGGCACGTAACCCGAGTCACCCGTGTCAGGCGCGTGTCAGGCACGGGTAACGCGGGTCACTCGTGTCAGGCACGGGTGACGGTGGTTGCGGATGAGTGTCCGGGAGGGACGGTTTCGCTCGCGCAGCGTCGCAGCGACGATGTCCCGGTGTCCGTGTTCGCACCGTGGGGGTCGGGAGATGTGTTCCGTTCGGGGCTGCGCGAGATCGTGGCCGTGCGGGCCGCGCTCGACGCGCTCGAGATCGAGCTCGTCGTCGGCGCGCGCCGCCGCGGCTACAAGTGGCGGGAGCTCGGCGAGGATCTCGGGCTGTCGGCGCACGGCGCGCGCAAGCGCCATCTCGCCGCCGATCCGATCTACGCCTGGCGCTCGCAACGCGAGAACCGGCTGCCTTAAATGTTGAACCTGATGTTCAGGACGTCGCCGTCCTGGACCTGGTAGGTCTTGCCCTCGAGCCGCTGCGTGCCGCGTTTCGCTGCCTCGGCGTGCGAGCCGGCCGCCAGGAGGTCGTCGGTCGAGATCGTCTCGGAGCGGATGAAGCCGCGCGCGATGTCCGAGTGGATCGACTCGGCCGCCTCGAGCGCGGTCTGGCCGCGGCGGAGCGTCCAGGCCCTTGTCTCCTTCTCGCCGGCTGTAAAGAAGGTGATCAGGTCGAGCGCGTCACGGAGTCGTCGCACGACCTCGTCGAGTGCCGACGGACCGTCGCGGAACTCGGCCGCCTCCTCCTCCGACATCTCCGCCAGCTCGGCTTCCAGCTTCAGGTCGATCCCGTCCGGCCCGTTCACGACCGCGATCAGCGGCTTGGTCGTGAGCGGCTCGAGCTCCGGTGGCAGCTCGCCCTCGAAATCGCGGAGGCTGCTCCCGGCCTCGAGGTAGGCGAGGAGGTCCTGCAGCTGTTCGACCTCTTTTCGCAGCCCGACGTCGCCCGACTTTGCCTGCTTCTCGACCCGCTCGAGCCGCCGCTCCACATGGTCGCGATCCGCCACCAGGAGCTCGAGCTCGAGCGTCTCGAGGTCGTCCGAGGGGCCGGTGCCTGGCGAGTGCCCATCTGCCACCGCCAGGATCGCGTCGACCTGCCGCAGGCCGCCGAGGAGCTGCGGGCCGGTGCCCGGGACATCGACGACTCTGATCGTCGCCGGCGTGATCTTGCGCGCGCCCACGAGCTGCGCGAGCTTGTCGAGCCGGTCGTCGGCGATCGAGGCCATGCCGACGTTCTCCTTGCCGAAGCCGGCACCGCCTGTCCGGGTCAGGGCGGTGAACAGCGTTGTCTTGCCCGCCCCAGGCAGGCCGACGATCCCGACCTCTAGCGCCAACTACCCCTCCTCGTCGGGAGCCGGAGCCGCGCCGGCGATCTGCTTCTGGAGCGAGACGAGGGCTCGATGCTGGAGCGACTTCACCGCGCCTTCGGTCTTGTCGAGGATCGTTGCCGCCTCGGCGTTCGAGAAGTTGAAGACGAACTTCAGCGTCAGCACCTGTTGCTGCTCCTGCGAGAGCGAATCGATCAGCTCGAGCATCGACTGGCGCCCGATCGACTGGAATGCCTCGTCCTCGGCGGAGCGCTCTGCGGAATCGAGCGGCTCCGGCACGTCCTCCTCCGGGTGCCAGCGGCGGCTGGCGCGGAAATGGTCCATCGAGAGGTTGTGCGCGATCCGAAAGAGCCAGGCCGAGAACGGCGCCGACTGGACGCGGAACTTGCGGATCGACTCGAGCATCCGCAGAAAGGTCTGCGTGGTCAGGTCTTCGGCGTCGTGCCTGTTCCCGACCGTCATGTGCAGGTAGCTGTAGATCCGGTCGAAGTGGATCAGGTACAGCTCCTCGAGCGCGGCGCGCTCGCCTTGCTGCCCGCGTTCGACGACCTTCCGGATCTCGGCGGCCGAGGGTCCCTGCTGCGTGGTCTCGGTCATCCCAGGAAGGGTGTGCCCGGCGCCCTAGATCCCGAATCCGACCTGCGACTGGGTTGCGTAGCGCTTCATGTAGACGACCCGTGCCAGGACGATCGTGTAGCGGCCGTCGTTGGCGTCGAGCATGAGGGTGCCGCCCGCCTCGGTCGCGAGCGCGCGCTCGAGCTCGTCGGCTCCCTGGACGGTCACGAGCGCTGAGAGGCCTGGGCCGCCGTCGAAAGCGAGCTCGACGCGGACGGAATCGGGTTCAGCCAACGGATACCACCTCTGTCAGGACGCCGTGAACGGCATCGGGATGAACGAATGCGACCTGGAGCCCGAAGAGGCCCTGCCGCGGCGCGTCGTCGATCAGCTCGGCTCCTTCGGCCGAGAGCCGCCCGAGCTCCGCGAGGACATCCTCGACCTCGTAGGCGACATGGTGCATTCCCGGGCCACGGTCTGCGAGGAACCTGCCGACGGGCGTCTCCTCACCGAGCGCGGCGAGCAGCTCGACCCGGCTCGAGCCGACGAGCACCGCTGCCGCCTCGACTCCCTGTTCCTCGACGCGAGCCCGGTGCTCGAGCTTGGCGCCGAACAGGCGCTCGTAAGTGTCGAGCGCGTCGTCCAGGTCGTGGACGGCGACGCCGAGATGATGGATGCCGCGGATCCCCACGGCTAGCGATGCTACTGGAGGCTACTGCTCAGGGAGAGCACGGACAGTGCCGATCGTCTCGGACGAGCGCGACTCCGCCCTGACGTCGCCTAGAAGCTCCTGCAGCTCCTCGCGGTTCAGCGTTTCGTGCTCCAGCAGCTGCGACGCGAGCCGGTCGAGTGACGCGCGATGCTTGATCAGCAGGCGCTGCGCTTCCTCGTACGCGTGATCCGTCAGTCGGGCCTGTTCCGAGTCGCGGAGCCGCTTCGTCTCCTCCGAGAGGGCGTAGTTGTCGGCGCGCATTGTCCGGGACGGGGACGCTTCGGACATGCCGTACTCGAAGACCATTGCCCGCGCGATCTCGGTCACCTTCTCGAGATCGTTCGACGCACCGTTCGTGACGCGCCCGAAGACGATCTGCTCGGCCGCGCGGCCGGCGAGAGCAACCTTCATCACGTCCAGGAACTCTTCCTTCGTGTGCAGGTAGCGCTCCTCGAGCGGCAGGTAGTACGCGTAGCCGAGTGCGTCGCCGCGCGCGATGATCGTCACCTTCTGGATCGGGAGTAGGTCGCCCATCAGATGCGCCAGAAGCGCGTGGCCTGCCTCGTGGTAGGCCAGGATCCGCTTCTCCTTCTCGGTGACGACCCGGCGCTGCTGGAGGCCGGCGACGACGCGTTCCATCGCACCTTCGAAGTCCTCCGCGAGGATCGTCGTGCGCTCCTGACGGCCGGCGAAGATCGCTGCCTCGTTGCAGAGGTTCGCGAGGTCGGCGCCGGTGAGGCCGGACGTGTGACGCGCGACCGTGGTCAGGTCGACGCTCTCGGCGAGCGGCTTGCCCCGTGTGTGCACGCGCAGGATCTCCTCGCGGCCGGCGAGGTCGGGCGGTGCGACCATCACCTGCCGGTCGAAGCGGCCGGGACGGAGCAGCGCGGGGTCGAGATCCTGGAGGCGGTTGGAGGCGCCCATCACGATCACCTGCGCGGACTCGTCGAAGCCATCGAGCTCGACGAGCAGCTGATTCAGAGTCTGGTCGTGCTCGCGGTTGAAGCCGCCACCGGCTCGGGCGGTGCCGACGGCGTCGAGCTCGTCGATGAAGACGATGGCGGGCGCGTTCTTGCGCGCCTCCTCGAAGAGCTTGCGGATCCGCGCCGCGCCGAGGCCGGCGAACATCTCGACGAAGGCGGAGGCGCTCTGGGAGTAGAACTTGGCGCCGGATTCCCTCGCAACGGCCTTGGCGAGCAAGGTCTTGCCGGTCCCAGGTGGTCCGTAGAGCAGGATTCCCTTCGGCACCCGGGCACCCAGCTGCTGGAAGCGCTTGGGGTAACGGAGGAAGTCGACGACCTCCCGCAGCTCAGCCTTTGCCTCGTTCACACCGGCCACGTCCGTCCAGCTGACGGAGGAGCTGGCGCTCGCCTCGAGCTTCGGCGGCTTGACGCGCGGCATGTACTGAAGCGTCCGCCAGAGGAGGTAGATGATCGCGCCGAAGAAGACGAGCGGCAGCCACGTCAGCGCGTAGCCCGGCAACGAATTCAGAAATCCCCCCACGTCCGGCATCGAGCCTCCTATCGGCAGAACCTCAGCGAGGCTGAAGTGTGCCGACGATTACCGCTTCCCGCGGGGAAACTTGGAGCTCGACCGCGACGAGACGTGGGTGCGCGAGCCAGAGCTCGCGGATCGGATCGGGATCGCCGTACCCCGGCGTCAGATCATCCAGGACGAGGATTCCACCCGGCGCGAGCAGTGCGACCACCTCTTCGTGGTACTTCGCCCGGCCGCCGTCGGCGAAGAGCAGGTCGAGCGGCGCCTCTGCCGCGAGCACGTCCTGCCAGTCGCCGTGGAGCACGGTGGCGGCAGGATCGTCGGCGAGCAGCTCGGTTGCGGCGGCCGCGCGCTCCTCGTCGAGCTCGACAGTGAAAAAGGCGACGGCGGGGTCGAGAGCCGAGAGGATCCACGCCGCGCCGACACCGCAACCCGTACCGATCTCCGCGACACGCTCGAGCCCGCGGGCGCCTGCCAGCACTTGCAACAACCGGCCCGTTTCGTGGCTGCACGACCGCGTGAAGCCGGTGCGGACGGCCTCGGCGAGCGCCTTCTCGACGAGCTGTGGAGTCACGTTCCTACACTACTTCCGTGGCCGATCCGCTCCCGTTGCCGCCGCACTGGGATCCAGACCGCGTGGCCGAGGTCTGGCGCGTCGACTATGCGACGCGCTTCGATGAGGGTGAGCGCTGGCGCGACCAGTGTGGTCTTTTGCCCGCCGCGGCGGACCGGTTCCGCGTCGCGCTCGTCGTCGTCGACGTCCAGAACACTTTCTGCACGCCGGGCTTCGAGCTCTTCGTCGCCGGGCGGTCGGGGACGGGGGCGCTGGACGACTCGCGGCGGCTGTGCGAGTTCGTCTACCGCAATCTCCACCGTCTGACGCAGATCGTGCCGACGCTGGACACACACCAGGCGCTCCAGATCTTCCATCCGATCATGCTCGTCGACGCCGAGGGTCGTCATCCCGACCCGTTCACGACCGTGACGGCTGCCGATGTGGAGGCCGGCCGGTGGCTGATCAGCCCGCCGGCGGCCGAGGGCCTCGGGCTCGATGCGGACTACGCGGAGGAGCACCTGCGCTACTACACGCAGACGCTGGAGGAAGGCGGCAAATACAGCCTCACCATCTGGCCGTTCCACGCCATGCTCGGCGGGGTCGGCTATGCGCTCGTCTCGGCGGTCGAGGAGGCGCTCTTCTTCCACTCGATCGCGCGCTGGGCGCCTCTCGACTTCCAGCCGAAGGGAGACAACCCGCTCACCGAGCACTACTCGATGCTCGGACCGGAGGTCGAGTTCGACCGCGAGGGCGAGCCGCTCGGGAAGCGAAATCACCCGCTGGTCGAGCGGTTGCTGCGGTACGACGCAGTCGTGATCGCCGGACAGGCGAAGAGCCACTGTGTCGCCTGGACGATCCAGGACCTGCTCTCTGACCCGAACGTGACCGAGCGAAGCCTTCAGTCGAAGGTCTACCTGCTCGAGGACTGCACGTCGCCGGTGGTGGTGCCGGGATCCGTCGACTTCACCGACGAGGCCGACGAGGCCTTCCGGCGCTTCGCCGAGTCGGGTGCGCATCTCGTCCGCTCGGAGACGCCGATGTCCGAGTGGCCGGGCGTCGTCGGCGAGGCGCTTTCCCAGTGAGTCGCTAGGTGACGAGCTCGAGCCGAGCGTTCGGGCGGTAGCGTCGCCCGACCTTCGCCGATGGACGGCCGTCCGTCATCACGATGTCCGCCGTGAAGTCGTTCTGGCCGCGGATCAGCGAGGACCCGACCCCGTAGGCGTCCACTGGGACGCCCTTCCGCTCGAACGCCTCGATCTTGTCGACCGTGAAGCCGCCGGAGGCGACGATGCGAACGCGCTCGAAGCCGTCCGCGTCCAGCGCGTCGCGCACCTTGCGAACGAGACGCTCGTTGACGCCGCGCGGGTCGAAGTCGCCCATCTCATCCCAGAGCGAGCGGTCGACCAGCTGTCCCGAGGTGTCGAGTCTGACGCCCCACAGCCGCGGGCCGAGCGCCCGTGCCACTTCGAGGGTGGTGCGCACGGAGTCGTTCTCGAAGTCGACGAGGACGACGATGTTCATGTCCTCGCTTGCCCACTCGGCGAACTTCGTGGCCGCGAGAACGGTGTTTCCGCCGTACGAAGCGATCAGCGCGTGTGGCACCGTGCCGACGCCGCGTCCGCCCCACCACGATGCCTGGGCGTCAGACGTGACCCCGATCTCGGCGCCGATCATCGCGCCTGCGACGTAGGCCGCGTAGCCGTCGCCGGTCTGAACGCGGTGGTGGTCGTGCCGTGCGGGCATGAAGATGATCGGCTTGCCGTTCGCCGCCTCGACCACGCGCGCGGTATTCGTCGTGATCAGCGTCCGCCGCGTCAGGACGCCCAGATAGACGGTCTCCAGGTGCGAGAAGAGCGTGTAGTCGCCTTCGATCGTCATCACCGTCTCCCACGGCTCGATCCGGTCACCGTCGTGGAGGGCGTGCACGGTGAGGGCGTCCCAGTCGTCCGAGCAGAGCTTCAGCACGGCGATCGCCTCGTCGGTGCCGCCCAGCATCGCCTGGTTACGCTGGAACACCTGCATCACGACCCGCGGCCGGCGGCCGTCCTGGATGAGCGTCTCGCGCGTGTGGTTGAAGTACGCGTCGGTGTAGTAGCCCTCGCGCATCTTCTCGACCGGGAGGTCGAAGATCTCCGGCGGCAGGCGGCCGGGTCTAGTTCGCGGTGTTGTCGCCATGCTCGAGCTCCAGACACGCCGCCAGCGCGGCTTCGGCGACTTCGAGCTGCTGAGGTGA
>JAXIPI010000244.1:0-1788 GCA_045403015.1 Gaiellaceae bacterium | reverse complement strand
CGTGCCTGCGGACCCGGCTCGGCTGCGCGTTCCGGGCGGATGCGGCGGATCGCAGCAGCTCCTGATGCCGGTCGCTGACGAGCTGGTGAAGAAGGTCGGACGAGGAGAACACGGTTGCTCCTTTGCGCTTTCGACGTTCTTGAACTGTTCGAAGATTATCGAACGACCATCCCCTTGTCAAGCCGTTCGAAGCCGAGTACGCTACGAGCGTTAGATGGCTGTCGAACGAAACAAGCGCTCCCAGGTCCTCGATCTCTCCGCTCCGGCGGCGGTCGAGGTCGAGATCGACGTCGCCGAGGCGGCGGAGGTCTTGATGAGCATCTGCGTCCTCGGCGACCGCGACGACTACGAGACCTTCGATCTCGGCGAGGCGTGGCTGAAGACGCGGCTCGGACGCGTGCCCCCGGATCTCATGGCCGCGGTCGACGAGTTGATGCTGGGCGATCTCAAGCTCGCGGCGCACATGCTCGGGATCGTCTACGAGACGCCGAAGCCGCGGACGTTCGCCGCGTTCTTCGAACGCTTGCAGGCGACCGACGCGTTCGAGTTGAAGAAGCATCTCTTCGGTTGCTACGGCAGCAACGAGAGTCACCTCTCGGCCCCGGATGTGATCGAGCGCGCCGTCGTCGGCGACGCCGACGCCAAGGCGGAGCTCCTCGCGTCGCTCGTCGAGTACTCGGGGAAATACGAGTCTGCGCGGAGGCTGCTCGATGTGGACGGAGCGGATCTGAAGTCGCAGATCCTCGAGATTCTCCCGCGGTGGTACGAGGAGGTCTTCCTGCCCCACTCGCAGGAGTGGCGCGAGGCGACCGAGCGCGACGCCGACGCGACGCGGGAGCTGGCGGCTTCCCGCTCGCCCGACGAGCTGACCGAGCTCGTGACCCGCGGCTACCAGTACGTGCCGCCCCGCGGCATTCGCACGCTCGCGTTCTTCCCGAGCTGGTGGATGCGCCCCTGGGTGCTCGTCTGGGAGCACAAGGGCACGAAGATCTTCTGCTACCCGATCGCTCCCGAGCCCGAGGAAGGCGCCTCACCGGGTGAGGTCGCTCGTATCTACAAGGCGCTCGGCGACGAAGGCCGCCTCCGGCTGCTGCGGCGCCTCAGCGACGGACCGGTGACACTCGGCGAAGCGGCCGGGGAGCTCGGCGTCGCGAAGTCGACCGCTCATCACCACCTCGCAATCCTGCGCCAGGCGGGCTTCGTGATGGTCCGCGAAGGCGACGAGAAGGTCTACAGCCTTCGCCGCGACCTCCTGCCGCAGGCGGGCGAGCTGCTCACCGCCTATCTCGGCTCAGCGAGATCCTCCTCGACGATCGCGTAGAGCACCCCGTCGATCCAGCCGTCTTCCCCGCGATACGCATTTCGTTTGACCCCCTCGCGGACGTAGCCGGACCGCTCGGCATGGCGTTGAGCGCGCTCGTTGAAGCCATAGATCTCGAGCTCGAGCCGGTGGAAGCCGCGTTCGCGGATCAAGTGGTGCTGCAGGAGACGTGGGGCGTCGTCGGCAAGCCGGCGGCCGCGGAAGTCGGGGTGGATCGCGATGCCACTGAGGTGCGCGATCCGGCTGCGGATGTTCGTCCGCTCCCAGAACAACGCGCCGGCGCGGCCCCCATCGAGCTCGACGACGAGCAGGCCGCCCTCCTCCGGGGCGCGCGCGAGCTGCTCGGCGATTCCGTCGCGCTCGTAGCGACCGCCGGCGGCGAGAAACGGGCGGACGGCCTCGTCGGCGTAGAGATCCGCGAGAAAATCGAGGTCGTCGAGCTCGGCTGGACGGAGGGCGACCGTCAT
>JAXIPI010000308.1:0-4720 GCA_045403015.1 Gaiellaceae bacterium | reverse complement strand
AGCTGCTTGTGCTCCTCCAGCAGCCGGCGGGCCTCCGCACGTGCGTGCTCCGCCTCCTCGATCGACGAGCGGATGCGCTCGCGGCGCTCGTCGATCATCTTCTGGATCGGGCCGAACGCGTACTTCCGCAGGACGAAGAAGGTGATCGCGAAGCAGACGAGCGTCCAGATCATCAGACCCGGGACGACGTCGATCAGCGGTGAAGCTGCGAGCAGCATCAGATGCGTCTCCCTCTTCCCTTAGACCAGGACGTAGGCGAGCAGGCCGCCGATCAGGCCGTAGAAGACAACGGCCTCGGTGAGGGCGAACCCGAGCCACTGAATGCCCGTCAGCTCACCCTTGAGCTCGGGCTGGCGCGCGACCGCCTGGATCATCGAGCCGAAGATGTTGCCGATGCCAATACCGGCCCCGAGGGAGCCGAGACCGATACCGAGAGCGAGCGCGATCGCCTTGCCGGCGTCGACGTTGCTCGCGGCATCTGCGGCGAGAAGGCTGAAAGACATGCTGGGTACTCCTCCTTGTGGGTGCTTGCTAGTGCTCCGGCTCGATCGCCGAGCCGATGTAGATGGCAGAGAGTGCAGCGAAGATGAAGGCCTGGATCGAGACGACGATCACGACCTCGAAGAGGTAGAACGCGGCGGCCGCGGGAACGGCGACCACGGCGACGGCGAGGTTCTCCAGCACGAAGATCAGGCCGATGAAGGTCAGGATCAGCATGTGACCGGCGAGCATGTTCGCGTAGAGACGGACGGAGAGGCTGATGAGGCGCATGAACTGACCGAGGATCTCGAGCGGCACGATCAGCGGCAGGATCGCCTTCGGCACATCGGGAATCCAGCTCTTGAAGTATTTGACCGTGCCGTTGTAACGGATCCCCTCGATGTGCGTGAAGGTCCACGTCATCAGCGCGAGCGCCAGCGTGACGCTGATCGACGAGGTCGCCGCGTAGATGGCCAGCGTCGGTAGCTCGACGCCGAAGATGTCGAACGTCTCGTTCGAGAGCGGCAGCGGGATGAAGCCGATCATGTTGATCACCCAGATGAAGAGCATCAAGGTGGCCACGTAGGGGAACCAGCGCGCGATCGCCTTGTGCGGCAGGCCCTGCTCGGCGACCTGCGTCTGTGCAACGTCGTAGATCAGCTCTCCAACCGCCTGCCTCCTGCCAACCTCGTTCTTGGGCCCGATCCTGGCGCGCATCAGGAAGAGGCCGAGCGCGATCGTCAGGATCGTTCCGAGGATCAGGTAGGCGACCGTCTTGTTGATCGAGAGATCGAGCGGGCCGAGGTGGATCGGGATCCACTCGCCGGGGTCGAAGTCGTGCTCCGGATTGAACTTCTCCTCTTCCGCGCCGGTCGCGGACGAGGCGAGCGCCACCTGTGGCAGCAGCAGGAAGAGCGTCAACACAAGAGCGCTAAGCCGCTTCACGACGCCCTCCCTTTGGCTGGCCGGAGAAGTAGAGCGCGAGCGCAACGGCCAGCTCGAGCGTGTAAGCGAGCCCGTACAGGAGGACGACGGCGAGCGCGAGCTGCGCGTCCGTTGCTGCGAGCGCGACGACGACAACCATCACCGCCAGCGCTCGAAAGGTCATTCCGAAGCCCACCACGCCTGAGCCGGCGAGGTTACCCATGCCCGAGCGCATGTGCGTCAGTAGGGCAGCAAGGGCGCGCGAGGCCACCCAGAGCGTCGCCCCAATCACCCAGCCGCGAAGATCCCAACCGGCCGCGAGGAAGATGGGCAGCGCCAGCACGATCACGGCGGCGCCGGCGATGAACGGCAGCTTCTGATCCGGCATCGGCCTCGGTGTGGAGAACATGCCTGCCATCTAGAGCGCGTCCTTGTACCGCGTGTAGGTCATAAAGACGCCGATCGGAATGCCGAGGATCGCACCGACGAGGAAGCCCCAGGCAGCCGAGCCGGCAAGCCAGCCGATCAGGATCCCGACCACGATCACGGCGGCCGTCGTCCCGATCAGGACGGAGCCGGCGCCGGCGAGGTTGAGCTTCGGGGTCGGCTGCCGCTCCATCTGCGCCGCGAGCATAGCAGAGCTTGTAACAGCTAAAGCCGCGTACTACCGGGAAAAGAGACTGACTTTGTACGGTCGAATCACGAGCCGCGCGGACGAGAGCTTGTGTTTCAGAAACACAATGTGGAAAACCGCGGCTTCCCGCTTGCGGCAGCCGTCGAGCGGCTCGAATGAGCTTGTGTTTCAGAAACACAAGGCCGTCCGGCGCGGGCCGGCGCGCTACGCGGAACGGCGCTCGCCGGCCGATTCCTCACCGCGCCGCAGGCGGCGTGGGTTGTTCAGCTTCACGATCTCGAGCACGTAGACGACGTAGAGAGACATCGCGATCGCGACGAGCGCGATTGCCAGGACCGCGACCGTCTCCCACAAGTGCCAGACGCCGCCCTCTCGAAACGGGATGAAGCGCGTCGCGAGTGCGGCCCCGGCGAGCGCGGCGCACCAGGCCCACATCGTCACCGCGGCCCGGCGTTGGGAGAAGCCTCGCCGGAGAAAGCGGAAGTGCAAGTGGGCCTGATCCGGCGCAGACACCCGCTGGCCGTGCTTCAGCCGGCGGGCGACGACGAATGACGTGTCGATGATCGGCACGGCGAGGACGAGCAGCGGCAGCAGCAGCACGACCGTCGAGGCCGTCTTCAAGAGCCCCTGCACCGAGACTGCGGCGAGCAGGAAGCCGAGCACGAGCGCGCCGGAGTCGCCCATGAAGATCCGGGCCGGGAAGAAGTTGTGGCGCAGGAAGCCGATGCAGGCTCCGGCGACGATGGCCGACAGGATCGCCGGATCGATCTTCCCCAGCGAGAGCGAGAGCACGGCGAAGGTGACGCCGGCGATGCCGCAGACACCGGCGGCGAGGCCGTCCATCCCGTCGAGGAAGTTGACCATGTTCATCACGGCGACGATCCAGAGAATCGTCAGCGGGACACCGACCACTGCCGGGAGATCGACCGGCCCGAGGAACGGAAACGTGAAGTGGTCGACCCACACGCCGAAGAAGGGTGGGATCGACGCAGCGATGAGCTGCCCGGCGAGCTTGCGCCCGGGGGCCAGCACGCGGAAGTCGTCGATCGCGCCGACGACGGTCGCCACAGCGGCGCCGAGGAGCACGCCCCGCGTTTCGCGGCCGAGCTCGAGGAACGCGAGCGCGGGAACGAAGATCCCGAAGAAGAGCGCGAGGCCGCCGAGCCGAGGCACCGGGTTGACGTTCAACCGCCTGCTCTCCGGCCGGTCGACGACGCCCAGAAGCCGTGCCATGCCCCCGACCGCCGGCGTCAGCAGGATCACGATCACGAACGCGACCGCCGCGCCGTAGAGGACCTCGGGGTTCTCCCGAAGGGCGCTCATGGCCCCCTACTTCGTCCCGTACAGCCGGTCGCCTGCGTCGCCCAGACCGGGCACGATGTAGCCCTTGTCGTTCAGCTCGCGGTCGATCGCGGCGCACACGATGTGAACGTCGGGATGCTCCTCGTGCACGCGCTCGATCCCTTCTGGCGCGGCGACGAGGCAGACGAGCGTCACCGAGCGCGCTCCCGCCGCCTTCACCGAGGCGACGGCAGCCACGCTCGAGTTACCGGTCGCGAGCATCGGGTCGAGGATGATCGCATCGCGCTCGGCCAGGTCGTCGGGCAGCTTGACGTAGTACTCGACCGGCAGGAGCGTCTCCTCGTCGCGATAGAGCCCGATGAACCCGACCCGTGCGCTCGAGATCAGCGAGAGAACGCCCTCGAGCATCCCCAGGCCGGCTCGCAGGACCGGGTTCACGGCGACCTTCTTGCCCGAGATCCGCTGCGCTTGCATCCGTTCGAGCGGCGTCTCGATCTCGACCGGCTCGGTCGGGAAGTCCTTGGTCGCCTCGTAGGTGAGGAGGAGCGTCAGCTCGTTCACCAGCTTCCGGAAGTGGACGGTCGGCGTTTCTCTGTCACGAAGGTAGGAGAGCTTGTGCTGGACCAGCGGGTGGTCGACCTGCGTGACTTTCCGCGCGCTCACGCGTAGGCCGTGTAGCCGCCGAACCCCGGGTAGAGCGGGCGCTTCGCACACAGCGCCTCCGCGCGGTCCGCGAGCTCGCCGAGCTCGCTGTCAGCTGCATTTTCGAGATGCAGGGCGCCGGCGATGATCCGGCCGACCTCCCTGAAGTCGTCCTCGTCGAAGCCGCGCATCGTGGCCGCCGGTGTGCCGATGCGGACGCCCGACGCGACGGTCGGCGGGCGCTCGTCGAATGGGACCGTGTTGCGGTTCACGGTCAGCTTCACCTCGTGCAAACGCTCCTCGGCGTCTTTGCCGGTCCAGTCCGTCTTGCGCAGGTCGAGCTGGAGCAGATGCGTGTCGGTACCGCCGGTGAGGACGTCGAGGCCGTTCGTCATCAGCTCGTCCGAGAGCGCATCGGCGTTCGCGCGCACCTGCTCCTGGTAGGAGCGGAATGCCTCGGAGGCTGCGATCTTGAAGCACGCCGCCTTTGCCGCGATCACGTGCATCAGCGGCCCGCCCTGCATGCCCGGGAAGACGGCGCGGTCGACGGCTTGCGCGTACTCCTCACGGCAGAGGACGAAGCCGGCGCGTGGCCCCGCGAGGGTCTTGTGCGTCGTCGAGGTGACGATGTCGCAGTGCTCGACCGGGTTCGGATGGATGCCGGCGGCAACCAGGCCCGAGAAGTGGGCCATGTCGCACATCAGCAGGGCGTCGACCTCATCCGCGATCTTGCGGAAC
>JAXIPI010000172.1:0-3222 GCA_045403015.1 Gaiellaceae bacterium | reverse complement strand
GCTCGCGGCCGAGGGGCGCGTCTGGCTCTTCGACGTCATCGACGACCCCGAGCTCGACGCCCTGGTACGCGAGCTCGGCGAGCCGGTCGCGGTCGTCCAATTGCTCGACCGGCACCGCCGCGACTGCGCCACCGTCGCGCGGCGGCTCGAGGTCCCACACCTCGTCGTGCCTCGGCAGCTGCCGGGAACGCCGTTCGAGCTCCGCCCGGTCGTGCGCTTCCGCTGGTGGCGCGAGGTGGCGCTCTGGTGGGAGGAGCGTCGCGTGCTGCTCGTCGCCGATGTCCTGGGCACGATCCCGTTCTTCTGCGCGGGCGAGGAGCCCGCCGGCGTGCACCCGATGCTTCGCCCCTGGCCGCCGCGCTCGCTCCGCGGCCTCGCCCCCGACCACCTGCTCGTGGGGCACGGCGAGGGAGTCCACCATCAGCCGGCAGCGGTGGAGAGCGCGCTGCGAACGGCGCGGCGGCGGATCCCGCGCTGGCTGGTTGGGCTACCGCGCAGCGTCCGCGAGACGCGCTAGCGGGCGCGGGCGAGCAGGCCCGGCCGCACGAGCCGCGGCGGCGCCTTCAGCCCCGCGTCCCGCACCGGCGGGTTGAGCGGCTCGGCGAGCGGTGCGGCCGCGAACGAGGCGGCGCGCCGCTCGGCCGGCGCATCGGCGTAGAGCGTCGTCCGCTGCCGCGGCGTCCGGCCGTTCGCCAGGATCAACGCCTCCATCGACTCCGGCGCCATCTCCTGGCCATGCTCCGAGCCCGCGGAGCGCGAGATCGACTCGTTCATCAGCGTCCCGCCGAGGTCGTTGACGCCTGCGCGGAGCGCCGCCGAGACGCCTTCGGGGCCGAGCTTGACCCAGGACGCCTGGATGTTCGTGATCGCTGGATGAAGCGCCAGCCGCGCGACGGCGTGCAGGAGCAGGGATTCGCCGAACGTCGGCCCCGAGCGTGCCCGGCCCTTGAGCCACATCGGCGCCTCCATGTGCACGAACGGGAGCGGCACGAACTCCGTGAAGCCGCCCGACAGCTCCTGCTGCGCTCGCGCCCGGAGCAGGTGGCGTGCCCAGTGCTCGGGTGCCTCCACATGCCCGAACATGATCGTCACGTTCGAGCGCAGGCCGACACGGTGGGCGGCTGCGTGCACGGAGAGCCACTGGTCGGTCGAGACCTTGTCCGGGCAGATCACCGCCCGGACCTCGTCGTCCAGGATCTCGGCGGCGGTCCCAGGAAGCGAGCCGAGGCCGAGCGACCGGAGCCGCGCGAGGTAGTCCTCGAGTGAGAGCCCGAGGGTCTCGGCTCCCTGCCACACCTCGAGCGCGGAGAACGCGTGGATGTGGAGCTCAGGGAGCTCGGCCCGGATCGCCTCGACCACCGAGGCGTAGTAGTCGCCGGTGAAGGCCGGGTGGATGCCGCCCTGCAGGCAGACCTCGGTCGCGCCTCGATCCCAGGCTTCTCGCGACCGCCGGACGATCTCGTCGAGCGGGACGAGGTAGGGAGCGCCGCGCAGGTTCGCCGCCAGCCGG
Organism: Gaiellaceae bacterium; assembly: GCA_045403015.1. Taxonomy (GTDB): domain Bacteria; phylum Actinomycetota; class Thermoleophilia; order Gaiellales; family Gaiellaceae; genus Gaiellasilicea. The sequence goes on along the minus strand of JAXIPI010000172.1, from coordinate 1,712 downwards.
CCCTTCGAGAAGGCGCAGAAGCCGCAGCGGAAATAGCAGACGTTCGTGTACTGGATGTTCCGCGTGACGACGTAGCTGACCTCGTCGCCGCAGACCTCGCGCCGCAGCCGGTCGGCAGCCGCGAACACGCGCTGGCGCTCCTCGCCGCGAGCCTGGAAGAGGCGGACAAGCTCGTCCTCCCCCAGCTCGGCGGCGTCGACCGGGAGCGCGTCCCGGGCGACGACGAACGGGACACCGCCCAGCTCGCCGGGGTGCCAGCCATCCTCGCGGGCGAGGCCGAGCGCATCGGATGCGCGCAGTGCCGTCGGCAGGACGGCCGGGTCGATCCAGCCGCCGGAGAGGTAGCGCGGATACACCGGCAGACGCGGTGCGAGCTCGAGCCCGCGTGTCCGCGTCGCCGCGGCGAGCCGGTCGCGGTCCGGCCACGGTGCCTCCGGGTTGACGTGGTCGATCGTGACGGGCGAGACACCGCCCCAGTCGTCGATACCGGCATCGAGGAGGCGTGGAAAGTCGTCGTAGGCCAGGTTGGGCGGCGCCTGAACGGCAACGTCGGCCGGAAGCAGCAGCCGCGCCACCGCGATCGTCCAGAGGTGGTCGTCGAGGCTCGGCTCAGGGTGCGAGGCCATGCGCGTGCCCGGCTTGGCACGGAAGTTCTGGACGATCACCTCCTGGAGGTGGCCGTGGCGCTCGTGCGCGGCTCTCAGCGCCTCGAGCGCAGCGACCCGCTCGGCGCGCGTCTCGCCGATGCCGATCAGGATGCCGCTCGTGAAGGGAATCCGCAGCTCGCCGGCGAGGTCGATCGTCTCCAGCCGGCGCGACGGCTCCTTGTCCGGCGAGGCCCAGTGCGGACCGCCTCTCGCCGACAGCCGTTCCGCGGTCGTCTCCAGCATGATCCCCATCGACGCCGAGACCGGCCGCAGCGCGGCGAGGTCGGCCCGGGTCATGACGCCCGGGTTCAGGTGCGGCAGCAACCCCGTCTCCTCGAGCACGAGCTTCGCAACCCGGCCGAGGTACTCGAGCGTCGTCTCGCAGCCGAGCGCCGCCAGCTCGGCCCGCGCGACCTTGTAGCGGAGCTCGGGCTTGTCGCCCAGCGTGAAGAGCGCCTCGGTGCAGCCGGCCGCCGCGCCTGCGCGCGCGACGGCGAGAACCTCGTCCTCGCTCATGAACGCGCGCTCGCCCCGGCGCGGCGGCCGCGCGAATGTGCAGTAGCCGCAGACGTCCCGGCAGAGCGTCGTCAGCGGGATGAAGACCTTGGGCGAGTAGGTGACGAGCCCGTCCCCCCGCCGCCGCTCGCGCGCTGCCGCGAGCAGTTCCTCGAGTGGCGCTTCGAGCAGCGCGTCCATACGCAGACCTTAACTACGGGGGTTCGCCTACTCCGCCTTTCGAGCGACTGCGAGTAGATGTGCACTTCCCCCGAGCAGAGCCGGCTCCTGTTCAACGGCTCGCGCAACCCACAGCATCCGCTCGTACTCGGCGGATCCCTCGGCCGGAGGGATGGCGGGCGCGAACCACCCCGCGGGACCTTCGATCCCGTACAGCGCGTCAAGGGCAAAGCCACCCTCGACGACCTCGGCGACGAGCTCGTCAGGGTGGTGGAAGAACGACGTCGTGAATGCACGCGGGAGACCGGTTGGGTTTCGATGTTCTCCCGACCCGAGGTCCTTCTCCACAATCGACTGGAACTCCGGGTGAAGGAGAAGCCCGCGCGCGAG
>JAXIPI010000304.1:0-7053 GCA_045403015.1 Gaiellaceae bacterium | reverse complement strand
CCGGAACTTCCGCATCCAGTCCGGCTCGTTCTTATGCTCGGAGATCGCCTCGACGAGCTCGTGCGACAGGCCGCGGCCCGACTTGAAGAAGTAGTTCTCGGCCTCGTCCGAGTTGGAAAAGCCGTACTGGTACTCGGAGCGGATCTCCTTGACGACGTCAGTTTCGCTCGCGCTCACGCCGCCACCCCCTCTTCCTTCGGAATGAAAGCATCGTAGCCGTCGGCCTCGAGCTTGTGGGCCAGCTCCTCGCCGCCGCTCGCGACGATCTTGCCGCCGACGAAGACGTGCACCCGATCCGGAGTGACGTAGTTGAGGATGCGCTGGTAGTGCGTGATCACGAGGGCGCCCATCTCGGCGCTCACGAGCTCGTTGACACCGTTCGCGACGATCCGCAGAGCGTCGATGTCGAGGCCCGAGTCGGTCTCGTCGAGAATCGCGATCTTCGGCTGCAGGAGCGCCATCTGGAGGATCTCGACGCGCTTCTTCTCGCCGCCGGAGAACCCGTCGTTCAGGTAGCGGGACGCGAGCTCCCGCGGCACCTTCAGCTGCTCCATCGCCGCGAGGATCTCGGTGCGGAATTCCTTGACCGGGATCGGGTCGTCCTGGCCGCCGTTTCGCGCCTTGCGGATCGCGTTGATCGCGCTCCGCAGGAAGTTGGTGACCGTCACGCCCGGGATCGCGTGCGGGTACTGGAAGGCGAGGAAGAGACCCCTCTGCGCGCGCTCGTCGGCGCCGGCTTCGACGATGTTCACGCCGTCGAGCAGGATCTCGCCCTCGGTGATCTCGTAGGCCGGGTGACCCATGAGCGCATAGGCGAGCGTGGACTTGCCAGAGCCGTTCGGGCCCATGACCGCGTGCTTCTCGTTCAGGTCCACGGCGAGATCGACACCCTTGACGATCTCGGTGCCATCTTCGAGCGCGACATGCAGGTTCTTGATCTCCAAAAACGCCAAGCTTGTGATCCCTCTTTCCTCATATTAGAGCGGTTTTGCGCCCCGCTTCGTGATCCCATGGTAGCCGATCGAGGCGGCCACAGCGGGTGTGGCCAGAGCGGCCGTCTACCGCACCTTACCTCGCCGGAGGTGGGCCTCCGGTCAGGCGCTCGCCGTGCGTTCCACATCGACTAACGGTGGTAGAGTGAGGCACATGCCCTTTGGAATCGGCGTCACCGAACTCGTCATCCTGCTGGTCGCCCTGCTGATCATCTTCGGGCCGAAGCGTCTGCCCGAGATGGGCCGGTCGCTCGGGAAGGGGATGCGCGAGTTCAAGGACTCGATCTCGGGTAAGGACGACGACGACGAGCCCGTGCACCACCGGCTCGCGGAGGAGCTCCCGCCCGCGGATGAGCACCCGGTCGCGCAGCAGCAGGCGCGCGAGCGCGAAGTCTCCTAGCCCCAGCGGCGAATGGCACTGAAGCGTCTGCCGCGGCGCCTGGAGCACGGCGAGGAAGCAACGCTCGTCGAGCACCTCGGCGAGCTCCGCGCCCGCCTGTTGCTCAGCATCCTGACGCTCGCACCGGCGTTTCTCGTCGCCTTTTACTTCCAGGACGACATCATCCGCTGGCTGCTCAAGCCGCTTCCCGAGGACAAGGAAGTCATCACCTTGGGAGTCGTCGAGCCGTTCACGACGGCGGTCAAGGTGAGCATGGCGGTGGCCATTGCAGTCACGCTGCCGATCCTGCTCTACCAGCTCTGGGCGTTCCTCGCACCCGCGCTCGAGACGAGCATCCAGCGCACCGTGGCCGTTTTCGCCACCTTCGCCACCGTGCTCTTCGCCTGCGGTGTCGCGTTCTCGTACTTCGTCGTGATGCCGCGTGCGCTCGAGTTTCTCACCAACTTCAACGACGACGTCTTCCAGGTGCAGATCCGGGCGAGCTACTACTTCTCGTTCGTCACGCTGACGATGCTCGCGACCGGGCTGGCCTTCCAGATGCCGATCTTCATCCTCGCGCTTGTGCGGCTGCGCATCCTCTCGGCGGCGAGGCTCCGCCGCAACCGCCGAGTGGGGATCGCGGCGATGCTCGTTTTCGCAATCCTCCTCCCCACCGTCGACCCTGTCTCGCTCGCCCTGGAGTTCTTCCCGCTGCTCTTCCTCTTCGAGTTCTCGATCTGGCTTGCCTCGTTCATGGAGAAGCGCTGGGACCTCGTTGACGAGCCGTCGCGGTGGGCGATCGAGTGAGGGTCCTTTCCGCCGACTGGGTGCTCCCCGTCGAGGGAGCGCCGATCGAGAACGGCGCGGTGGCGATCGAGGATGGTCGGATCGCCGCGGTCGGGACGATCGACGATCTCGGCGCCGGCGATCACTTCGCCGAAGCCGCGATCGTGCCCGGGATCGTCAACGCCCACTCGCATCTCGAGTATGCGGTCTACGCAGGCTTCGGCGATGGGCTCTCGTTCGCGCCGTGGCTCGCAACCCACATCGAGCGGAAGGCGCGAATCGACCTGACGCAGATGGAAGCGATCGCACGGCTGGGGGCCGCGCAGTGCCTCGCATCCGGGATCACGACCGTCGGCGACGCGGCGTTCCGGGGCGCGAGCGCTAACGCCTGCGCCGAGCTCGGCCTGCGCGCGATCGTCTACGTCGAGGTCTTCGGGCGCGACCCGGCCGAGGCGATGCAGCAGTTCGAGGAGAAGGCCGCGTACGTCTCTCCCGCTCTCTCGGATCGAGTCCGTCTCGGCGTCTCGCCGCACGCGCCGTACACGTGCTCCTCCGAGGTGTACGAGGCGTGCCTGGCCCTCGGCGTACCGGTGATGACGCACTTCAACGAGAGCCAGGACGAGCTCGACTGGCTGGTTCACGGCGAAGGGCCGATGAAGCCGGTTGAGCCGCTGCTCGTCGACCCGGACGGGCAGAGCGGGATCCGGCGGCTTGCGGCCGCCGGCCTGCTCGACTCGCGCATCGTCGCCGCACACTGCGTCAAGGTGGACGCCGAGGAGGTCGACCTGCTCGCCCGGCACGACGTCGCAGTCGTCCACTGCCCGCGCTCGAACGCGTTCCTGGGCTGCGGGATCGCGCCGCTCGCCGAGCTGCGTGCCGCGGGTCTTCGAGTCGGCATTGGGACGGACGGTGTCTCCTCCGTACCTTCACACGACGCGTTCGAGGAGCTCCGGGCCGTGATCTCGGCCGCACGCGCGCGGAATGAACGCGCCGACGCGCTCTCCCCTGCCGAGGCGCTCGAACTGGCCACGCTGGGCGGCGCTCAGGCTCTCGGGCTCGAGGCCGAAGTCGGCTCGCTCGTCCCCGGCAAGCGCGCGGATCTCGCGATTCTTACCCTCTCGGGCTCTCCGTATCTACCATGGGAGGATCCGGTGGCCGCCGTCGTGTACGGCGGCGCACCTGAACGCGTCCTGGCTACCCTCGTCGACGGCGAGGCACGGTACGAGAGAGGAGGATTCGAATGGCACGAGCTGATCGACGCCGCGTCCGCAGCGCGAAGTCGCATGCTGGCTCCGGCACACGCCGGCGTGACACCGCCCGGCGTGACAGCGACATGGCAGCCATAGAGGACACCCTCTTCTTCACCCGTATTCGCAGCCACGCGAAATGGGTGTTCGTGTTCCTTGCGCTCTCGTTCCTGATCGGATTCGTGATCTTCAACGTCGGCGGCTCCGGCAGCGGCGGCGGCATCGGTGAGCTTCTCCGCGACGGCGGGGGCGGGACAAGCGGGAATGTCTCCGTGTCGGAGGCGCGCGAGCAGGTGCAGAAGAACCCGAAGAGCGCTCAGGCGCAGCGGAATCTCGCGACAGCGCTCGAGACAGACGGCGAGACCGACGCGGCGATCGTCGCGCTCACGCGCTACCTCGAGCTCAAGCCGAAGGATCAGGACGGGCTGCGCGAGCTCGCCGGCCTCCACCTCGGGCAGGGCAGCAAGTTCGCCCAGGAGGCGCAGATTGCTCAGCTGCGCGCGAGCTATGTCACGTTCGGTTCCACGTTCAGCTCGCCGCTCGACCTCGGCAACGGGGCGACAATCGGGCCGGACCCGATCGACCAGGCAATCGCGACCGAGGCCAGTCAGGCCGTCAGCACGGCCTACACCAAAGCCCAAACGTCGTTCCAGAGTGCAGAGCAGGCGTACCAGAGGCTCGTCGTGCTCGCACCGAAGGACCCCAACATCCAGCTCGAGCTCGCCCAGGCGGCGCAGCAGAGCGGCGACTACGCGACCGCGATCGCCGCGTATCAGACGTTCCTGAAGCTCGCCCCAGACGACCCGAGCGCGGGGATCGTCAAGCAGCAGATCGCGCAGTTGAAGGCCCAACAGGCCTCACCCTCGTCGGGTTAGACTCACGAGCTACCGGAAACAGAACCCCATCCTGTACGCGAACAGTCGGGGGCACAGATCAGATGAATTTCGACGTCAAGACCGAGAAGCTGAGCGACGGCCAGTACGTGATCTCCCTCTCGGGTGAGGTCGATCTCTACACGGCGCCGGAGTTCAAGCAACAGCTGCTCGAGGTGATCGAGCAGGGTGGCCGAGATGTCATCGTCGACCTCAGCAACACGACGTTCATCGACTCGACCACGCTCGGCGTGCTCGTCGGTGGCGTGAAGAGGCTACGGACGAACGAGGGGCAGCTCGCACTTGTCTGCAGCGACCGGAACATCACAAAGATCTTCGAGATCACCGGCCTCGACCGCGTCTTTGCGATTCACCCGACGCTCGAGGCTGCCCTCGGCACGGGATCTGCCGCCTAGGGTGCAGTTGCGCGGGCTGGCCGGTGCCTGCGCGGTCCTGATCGCGGCGATTGCCGCGACGGGCTGCGGCACGACCGGTCTCCCCGAGGCCGGCTCCGGCGACACGGCCCAGGGCCGGGAGCTCTTCAAGGCGAAGTGCGGCCAGTGCCACACGCTGGCCGACGCCGGCACCCGCGGCGTGATCGGGCCGAACCTCGATGACGCGTTTCGGCAGTCGCGCGTGGACGGTCTCGGCCAACTGACAATCCAGTCCGTCGTCCGCGATCAAATCGCGTATCCCATCGAGCACCCGACGACCGGCGCGCCTGGGATGCCCGCTGACATCGTCACCGGCGAAGATGCCGACTCGGTGGCGCTGTACGTCGCATCGGTGGCGGGACTGCCCGTGCGCGCGCAGCCGGGAGCGGAGGCGGGCGGCAGCGAGGGAGGTGGTGCGGGAGGCGCGGCACCGGACGGCAAGGCGATCTTCGCGGAGGCAGGCTGCGGCGGCTGCCACACGCTCAAGGCGGCGGGCGCGACCGGGACGGTCGGCCCCAATCTCGACGATGCGAAGCCGTCCAAGGAGCTCGTGATCGACCGCGTCACGAACGGAAAGGGCGTGATGCCCTCGTTCAAGGACTCGTACTCGGCGGAGCAAATCGCAGCCGTCGCCGACTACGTCTCCAAGAACGCGGGCCAGTAACTCCGTCGGCTAGCGAGCCTCGAGATCGACGACGACGTGCGTGATCGGGACGTCGAAGCGCTCTCGCGCTGCGCCGACGACATTCCGCTCGAGCCAGTGCGAGCGGCCTTCCGGATGGGTTGAGATCACGATCTCGTCTGCACCGAACGTGCGCAGCGCATCCTCGATCGCCTGGAGCGGGTCGCCGTCCCCGACAGCACCTTCGGCCTGAATCCCATCGAGCCGGAGCTGCGCGAGGCTCGCATCGAGCCGCGTCTGAGCGGCGGCTCGAGCGCCGTCCTCGTCGGAGGCCCAGTGCCGCACCTGCGAATTCAGAGCAGGGCTGACGACGAGGATCCGCTCGGCGACGTCTTCTGCCTTTCGGCGCAGGATCGTGAGCAGCTCCTCGCCGCCGACGGTTTCGTTCGCGATCACCAGGATCCGACGCTCGTTCTCGTTGCCGACTTGCCGCACCGACGCTTTCATCGCCGGCTCATTCGATCGCGACCGCAACCAGAGCCAGATCGCAGCCGCCGTCAGGCCGATGAAAACGACCACCCCGAGCCACGTCTTGATCGCCGCTGCGGCCACGATCAGTGCCACGTACCCGACCGTCAACAGCAGGAAGCGGTACGCCTCGGCTTCGCTACGGAACGGATTTCGTGCCATCTCTAGAGCAGGTAGATCGTCGCATACACGATGATCCACATTACGTCGACAAAGTGCCAGTAGATTCCCGGGATCTCCACTCCGTGGTGGTGCTCCGGCGTGTAGTGGCCGCGAAACGCGCGCACGGTCGCCATCGAGAGCAGCGTCAGCCCGATGAAGACGTGCGCGCCATGCAGGCCGGTGAGCCCGAAGAAGATCGTCCCGAACGCCCCATCGGTGGGGTTGAAGCCGATCCGCGCGTACTCGAGCATCTGCGTCAGCAGGAACGCGAGGCCCATCAGGAGCGTGAGCACGAGTCCGGCCTGCATGCCCGCTCGGTTCCCACGCTTGATCGACTGCAGCGCCCAGTGCATCGTGAAGCTGGACGTGAGCAGCACCGCCGTGTTCACGCCCGCCACGAAGACGGGCAGGTGGTACGGCGGAAGCGGCCACGGCTGAGCGTCCGGGTTGACGACGCGGACGAAGAAGTACGCCGTGAAGAAGGCGCCGAACAGCATCGCCTCCGAGGCGATGAAGAGGAACATCCCGAGCGTCGTCGCGTCGATGCGCGAGGAGCGGTTCGCCGCGGGAGGCCCGTGGTGCGGGGCGTGATCGTCGACGGCGTGCGTGGTCACGGAGTTCTCGCCGCCGTAGGAGCCGAGAAAGCTAGAGAAACCGGCCCCGCCCCGCACATGCGCTGACCAGGGTCTCTAGCGGAGCTCGCGCAGCGAGATCCGCGACGACGTGCTCCACGGGAACGCCGCCATCCTTCCGGAGCCGCTCGACGACGTCGCGCCGCAGCCAGCCGGACTTCTCGCCCGCGAATGTGGAGACGATCACCTCGTCGACCCGCTCGTCCTCGAGCACCTGCATCGCAGCGGTGTACGGGTCGGGATGTGCGATCTGGCCGTGGGCCTCGATGCCCTCCGCCCGAAGCGTGGAGAGCGCGGCGCGCAGGCGCCGCTCGGCCTCCGGGTGCTCGCCGGCCTCGGGGTCGCTCTGCGGGCAGACGATCAGGAACGTCGCTGGGCTCTCGGCGGCCCGCGCGCGAA
>JAXIPI010000099.1:0-21969 GCA_045403015.1 Gaiellaceae bacterium | reverse complement strand
CCGCGTTCAGCTCGCCGCCGAGGCCGTCGAAGATCTCCGCGATCTCCTGCGCCGTGTGCGTCCCGGTGCCCTTGAAGAGCAGGTGCTCGATGAAGTGGGAGACACCGGCGCGCGAGTCCGTCTCGTCACGGGAGCCGGTGCCGATCCAGAAGCCGAGCGAAACGGAGCGGACACTCGGGACGTGCTCCGAGATGACTCGCTCCCCGGTGGGAAGCGAGGAGAGATCGTAGGGCTGCACGAGGCGATCCTAGCGCCGGCCCCGCTCTGCTCCTGTGGCTAGTTGTGCATCGGGGCACAAGGGAGTACACGTTGGTAATGGCTTTGCGGCGCCATGCGGTCCTGCTTGTCCTCGGGACTCTCTTGCTGATCGTCCCTGGGGCGGCACACACCGCCACTCTCCCGAGCGGCTTCCAGGAGACCGTCGTCTTCAGCGGGCTCACCAACCCCACGGTCGTTCGCTTCTCCCCCGACGGGCGTGTCTTCATCGCCGAGAAGAGCGGCCTGATCAAGGTCTTCGACAGTCTCACCGACCCGACGCCGACCCTGTTCGCCGACCTGAGCACGAACGTGCACAACTTCTGGGACCGCGGCCTGCTCGGCTTCGCCCTCGACCCGGCCTTCCCGGCGAATCCGTACGTCTATGTCCTCTACGCGCACGACGCGGCGATCGGTGGGATCGCACCGCGCTGGGGCACGCCGGGCGTCCTGTCGGACCCCTGCCCCACTCCGCCGGGCGCGACCGGCGACGGCTGCGTCGTTTCGGGCCGGCTCTCGCGGCTTCAGGCCGCCGGCAACACGATGACCGGGACCGAACAGGTGCTGATCGAGGACTGGTGCCAGCAGTATCCGAGCCATTCGGTTGGCAGCCTCGCGTTCGGCGTTGACGGCGCGCTCTACGTGAGCGGCGGCGACGGCGCCAGCTTCAACTTCACCGACTGGGGCCAGGATGGCAACCCGCTCAACCCCTGCGGCGATCCTCCCGGCGCTCCCGGCTCGACCCTGACACCACCGACCGCCGAGGGCGGAGCGCTTCGCAGCCAGGATCTGCGGACGACGACCGACCCCACCTCGCTCGACGGGGCCGTCCTTCGCGTCGACCCGGCGACGGGTCAGGGGCTACCGGACAACCCGCTTGCGTTCAGCTCGGATGCCAACGCGCGCCGCATCGTCGCGCACGGCTTCCGCAACCCGTTCCGGATCGGTGTCAGGCCGCACACGAGCGAGGTGTGGGCGGGCGATGTCGGCTGGAACACCTGGGAGGAGCTCGACCGCATCGAGCTCACCGGCCTCAAGAACTTCGGCTGGCCCTGCTACGAAGGCGACGGGCGCCAGTCCGGCTACGACGGGGCCAACCTGAACATCTGCGAGAACCTCTACGCCGCCGGCCCGTCCGCCATCACCACTCCGTACTTCAGCTGGAATCACAGCACGCAGGTGGTGCCCGGCGAGACCTGCCCGACCGGCAGTTCCTCCGCGGCCGGCGTCGCGTTCTACGAGGAGGGCAACTACCCAGGCTACGCCGGCGCGCTCTTCTTCGCCGACTACTCGCGGGACTGCATCTGGGCGATGCCGGCAGGCGCGAACGGCTTGCCCAACCCGGCTGCGCGGCTGACGTTCGCGGCCGCAGCGGCGAATCCGGTCGACATCCAGATCGGACCGGAGGGCGATCTCTTCTACGCCGACTTCGACGGCGGCACGATTCGGCGGATCCGCTACTTCAGCGCGAACAGGCCCCCGGTCGCAGTGGCCACCGCGAGCCCGACCAGCGGCGCTGCCCCGCTCGCAGTCACCTTCAACGGCACCGGCTCGAGCGATCCGGATGCCGGCGACACGATCGCCTACGCCTGGGACCTCGACGAGGACGGTCTCTACGACGACTCGACCGCGGCGCAGCCGACCAGGACGTACTCCACAGCGGGCGAGTACGTCGTGCGCTTGCGGGTCACGGACGCGGCCGGAGCCTCCAGCGTCAGCGATCCGATCACGATCAGCGTCGGCAACTCGCCGCCGTCGGCGACGATCGCGACACCGGCCGCCGGGACGACTTGGCGGGTCGGGAACGTCATCACCTTCTCCGGCTCCGCGACCGACCCGGAGCAGGGAACGCTGCCGGCGAGCTCGTTGAGCTGGGATCTCGTGATGCAGCATTGCCCCTCGAACTGCCATCAGCACCCGCTCCAGTCCTTCGCGGGCGTCGCCGGCGGCTCGTTCACCGCCCCCGATCACGAGTACCCCTCGTATCTCGAGCTCATCCTGACCGCGACCGACGCGGGCGGTCTCACTGACACGGAGACTCTGAGGCTCGACCCGCAGACCGTGGTGCTCACGTTCGCCTCGAGCCCCGCCGGGCTCCAGCTCGTCGTCGGCAGCACCCAGGCCGCGGCGCCGTTCACCCGGACGGTGATCATCGGCTCCGCGAACTCCGTGAGCGCGGTCTCGCCGCAGACCCTCGGCGGCTCGTCCTACACGTTCACGTCCTGGTCCGACGGCGGCGCCCAGACGCACACCATCGTCGCCCCGGCAACTCCCACGACCTACACCGCGAGCTTCTCGACCGGGCCTCCGCCGTCCGCGCTCGTCGCCGCGTACTCGTTCGACGGCGGCAGCGGCACAACCCTCGCGGACGTCTCCGGTCGCGGCCACACGGGCACGATCTCCGGCGCGACCTGGTCGGCCACGGGGAAGAACGGAGGCGCGCTCTCGTTCGACGGTGTCAACGACTGGGTCACGGTCGCCGACACGGCAGCGCTCGACCTGACAACGGGGATGACACTGGAAGCCTGGGTGCAGCCGACGTCTGCGAACCGCTGGCGGACGGTCGCGCTCAAGGAGCAGACCGGAAACCTCGTCTACGCGCTCTACGGAAACAACAGCGGCCAGCGGGCCAGCGCGAACCTCTTCCTGGGTGGCGGCGAGGCCGAGGCGAGGAGCGCGAGCCAGCTGCCGGCAAACGTCTGGACGCATCTGGCGGCCACCTACGACGGCAGCACCATTCGTGTGTACGTGAACGGGGCGCTCTCCGGCTCGACGAGCGCGACGGGCTCGCTGCCCGCCTCCACCGGCCCCTTCCGGATCGGCGGCAACGCGATCTGGGACGAGTTCTTCTCCGGCCAGCTCGACGATCTCCGCCTGTACAACCGCGCGCTCTCCGCGACCGAGGTCCAGGCGGACATGGCAGCGCCGGTCGGGCCGCCGCCGCCGATCGATACGCAGGCTCCCACTGCGCCTGGCGGACTCGGCGCGACCGGAGGCCTGAGCTCGGTGGCGCTCAGCTGGACGGCCGCGACCGACAACGTGGGCGTCGTCCGGTACAACGTCCACCGCGGCACGACCTCGGGCTTCACACCGAGCGCCGCCAACCGGATCAGCCAGCCCGCCGGCACGAGCTACACCGATCCTGGCCTCGCGCCGGGCACGTACTACTACCGCGTCACGGCGGAGGACGCCGCCGGCAACATCAGCGCTGCTTCGAACCAGGCGACCGGAGTCGTGACGGGTGACGTCACACCGCCTGGAGCCCCCGGCGGACTCCAGGCAACAGGAGCGCTCGGCTCGGCGAGCCTCAGCTGGACGGCTGCCACGGACAACGTCGCCGTCGTGCGCTACAACGTCCACCGGTCCACCGTCGCGGGCTTCGTTCCCGGCGTATCGAACCGAGTCGCGCAACCGACGGGCACCACTTACACCGACACCGTCGCGGCAGGCACCTACTTCTACCGGGTGACCGCCGAGGACGCCGCCGGCAACGTCGGCGCCCCCTCGAACGAGGCGAGCGCGACCGTCACGAACGACCCGACGGCTCCCACCGTCTCCGTGACGGCTCCGGCCGGCGGCGCGACGGTCTCCGGCACGGTGACGGTGCAGGCGACCGCTGCCGACAACGTCGGCGTCACGAGCGTGCAATTCACCCTCGACGGGGCGGCTCTCGGAGCCCCCGACACGAGTGCGCCGTTCAGCACGTCCTGGGTCACGACGACGGCGTCGGCGGGCCTCCACACGCTCCGCGCCGTCGCCCGCGACGCAGCGGGCAACGCGACGACCTCGGCCGGAGTGACCGTGACGGTCGACAACAGCGTGCCGCCGCCCCCCGCCGGGCTCGTCGCCGCGTGGTCGTTCGACGCCGGCACGGGCACGACCGCCGCGGACGCCACGGGCAAGGGGCACGTCGGCACGATCTCGGGCGCGACATGGTCGGCCGTCGGCCGGAACAGCGGCGCACTTTCGTTTGACGGCGTCAACGACTGGGTCACCGTCGCCGACGCCAACGACCTCGACTTGGCCACCGGCATGACGCTCTCCGCCTGGGTCAACCCGACGGGCGCCGGCGCCGACTGGCAGACCGTGCTGCTGAAGGAGAGCACCGGCTTCATGGTCTACGCGCTCTATGCGGACACCGACACTGCGCGGCCGAGCGGGCACGTCGTCATCGCCGGCTCGGATCTCGACACCCGCGGTCCGGCTGCCGTGGCGAACAACGTGTGGACGCACCTCGCCGCGAGCTACGACGGGGCGAACCTCCGGCTCTATGTCAACGGCACGCTTGCCTCGACTCGCGCCGTCAGCGGCAGCATGAGCCCATCGACCGGCGCTCTCCGGATCGGCGGCAACGGCACCTGGGGCGAGTGGTTCGGCGGCCTGATCGACAACGTCCGTGTGTACGAGCGTGCCCTCTCCGCCGCGGAGATCCAGAGCGACATGAACACCGCCGTCACTCCCTGAGAACGGCGAGGGGGCGGCTTTCGCCGCCCCCTCGGGTCACTGCCTAGTCGCGGCGCGGGCCGCGGTCGCGGCCGCCGCGGCCGCGATCGTCGCGGCGCGGGCGATCCTCCTCCGGCGGCCGGGGCGGGGCGCTCTTCGCCCGCTCGATCAGCTCTTCCGGCTCGACAAGCCGACCGTCCTCGTGCTTGTGGACGAGCTTGAGGCCGATCCGGCCGCGCGCCTTGTCCACCTCCTGCACGAGCACGTCGACTACGTCGCCGCGGGACATGACGTCCTCGATGTGCGCCACGCGGCCGGGGCCGACGTTCGAGACGTGCAACAGCCCGTCGGTGCCCTTCTTCAGCTCGACGAACGCGCCGAACTGGGTCGTCTTCACGACCTTGCCGGTGAAGGTGTCGCCCACCTCGGGCTCCTTGGTCAGCGCCGCGATCGCAGAGATCGCCGCGTCCGCCTTGGTGCCCTCGGTCGCGTAGACGAGGATCGTGCCGTCCTCCTCGATGTCGATCTGGACGTCGTACTCCGACTCGAGCGAGCGGATCGTCTCGCCGCCCTTGCCGATGACCATCCCGATGAAGTCCGGGTTGATCTGGATCGACGAGATTCGCGGCGCGTGCGGAGCGAGCTCCGTCCGAGCCTCGGGCAACGCCTCCAGCATCCGGTCGAGGATGAACTCGCGCGCCCGCTTCGCCTGCTCGAGCGCACCGCTCATGATCTCCTGCGTGACGCCGGTGATCTTGATGTCCATCTGGAGCGCGGTGATCCCATCCCGCGTGCCGGCGACCTTGAAGTCCATGTCGCCCAGGTGGTCCTCCGCGCCCTGGATGTCGGTGAGGATGACGTAGTCGTCGCCCTCCTTGACGAGGCCCATCGCGATGCCGGAGACGGGGGCCTTGATCGGCACACCTGCGTCCATCAGCGCGAGCGTCGAGCCGCACACCGATCCCATCGACGACGAGCCGTTCGACTCCAGCGTCTCGGAGACGAGCCGGATCGTGTACGGGAAGTCCTCGGCGGGCGGGATGACCGCCTCGAGTGCCCTCTGCGCGAGTGCACCGTGGCCGATGTCGCGCCGCTTCGGGCCTCGCATGAAGCCCGTCTCCCCGACCGAGTAGGGCGGGAAGTTGTAGTGGTGCATGAAGCGGCGGTCGGTCTCGAGCGACAGGTCGTCGATCCGCTGGCCTTCCTTTGCCGTGCCGAGCGTCAGCAGCGACAGGATCTGCGTCTGGCCACGCTGGAAGAGCCCCGAGCCGTGCGCGCGCGGGCTGACCGTCACCTCGCACTCGATCGGCCGGATCTCATCCGCGGCGCGACCATCCGGGCGCCGCTTGTCGATCGCGATCTTCTTGCGAACGAGATCCTTGTAGATCGCCTCGGCTGCCTTCTTGACGTAGCTCTTCGTGACCGAGTCCTTCACCACCGGCGCATCTCCGTCGACCGTCGCCGGACCGACCGGGAACGGCAGGTGGACGGTCTCGATGATCCGGTCGAAGAGCAGATGGCGCTTCGCCGACTTCAGCTCCTTCGAGTCCTGCTCAGCGTCGGTGAGGGCACGTAGCTCGTTCTCGAACTGCTCCCGCACCGGGCCTTCGACTGCTGCCAGCCGCTGCTTCTCGAGCAAGGCCGCAAGGCTGGAGCGGACCTGCATCCGGCGGTTGATGTCCTCTTCGGTCGAGTCCATCGTCAGGTCCGGGGCCAGCTGGTCCTCGAGCTCCTCGACCACCGCTGCGCCCTCGCGCAGGCCCTTCGCCTGGATGCTTTCCCACATCGTGTGCCCGTGCGAGCTCTCCAGCTCGGCGGTCAGCTCGGGGTCGAGCCACTTCACCTTGCCGACCTGGCGGCGCAGTTCCTCCTGCGCCTCGCAGAGCTTGCGGATCTCCTGATGCGCGAGGTCGAGCGCCTCGAGGAGGACGTCCTCAGGAATCTCTTCGGCTCCGGCCTCGACCATCGTCAGGCCATCCTTGGTGCCGACGACGATCAGGTCGAGAGCAGACTCCTCGAAGTTCTGCTCGTGCGTCGGGTTGAGAACGAACTCGCCGTCGATGCGACCGACGCGCACTGCCCCGACCGGCCCGAAGAACGGGAGCGGCGAGATCATCAGGGCGGCGGACGCCCCATTGATACAGAGGATGTCGTGCGGTGTGACGAGGTCCGCGGAGAGAACGGTGCAGATCACCTGAACCTCGTTGCGGAAGCCCTTCGGCCACAGCGGCCGGATCGGGCGATCGATCATCCGGGCGGTCAGGGTCGCGCGCTCTGTGGCACGCCCTTCGCGCTTGAAGAAGCCGCCCGGGATCTTCCCGGCGGCATACGCACGCTCTTCGACATCGATCGTGAGCGGGAAGAAGTCCGCTCCTTCGCGTGCCTCCGGTCTGCCCACGGCGGTCGCAAGCACCATCGTGTCGCCCGAGCGCATGACGACGGCGCCGTCAGCCTGCTTGGCGAGCTTGCCTGTTTCGAACATGATCTCTTTTCCGCCGATCTCGACGGAAACTGAGGCGACCTGCCCCATTACGGTACTCATTCCATTGCCTCCACTCTGCTTGGTGGAGAGTGGAAGTTTGGGTCAGCCCCACCGGATGGGGCTCGCTCAAGCTTCCACTCTCCCTGATTGCTAGCGCCTAAGGCCTAGCTCCTTGATGAGGGCGCGGTAGCCCTCCAAGTCGTGCTTCTGCATGTAGGTGAGGAACCGCCGCCGCCGGCCCACGAGCTTCAGGAGCCCGCGCCGTGAGTAGTGGTCCTTCTGATGTGTGCGCAGGTGCTCGGTGAGGTCGTTGATCCGCCTCGTGAGCATCGCAATCTGCACCTCCGGGGAGCCCGTGTCAGTCTCGTTGCGGCCGTGCTTCCCGATCAGCTCCTGCTTGACTTCCTTGGTGAGGGCCATGGGCCTCCTTCTCGATGGGTTCTCCGGAGTCCCCGCGCGGCGTGAAGGAAGGCACGCTCGGCCGAGATCTCGGTCGCGACTAGGGTAGCAACCCATGCTCCCAAGCGGTGTCGCAGCGGGCCACCCCGCCACGGTGGGGGCCGGAATCGAGATCCTCGAGGAAGGCGGAACGGCGGCCGACGCAGCCGTTGCGGCCTGCCTCGCGTCGTGCGTCGCCGAGACGGTGATGACCGGGCTCCTCGGCGGCGGGCACGCGATCCACTGGGACGGGAGCGAGGCGTGGCTCCTCGACTGCTTCGTCGACGTCCCCTCGGGTGACGGTGCACCGCCCGTCGCGCTGCAGGTGCCGTTCGGGGAGGAACTCGTGCACTACGCGGTCGGGCCGGGCACGTGCGCCGTGCCCGGGATTCCTGCGGGCCTGGACGCGCTCTGGCGACGATACGGTCGCCTGCCGTGGCCGCGCCTCGTCGAGCCGGCTCTCCGGCTCGCTCGCCGCGGCGTCACGATGCCTCCCGCCCATGCCGCCTGCCTCGCAATGCTGGCGCCGGTCTTCACCATGAGCGCCGACGGAAAGCGCATCTACGCGCCCGCCGGGCATCCACTGGCCGCGGGCGACGTCCTCGCGCAGCCGGGCATCGCCACTGCGCTCGAGCTCGTCGCAGCCGAAGGCGCGGGCAGCGTGTACCACGGCTCCCTCGCCGAAGCACTGCTCGGAGTCGAAGGGATCGGAGTGGGTCGTGGCGATCTGGAGCGCTACGAAGCGCGCTGGGCGACGCCGACCGAGCTTCCCTACGCCGGAACCCGGTTCCTGACCCGGACGGGGCTTTCGGGCGTGCCGGATGCGCTCGCCAAGCTGCAGCCGCTCCGCGGCCTCGACGAGACGCAGCGCGTGCACGTGCTGCTCGCCGCCCTCGACGGTCCGGCCGTCGACGGTCACACGACGAACCTCGTCACGGCTGACTCGGACGGCAACGCGTGTGTCCTCACGTCGAGTCTCGGACTCGGGACCGGCGACTTCCTCGCCGGCCTCGACCTCCACCTGAACAGCATGCTCGGAGAGGTCGACCTGCACCGGGCGCCGCTCCAGCCGGGTGA
This sequence comes from Gaiellaceae bacterium, assembly GCA_045403015.1. Taxonomy (GTDB): domain Bacteria; phylum Actinomycetota; class Thermoleophilia; order Gaiellales; family Gaiellaceae; genus Gaiellasilicea. Next base: position 13,274 of record JAXIPI010000099.1, on the reverse strand, counting down.
GCGAATGGAGAGCATGATGGCGCCCAGCCTCGCCGTCGTCGGCGGCGAGGGACTCGCCCTGGCGATCGGCTCGGCCGGCGGAACGCGGCTTCGAACTGCGCTCGTCGGTGTCGCCGCGGGGATCCTGGACGAAGCGCTGGAGCCGGCGGATGCGGTCGCACGGCCCCGGTTTCATCTCGCGGGCGACGTCCTCAACGCCGAGCCCGGCGTCGACGAGCAGGCGCTGGCCGAGCTCGAGCGCTCGGGGCTTCAGGTGCGGCGCTGGTCGGCGCAGCACCACTACTTCGGCGGCGTCAGCCTGCTAGCGCCCGCAGGCGCTGCCGGCGATCCGCGTCGGAGTGGCCACGCGGCGACGCTTCCGGCGAATCGGTGAGCGGCAGCCAGCCGACGTAGCCGCAGCCGGGGCAGCCAGGGTTCCGCGTCAGCGTGCCGCCGCCGCTCGGCTTGCCGTACACGGCGCCGCAGTCCAGGCAACGAACGGACTGGAGAGAGTCGGATCCCACACCAGTGAAGATGCGAACAAAACGCCGATCTTGCGCCATCTGCCACGAATTCGTCCGCGGAGCCGGATCGGTTCGCTATGTGAGCAGGAGCTTTTCGACGCGCCTGCTCGCGATCCAGGTGCCGATGAGGCCGAGCACAGTCAGGTACGCGACGTTGACGAGCTGGGCGCTCCCGACGGTGCCCGTCGTCAGCGAACGCAGGAGATCGACCCCGTTGTACAGCGGCGTCGCCTGGATCACGACCTCGAGCCAGGCCGGGTAGGTCGAGAGCGGGAAGAACGTGGCCGAGAAGAGGAACATCGGCAGGATCGCGAGGTTCAGGATGTCGAAGTCCTGCCAGCTGCGCATGTAGGTGACCGCAGCGACGCCCATGCCTGCGAACGCGAAGCCGACGAACACGGTCGCCGGCAGCGCCAGCAGCGCCCACCACGACTCCACGAGGCCGAGCGCGACGATCACGGTGAAGAACCCGATCGCGTAGAGCAGGCCGCGGAAGAGCGCCCACACGGCCTCGCCCGTGGCGACGTCCTTCGGCCCGAGGGGCGTCGAGAGAATCGCGTCGTAGAGCCTCTGATACTTGAGCTTCCAGAAGACGTTGGTGGCGTCGTAGAACGCGCCGTTCATCGCCGAGGCGGCCAGCAGGCCCGGCGCGACGAACGTCGCGTAGTCGATCTGGGCGCCGTCGATGACCACCTCGCCGACGTAGCCGCCGAGCCCGAAGCCGAGCGAGAGCAGGTAGAAGAGGGGCTCGAAGAAGCCCGAGACGATGATCGGCCACATCCGCCGGTAACTCATCAGGTTGCGCTCGAAGAGCAGCACCCCGCGTCCGCCGGGGCGGTCGAGCGCCCGTGCGACCAGGGTCGTCACTTGAAGAGCCTCTTTCGGTAGGCGCGGCGCGCCAGCACGAGGCCGCCGATCGTCCAAGCGAGGAGGTAGGCGACGTGGCCGAGTGCCGGCAGCCATTCGATCGTGCCGAGCATCAACCCGCGGCAGAGCTCCAGCCCATGCCAGATGGGCGTCACGTAGGCCAGCAGCTCGAGCGCGAGCGGCATCTGGGAGACGGGGAAGAACGTGCCCGAGAAGAGGAACATCGGGACGATCACGAAGCGGAAGATCGGCGGGAAGCTCGAGTCGGACTCGCTCGTCGCCGCGTACGCCGCCATCGGCATCGAGAACGCCGTCCCGACCAGGACCGCGACAGGGATCGCGAGCAGGCCGAGCCACGAGTTGACGGCGCCGAAGGCCGCGACGACGACGAGGTACGCCACGCTCGCCGTGAGCACGCGCGTGACCACGAACAGCTGGTGGCCGATCAGCACGTCCCGCTCTGTGAGCGGGGTCGCGGTCATCGCGTAGTAGGTCCGTGTCCACTTGATCGCGCCCATCACGGGCCAACTCGATTCCGCCGCCGCCGTCTGCATCGCCGCCGCAGCGAGCAGTCCCGGTGCGATGTAGTCGAGGTAGGAAACGCCGGCCGGGGCATTCGGCGACTGATCGACGATCGTTCCCAGCCCGACGCCCAGCGCCGTCAGGTAGAGCAACGGGCTGACAAGGCTCGTCCCGATCGTGCCCCGCCAGACGCGCTTGTACTGCGCGAGCCAGTGCTCGTACGCGCGGAGCGGTTGGAGGATGCCGTCCATGTCTATTTAGTCCACGAGGGTGCGGCCGGTCAGATGGAGGAAGACGTCCTCGAGCGTGCTGCGGCGCACGAGCGTCGAGTGCGGAGGCAGCCCACGCTCGGCGATCGCGGCTGCCGTGGCGTCGCCGTCGTCGGTGTAGACGAGGACGCGGTCCGGCAGCTCCTCAACTCGCTCGCCGAGGCCATTCAGCGCACCGCCCTCCGCCCGCTCGGCTTCGAAGCGCACCTCGACAACCTCGCGCGTGGAGTACTTCTCGATCAGCTGGCGCGGCGAGCCTTCCGCCACGATCCGGCCGTGATCCATCACGACGAGCCGGTCGCAGAGCTGCTCTGCCTCGTCCATGTAGTGGGTTGTCAGCACGAGGGTCACGCCGCGCTGCTTCAGGCGGAACAGGCGATCCCAGACCACGTGCCGCGCCTGCGGGTCGAGCCCCGTCGTCGGCTCATCTAGGAGCAGCAACTCGGGATCGTTGACGAGCGAACGCGCGATCGTCAGACGCCGCTTCATCCCGCCCGAGAGCGGCTCGACCTTGTCGCCTGCGCGCTCGGTGAGCTGGACGAAGTCGAGCAGCTCGTCGATCTTCGGCTTCAACTCGCGGCGCGAGAGCCCGAAATAGCGTCCGTAGATCAGGACGTTCTCGCGCACCGTCAGCTCGGTGTCGAGCGTGTCCTGCTGCGGTACGACGCCGAGCCGGGCCCGGATGCCCGCGCCGTCCGCGTCGGGATCGAGGCCGAGGATGCGCAGCGTCCCGCCGCTCACCGGGGAGACACAGCCGATCATTCGCATTGTCGAGCTCTTCCCCGCGCCGTTGGGTCCGAGGAAACCGAACGCCTCGCCGCGCCGGACGTCGAGATCGATTCCGTCGACGGCGACGAGCTCGCCGAACCGCTTCAGGAGCCCGCGGGCATGGATCATTGCGCCGTTCTCGCTCACGTCGCTCAACCTACCTACGCCGGTCGGACCGCCTTCCTCGTCGCGTCGACGTCGCGCGCGATCTGCTCGATCAGCTCCTGCTCGCTCTCGAACACCTGCTCGTCGCGGAGTCGCTCCCACAGCTCGACCACAAGCCGGCGTCCGTAGAGGTCACCCTCGAAGTCGAGCAGATGCGGCTCGATCCGTCGCTCCTCCCCACCGTAGTGCGGGTTCGTCCCGATCGAGACCGCGGCCCGATGGTCGAGAGCAGCGCCGGCGTAGATCCCGTACCGCGGTACGAGCAGGCCGGGATCGACGGCCAGGTTGGCCGTCGGGTACCCGAGCGTGCCGCCCCGCTGGTCGCCGCTGACGACGATCCCGTCCAACTCCGGCGGCCGGCCGAGCAGGCGCGCGGCCTCCCCCACCTCGCCCGCGTGCAAATGACGCCGGATCTCGGTCGATGAGACGCCGTCGAGCAGCGGCACCGGCCGCACCGCGAGACCGAGACGCTCGAGCAGCTCGAGGTCGCCTCTGCGCCTGCGGCCGAAGCGGAAATCCTCGCCCGCAACGACGACCGCCGCACCGGCAAGGTGCTCGGACGCGAACTCCTCCGGCTCCTGTTGGGTGACGTCGAGCGTGAAGTCGAGCACCGTCGTCTCGGCGACCCCGAGCTCTGCCAGCAGCTCGAGCCGCCGCTCGAGGCTCGAGATCATCTCGACGAGGTTGCCCAGCACGACACGCGGGTGCGGATCGAAGGTCAGCACCCGAACGGGCAGGCCGGTCGCTCGCGCCTCTTCGATCACCCGGCGGTGGCCGAGGTGGACTCCGTCGAACGTCCCGATCGCGACGGCCACGTCTTCCTGCCGACCGCTCACGGCAGCAGCGCCAGTGCCTGTTCCGGCGGGATCACGAGGTCCTCGTCGGCGTCCTCGACTCGAAACGGGCCGATCTCGAGCCGGCGGAGCGTCGCGCAGTGGCCTCCGAGCGCCTCGGCAATCGCCCGGACGTAGGTCCCCGAGCTGACGCGAAGGTCGAGGCGGACGACACCGTTCGTATACGTGATGACGTCGAGCGCGTCGACGCGCGAACGCCGCAGCGGCATCTCCACGTCGACGCCGCGACGGTGCAGCTTGTAGGCGCGCTCACCGCCGATCTTGACCGCGGACGCGGCCGGGATCGGCAGCTCGATCTCGCCACGGAGGCCCGCGAGCCGCTGCTCGAGCTCGTCTGCCGAAGGCGCCTCGAGCGATTCGACGACCTCCCCTTCCGGATCGCCCGTGGTCGTACGGGACGTGAGGTCGACGTCCGTGAGATAGCGCTTGTCGAGACCGACGAACGATCCCGCCAATTTTGTCGATCGGCCGGAGAGCAAAAGCAACAATCCAGTAGCGAATGGGTCAAGAGTTCCCGCATGGCCCATCTTCGTCCCGGTGCGCGACCGGACGCGAGCAACGATGGCGAACGACGAGGGTCCGGCCGGCTTGTCGACCAGGATGATCCCGCTCGGCTCGAGGCCCTTCGGGGGCATCAGCCGGGGGTGGGAGCGCCCGCAGCGGCGACGAACTCGCGCCTGAGGAAGTTCGTGATCTCCTCGATCGAGTCGTCGCTCGAGAAGCCCGCCGCCTGGCGGTGGCCGCCGCCGCCCGAGGCCCGCGCGATCGCGGACACGTCGATCTCGTCATGCGAGGCCCGCAGGGAGACACGGCGTGCCGGGGTGCCACCGCGAGGCGGCTCGCGGATCATCGCGGCCATGTCGGCGCCCTCGACCGCACGCAGGAAGTCGATGATCCCCTCCGAGTACGGCTCGACCGCACCGACCTCCGCGAAGTCGTCACGGAGCAGGTACGACACAACGAGTCTGCCGCCCTCGTACACGTCGGCCCGGTCGAGCGCGCGCGCGAGGAGCTTCAGCTTCGCGAACTGGACGTTCTCGTAGACATCCTGAAAGACCTTGTGCACGTCCGCCCCCGCCTCGACGAGCTCCGCGGCGAGCCGCAGCGCCTTGGGCGTCGTGTTCGCGTACTGAAAGCGCCCGGTGTCGGTCACGAGCGCGGTGTAGAGCGGCTCTGCCAGCTCCGGCGTCAGCTCGACGTCGAGCGCGGCGAAGACGTCGCGCAGCAACTCGCCGGTCGAGGAGGCCTCCGCGTCGACCAGATCGACGTCGCCGAAGCGGGAATTGTCGTGGTGGTGGTCGATGTTGAGCGTGAACGGCGCCAGGTGCAGGACCGCAGGATCGGCACCGATCCGGCTCTCGTTCGCGCAGTCGACGGCGATCAGCGTCCGCTCTGCGGCATCGGCGGGCAGGTCTCGCTGCAGGTCGTCGAGGGCCAGGAAGCGGTACTCACCGGGGAGCGGCGCAGGCCCGGCGAGGAACATGACGCTGTCCTTGTCCAGCGACTGCAGCGCGAGGTGGGTCGCGAGCAGCGAGCCGAGCGCGTCGCCGTCCGGATTCTCATGCGTCGTGACGAGAAACCGCTCGCGCTCGCGGATCGCCTCGACGACCGCCCCGAGGTCAGCTGCCGTGGTCGTCTGGTTCGGGGGCGAGCTCATCGATGAGTTTGGACATCCGCACGCCGTGCTCGACCGCGTGATCGTATTCGAACGAGAGCAGCGGGGTCCGCTTCATCCGGAGCTCCCGTGAGAGCCGGGCCTGGAGAACGCCGTGCGCGGCAACCAGCCCGGTCATGCTCGAGCTTCGCTTCTTCTCGCTGCCGAGCACGCTCACGTAGACGGTCGCCTGCCGCAAGTCCTGCGACGTCTTGACGCCGGTGACCGTCACGAACCCAATCCTCGGGTCCTTCAGTTCCAGCAGGGCCTCGGAGAGAACCTGGCGGAGCGACTCGTTGACTCTGCGCATCCGCTCGGGCATACGCCTTACGGTAGCGGGCTAGTCGTCGATGGTGACGAGCTCCCGGTCGACGACTCCGAGCTCCCACTCGCGCGATGCCAGGTAGCGCTCGGCGTCGGCGAGCAGCCGCTCTGCCTCACCGGCTTCGCGCGTGACTACGGCGACCGTGAGCCGTGTGCGCTGCCAGACGTCGTGGTGATCGACCTCGGCGACCGCGGCGGCGAAGCGGTTCCGCAGCTGCTCCTTTGCCGAGCGCACATGCATGCGCTTCTCCTTCAACGAGTGCGCCTCAGGAAAGTGCAGCTCGGCGGAGAGGATTCCGACCCAGCCGGAGGGCACTAGGGCGTGGCGGGCGTGGCTGGTGCGCCGGCAGGCTCGTCGAGCGAGGTCCGCTCGACCTGACGCGTCTCGTAGGCCTCGAGAACGTCGCCTTCCTTGACGTCGTTGAAGTCGTTGAGCAGGATGCCGCACTCGAAGCCTTCGGCGACCTCCCGCGCGTCTTCCTTGAAACGCTTCAGCTGCGAGATCGTCGTGTCGTAGATCACCGTTCCGTCGCGGACGACCCGCACCTGCGAGTTCCGCCGCACGACGCCCGAGGTGACCATGCAGCCGGCGATCGTGCCGAGCCGCGAGACCTTGAAGAGGGCGCGCACCTCGGCCTCGCCGATGATCTCCTCGGTCTGGACGGCGGAGAGCATGCCGACGAGCGCCTGCTCGATGTCCTCGGTGAGCTGGTAGATGACGCGGTAGGTGCGGATGTCGACGCTCTCGCGCTCCGCGAGCTGCCGTGCTTCGGCATTCGGACGGACGTTGAATCCGACGACGAGCGCATTCGAGGTCGCGGCGAGCATGATGTCGCCCTCGGTGATCGGGCCGACGCCCTGGTGGATCACGTTCACGCGCACCTCGGGATGCTCGATCTTCGCGAGCTCGGAGATCGCCGCCTCGACCGAGCCGCCGACGTCGCCCTTGAGGATCAGGTTCAGATCCTGAATGGCGCCTTCCTGCAGCTGCGAGAAGAGCGACTCGAGCGAGACGCCACCCTTCGAGCGCTGCGCGAGCTGCTCGGTGCGGAGACGCTGGCCACGACGCTGCGCGAGCTGGCGGGCCTCACGCTCGTTCTCGACCACGCGCGCGAGCTCGCCGGCGGGCGGCGGCACGTCGAAGCCAAGGATCTCCACCGGCGTGCCCGGACGGGCCTCATTGACCCTCTCGCCGCGGTAGTCGTGGAGGGCGCGCACCTTGCCGTGCGCATCGCCGGCCACGATCGCGTCGCCGACCCGAAGCGTGCCGCGGTGCACGAGCATCGTCGCGACGGGGCCGCGGCCGACGTCGAGGCGAGACTCGATGATCGGGCCGGAAGCCTCGGTGTTCGGATTGGCGGTCAGCTCGAGCTCGGCGTCGGCGACCAGCAGCACCTTCTCGAGCAGGTCGTCGAGATTCGTCTTCTGCTTTGCGGAAACGTTGGAGAACTGGACGGTGCCGCCCCAGTCCTCGGGCTGAAGCCCTTCGGCCGCGAGGTCGGCCTTGACGCGATCCGGATTGGCGTCCGGCATGTCCATCTTGTTCACCGCGACGACGATCGGGACGCCGGCGGCGCGGGCGTGGGAAATCGACTCCTTCGTCTGGGGCATGACGCTGTCGTCGGCCGCGACGACGAGGACGGCGATGTCCGTCACCTTCGCGCCGCGGGCGCGCATGGCGGTGAACGCCTCGTGGCCCGGCGTGTCGAGGAAGGTGATCTTCCGGCCGTCGATCTCGGCCTGATAGGCGCCGATGTGCTGCGTGATGCCGCCGGCCTCGGTCTCGACGACCGCGGACTGGCGGATCGCGTCGAGCAGCGTCGTCTTGCCGTGGTCGACGTGGCCCATGATCGTGACGACCGGTGGGCGCGGCGCGAGATCCTCCTCCGCATCCTCGAACTCCTCCGGCAGCTCCTCTTCGTCGGCGGCGTGCTTGATCGTGATCTCGCGGTCCAGCTCCGTCCCGATCAGCTCGACCTCTTCGTCGGAGAGGGACTGGGTGATCTGGACCATCTGGCCGAGCCCCATCATGATCTTGATCAGCTGCGCAGCCGGTACGCCGAGCGCCTGCGAAAGGTCGCGGACGGAGACCCCCGAGGGTACGGTCGCCGGACCGGTCGGTGGCGCGACCTCCTGCTTCTCGCGCTTCGGCATCGCGTCGGTGCGGCCACGGTTGTGGCGTGGGTTCGGGCGGTTGGTGCCACCCTCGATCACGACCCGGCGCTTACGCCCGGGCGCTCCCTGGCGGGGCCGAATTGGACGGTTTGGCTTGTTCGGTTCGTCGGCCATCAGCGGTCAGTGTAGAGGCGCGAGAGCGCCGGATCGACGACGACGGTCCGCTTCAGGATACGGCTGAAGGCGCGGCGATCCACCGCCCGTTCGAAGCAGGACAGCCGCCGGCACGTGTAGACGCCCCTGCCGGGCTCCGTCCGTCCCTCCACGAGCATTCCCGCGCGTGCCGCGAAGCGACGGAGCTCCGACTGTGGCGCCTTGCGCCCGCAGCCCGCGCACGTGCGTTCCGGCGAGGTCACGCAGCGGTCTCGTCCTCCCCTGTCTCAGTCGGAACAGCCTCGACGGCAACCGGCTCCACCGCGGCCTCGGGCTCGTCTTCGACGGGCTGCTCTTCGACCGCGGCCTCCTCGGCCTCCTCGGCGGCCTCGGCGATCGGCTCGACCGACTCCGCCTCGGCGGGTGCCGCGAGCTCCTCGACCTCGGCCACGGGGACTGTCTCTGGCTCCTGGCCGACCATCGCCTGGTGGGCCGGGACGCCGCAGTAGCGAGTGCCCGGGAGCGCCGCATTCGGACAGCGCTTGCCGTTGGAGAGGATCGCGGCGCAGCGGCCGGAGTAGTCCCCTTCGCCGCCCTCGCCGTCGCCGGCGAACGCCGCCTCGGCCTCGGCCTGCGCGAACTCCTCGTCGGACTGGATGTCGACCTTCCACCCGGTCAGGCGCGCGGCGAGGCGGGCGTTCAGGCCGTCCTTGCCGATCGCCAGCGCCAGCTGGTCGTTCGGGACGACAACCGTGGCCTCCTTGGTCTCGTCGTCGATGTAGACCTCGCGCACCCGTGCAGGCGAGAGCGCCTTCGCGACGAACCGTGCCGGCTCGGTGTTCCACGGGATGATGTCGATCTTCTCGCCGCGGAGCTCGGAGACGACCATGCGGACGCGGGAGCCGCGCGGCCCGACGCAGGCGCCGACGGGGTCGACACCCTGGGCGTGCGACTCGACCGCGATCTTCGCGCGGTAGCCGGGCTCACGGGCGACGCCGCGGATCACGACGAGGCCGTCGGCGATCTCGGGCACCTCGAGCTCGAAGAGCGTCTTGATCAGCTCCGGATCGCGGCGCGAAAGGATCACCTGCGGGCCTTTCGTCCCCGAGCGCACCTCGGTGATCACGGCCTTGATGCGGGAGCCCTGCTCGTAGCGCTCGCCGTCGACCTGCTCGGAGCGCGGCAGCAGCGCCTCGACCTTGCCGAGGTCGACGAGCACGTTGTTGCGATCGCCGGCCTGCTGGACGATGCCGGTCACGACCTCGCCCTGGCGGTCGATGTACTCCTCGTACATCATCGCGCGCTCGGCCTCGCGAATTCGCTGCTGGATCACTTGCTTGGCGGTCATCGCGGCGATCCGGCCGAAGTCGTGCGGGGTGACGTCGGCTCGGACGATCAGCTCCTCGGGCACCTGATCCCAGTCGAGCTCGAGCTCGTCCTGGTTGATCAGCGTGTGCTGCTTCTCGCCGGTCTCCTCCTCGAGCCGCTCGAGCTCCTCGATCTTCGCCTCCATCGCCTCGTCGAGGAGGCGCGTCTCGAGGTCACCCGGAATCTCGATCGAGAAAACGCGAAACTCGCCCTCGTCGTCAAGCTCGACGGCGGCATGCCGGGACGCGCCCGGGGTCTTCTTGTAGGCGGCGAGGAGGGCGTCCTCGAGCGCACCGACGACGGTGTTCTCCTCGATGCCCTTCTCACGCTCGAGGCCGCGGATGTGCTCGATGATCTCCTGGGACATCTCCTACGCTCCCTTGTCAGAATCGGTGTAGACCAGGTTGCCCCGGACGATCGCGTCGTACGGGATCTCGACGTTGTTGTTGCCCGACTGGACGACGACGGAACTCTCGCCGGCACTCACGATCTCGCCCTTGAGGCGCTTGCGCTCCGGCGTGCGAAGCGTGACCGTCCGACCGACCGCGTTGCGAAAGTGCTCGGGCCTGCGCAGCGGCCGCTCGATCCCGGGCGAGGAGACCTCGACGGCGTACTCGCCCAGGTATCCGCGCAGCACGTCGGTGACGCGCGCGCAGAGCGCATGATCGACGCCTTCGGCGTGGTCGACGAAGACGGTGAAACGGTCTGGAGCTGAGAGCTCGACGGCGAGCACTTCGACGCCCGGCAGGGCCGTCGCGACTTCCCGTCCGATCTGCTTCGTCAGCGTCCTCTCCTTCTCGTACGTGGTGCTCAAAACATGACTCCTTCAACAAAAATGGGCGCGGCGCGCCCATTTCGTCCAGCAGGTGAAAATGGTCTCGGAAGTGTAGCAGCGACGGGCCGATTCGGCCTCTACCCGAGCGTGATCGAAACCGGCCCGTCGTTCACGAGCTCCACCTCCATTCGCGCTCCGAAGACACCTGTCTCGACGGGGACGCCGAGCGCGCGCAGGGCGGCGCAGAAGCCCTCGACCAGCGCCTCCGCCTCGTCCGGTGCGGCGGCGCCCGCGAAGCTCGGACGATTTCCCTTGTGCGTATCGGCGATCAGCGTGAACTGGCTGACCACGAGCGCCGCCCCGCCGATGTCGAGTAACGAGCGGTCCAGTCGGCCTTCGTCGTTCTCGAAGACGCGGAGCCGAGCAACTTTGCCGGCCAGGCGCGCGGCGTCGGCCTCGCCGTCACCCGCCGCGATCCCGAGGAGAACGAGGAGGCCGGCCGCGATTTCGCCCTCGATCCGGTCGTCCACGCGCACCGACGCCCGCAAAACCCGCTGCAAAACGGCTCTCATCGTGCCGGATTACATCTCATGTCGCGATCGGCGCGGCCGATTACCGGCACGAAATGGAAGCTGCTGCACATCCGTGGCCGGCTCTGGGAGCCCTCCTGCTCCGCGACGGCGCCCTCTCCGTCGAGCAGCTCGAGCAGGCGCTGCACGACAAGGAGACGTCCGGCAAGCGCCTCGGCGAGATTCTCGTCGACCTGGGCTTCGTGACGCCCACTCAGGTCTCGCGTGTGCTCGCAGAGCAGCACGAGCTCCCGTTCATCGACCTCGTTCGCGAGTCGATCGACATCGGCGCGGCGGGCCTGCTGGGCGAGACGCTCGCGCGGCGCTACTGCGCGATCCCGGTGCGCTTCCTCGCCGACGGAGCGGTGCTCGTCGCCGTCGACGACCCGACGAACGTCGTCGCCTCCGACGATCTGAGAATCGCGCTCGGTGCGACCGTCCGCGTCGGAGTCGCCTCCGCCGAAGCGATCGACAGGGCCATCACACGGATCTACGCCGGCGAGCTCGACCTCGACGAGGAGACGATCGTCGAGGAAGAACCTTCGGGAACGGTCATCGACCTGCGCGAGGCTGCGACAAACGCGCCTGCGATCAAGAGGGTCAACGCCGTCCTGAGCCGCGCTATCGATCTCGGCGCCTCCGATGTCCACTTCACGCCCCAACACAACCGCCTGCTTGTCCGCGCCCGGATCGACGGTGTGATGCGCGAGCTCACGACGATTGCGAAGAACCTCCAGCCCGCGGTCACGAGCCGCCTGAAGGTCATGGCCGAGCTCGACATCGCCGAGAAGCGGGCCCCGCAGGATGGACGCCTGTCACTCCGCGCCGGTGACCGTTCGGTCGACCTGCGCGTCGCGGTGCTGCCGACGACCCACGGCGAAAAGGTGACGCTGCGGATCATGAGCTCCGGCGCCGCCGCGATCTCGCTCGAGGAGCTCGGGATGAGCGAGGCCGCCGCCGAGGCCCTGACCCGCTCCGTCGCTCAGCCCTTCGGCGCCGTGATCGTGGTCGGACCGACCGGCAGCGGCAAGTCCAGCACCCTCCATGCCGCGCTCCTCCAGCTCGACGACGACGAGCGCGTGATCACGACGATCGAGGATCCGGTCGAGTATCAGGTGACGAACGCCGACCAGATCGAGGTCAACCCGCGTGCGGGCCTTACGTTCGCCTCCGGCCTCCGCACGATCCTCCGGTCCGACCCCGACGTGATCCTCGTCGGCGAGATCCGCGACGACGAGACGGCGGACATCGCCTTCCAGGCCGCGATGACCGGTCACATGGTGCTCAGCTCCCTGCACGCCCAGAACGCCGCGAGCGCGATCGCACGGCTGAAGGACATGGGCGTCGATCCCGGCCTGATCGCGACCTCACTCAACTGCATCGTCGCCCAGCGGCTGGCGCGCAAGCTCTGCCAGCACTGTCGCGAGTCGTACGAGCCCGACGAGAGCGAGCTCGCAGACCTCGGCCTGTCGTCCGTCGACCAGGGCGCGACGTGGCTCTACCGTGCGACCGGCTGCGAGGCCTGCTCGTTCACCGGCTACACCGGGCGCGTCGGGCTCTTCGAGGTGATGCAGATCCGCGGTGAGATCCGCGGGCTGATCGAGAGCTCGACCGACGAGATCTTCGCCGCCGCGGTCAAGGGCGGCATGACGACGATGCGCCAGGACGGAATTCGCCTCACGCTCGAGGGCGTCACGTCGCTGGCAGAGGTTCGCCGCGTCACCGGCGAGAGAATGACCTAGGTCTGCTCGTCGCCCGGCTCGTCGGTGCGGTCGAGCTCCATGATCCGCTCGGCGTAGTGCTCGCTGTTCGGCGAGAGCGAGCTCGCAAGCTTGTAATGGCCGTTCGCCTCGGCATCGCGTCCCTGCTTCTCCAGCGCGCGGCCGAGCGCGTAGTGCGCGTAGTCGTCAGTCGGCGAGAGCTCGAGAACGGCCCGGAACTCCGCCTCCGCCTCCTTCCAGCGCTGGATCCTGAAGTACGCGATCCCAAGCGCCTCACGAATCGACGCCTTGTCAGGCTCGAGCTTCTTCGCCTTCTCGAGCGCAACCGTGGCCTGGGCGGCCATGCCGTCCTTCAGGTGGGCCCGGCCCTGCTGGAAGTTGTCGTACGCGTCGGTCACAAGTTCCTCAGGTAGGGGAAGTTCTCCGCGAGGACGTCGACCGGCGCCGTCAGATCGCGCGTCGGGCCGATCTGGATCCCCGCTACACGCTCTCCCGCGTCGATCGCATGCTGAAACGCTAGCGCGAGCTCGAAGGGAGGCTCGCCGAGACGCGTCTCGACATGCGCGGCAACCGCCGGCCCCACCGCCCAGAGCGGTGCGCCGAGAAGGCCCTCTCCGAGCACGCGCTCGACGCGCCCAGCGCGGATC